>NZ_JBDNNF010000011.1:0-2277 GCF_047725585.1 Oenococcus sp. | reverse complement strand
AACAAACAACACACAGTCAACTCAAGCAGGGAAACCTGCTTTTTGTGTGGGGGAAAATAAAACACCTGAGAATTTCTTTAAAAGATTCTCAGGTGTTTTTTAAATAGCAGCTAATTGTTGTTTAATAGACGGGTTTATCTAATCCGGCAGTCGCTGGATCTGCAATACCAAGGCTGGCTTTGCTGCCAAAAGATGGGTCTGCAACAATTCTCAAAACGACATCAGCGATGCTTTTACGCGAACCGGATGTGCCTGGGAAGGTTTCATCTTTTTCAGTCAGCACGTATTTAACTTCGTCACGGTTATTCAACCAAGGTAAACGCAAAGTGGTGTAGTCTAAACCGGATTTTTCTAATAATGCATCGGCTTGGAAACCAACTTGGATACCGGCACCGATAATCTGTTTGTTCCAAGCACCAAACTTGCCAGGAACCTCATCGTAGATGCCTAGGTCATTGATTTCGACTACACGCTTAACTTGATTTGCTTGCATTGCGTCAACGACGTTCTGTGTCATCTGAAGATTGCTAGTCGCACCAAAGGCGATGAAAACCAAATCTTGGCCAGCAGCGGCGGCATTTACGTCGCTTGCGTTCAACAAGTCGCCTTCAACCAGTTTCACACGTGCATTATCAGCCAAGTCGCTCAAACGCGATTTATTGCGCAAAAACAATGTCAACTGAACGTCTTTATATTTTGCATCACTGAGGATTTTTTCTTCGACCAAACGTGCGATCGCACCGTTAGCCGCTAGTATTAACATATTCATTTTTTTCTCCCTTTAATTGAGTCGATCTGTGTCAACAAACCAACTTGATAACTCTATACTATCAAAACTTCTTAATCGTTCTTTTCGATACGCACTAACAGCAGCGTCGCGATATATGCAAAGCCCACCAAAACAGTGGCCACAATCATTGAGATGCGATAACGGAAAACCTGATTACCGATACTTCCTGCTAATAGTGTGATTAAGGCCAAACCGACAGCACCACCAATTTGGTGCACGGCGTTTACTAATCCGGAAGCTGCACCGGATTCTTCACCGCGAGTCCTGACAACGCCGGAAACTGTCAAAGGACTGATTACCATGCTTTGCCCGGCCCCAACAAGAATCATTGGCGCGGCGATGCCAAACCAGTAACCGAAACCGCTTTGAAAGCAGCAAACCCAAATCATACCCAATAACGTTAATACCATACCGATACGCAGAATACGGGCATTGCCGATTTTTTCAGTCATGATTGGCAGGCGCATTGCAACAATATACATGACCATGGTCATAGGAAAGAAGCCGAATCCGACCCATAGAGGCGTGAAGTTCATTGTGTTCTGCATCAATTGCGGTGTGAAAAACCAAAAACTCATCATCGCGGCCATGTAAAAAAATCGTGCAATATAAGCGCCAATACGTTCCGGATCCTGAAAAAGTGTTATCGGCATAATCGGCCTTGAAATTTTTTTCTCTAACACAATAAAGGCAATTAATAAGACGATGCCGATAGCTAAGAATATTAACTGATTACTGTCAGCGGTCATCGCATATAAGATACTGGCTACCGCCAAAATTGACAACAAACTACCGCCAAAATCAATTTTAGAGCCTTCGTGCTGCGCTTGCGACGACACGTATTTCAAAACGAGATAGAGCAATACGGCAGCAATCGGAAAATTAATTAAAAAACCAATCCGCCAAGTCCACAAGCTGGCAAACAAGCCGCCCACCACGAGTCCGACACTGGATCCGATGCCGGCTGTTGCACCATAAAGAGCGATTGCTTTTGTCCGTTCGGCACCGGCAAAAGTATCTAACAGAAGCGCCAATGAAGTCGGCGCGATAATCGAGGCACCAATACCTTGAACAGCTCGCGCTAAGATCATCAAACCACTAGTATTAGCAATCCCGACCAGCAAGGAACTGATACCAAAGACGACAATCCCGATAATGAAAATCAGTTTTTTCTCAAAAATGTCTCCCAATCTGCCAGCTAACAGCAGTAGGCCGCCAAAAGTTAATGAATAACTGTTGCTGACCCATGGCAATGCTTTAGCTGATAGTGATAGATCGCGTTGGATGTTTACCACTCCTGTAAAGATCACTGAATTACTCATAATAATCAGGAAATAGCTGATCAAGACAGCTGTCAGAATGATCCTTTGTTTTTTAATTTTTTCCATTTTACTCTCCAGATTTTGAAAATGACACAGCCTGTTATAAAAACACAAAAGGAGTAGTTTTGTCTACTCCTGAAATTAATATTATCTACTGTATCGAGT
>NZ_JBDNNF010000010.1:0-5074 GCF_047725585.1 Oenococcus sp. | reverse complement strand
GGGAGGGGAAAGCAAGTTCGATTTATAGGGGCGTGTATTTTTTTACTAATAAATAGACATCAAAAAATTGCTATTCAAAAATCCGAGTATTAGATTTCTGATAAAAACTATATAATCAAAATAGTATTTTATTTTGGGGAGAGAATGGCAAACTATAAGACGAAAGCTGAATTGGATTTTGAAAAAGAAGTCGTAAATCAGCTGACTGTTGGGCATAATCAGTGGGTCGAGCGTAAAGATCTGTATGAAGCGACTCCTGAAAAGCTTTGGGCAAATCTACGCGAAAAAATAAATAATAACAATTACGCTGTTTTGCAGGGTCAGCCATTAACTGACCAGGAATTTGGTCGTGTCCAAAGAGCAATAGAGGTTCAGACGCCATATGAGGCTGCTCAATTGCTTGCTGCCGAAAATGGTATCGGTAAAATCGTGATAGAGCGTGATGATGCTCAGCTGGATAAAGTGACGCTCGAACTTTTTTGGAAAGCTGATGTAGCTGGTGGTAAGTCCAGTTATGAAATTGTGCGTCAGGCTATCCGTCCCAAGGGAACTAATGTAAATGGTGATGATCAGGATCGTCGTTTTGATGTCACTTTATTAATTAACGGTCTGCCTCTAATCCAACTCGAGTTCAAGAAATCAACTGTCGAACTTGGTCAAGCGTTCACTCAAATTAAAAAATATGCAGCGGAAAGCAAGTACACAGGTATCTATTCTTTACTGCAAATGTTTGTCATTATGAGTCCTGATAGCTCTGCCTATTTTGCTAACTGTGAGCCGGGACATTTCAATGATTCTTTCATTTTTCATTGGCGTACACGAGATAACAAGCCAGTTGAAGATGGTCTGAAATTCACCCAGCAAGTCTTAAATATTCCCATGGCACACAAGTTGGTCAGTGAATACACAGTCATGGATGAAGAGAGAAAAAGCCTGATTCTGTTGCGTCCTTATCAAATTTATGCGATTCAAGCCGTTATGGAACGCATTCATGAACACAAAAATGGTTTCGTGTGGCATACGACTGGCTCGGGAAAAACATTGACTTCATATAAGACAGCTAAATTGGCAGCACAAGATCCATCAGTCGATCGTGTCATCTTTCTGCTTGATCGAAAAGATTTAGATGAACAAACAACCAGTAATTTTTCCGCCTATGCTGCTAATGATGATATGCAGGTTAACGAGGCGCAGAATACCTCTGATTTAATCAAAAAGTTATTGAGCAACGACAGTAAAGTTTTGATCGCCTCTATCCAAAAAATGCATCGTGCTGTGCAGCGTCAACAAGAGTCTATCCAAGAAGGCAAACAATCTCGCTGGGCAAAGTTATTTGAAAAAAGAATTGTTTTCTTTGTCGATGAAGCACATCGGTCACAGTTCGGCAAGATGCAAAAAGAAATTCGTGAGGCTTTTTATAACAGTAATTGGTATGGATATACAGGAACTCCGATTTTCCTAGAGAATAAAAAAGCTATTAAAGGGGACTTGGCTGTCACTACTGAAGAACTTTTCGGTCCTGTCTGTCATACATATAACATTCGCGATGCCTTGGAAGACCAAGCTGTACTGCCTTTTAATGTGGAACATGTCAACACGATTAATAAAGACACATTAGTCAAGCGAGCTTTTGAAGAAGAAAAAAAGAAGATAACTGCAAAACGCTTCCAGCAAAATCAGCCGGTCACGACTAATGACCTTATGAATGTTAAAAAGCAGGTACGCAGACTAACTGATTTAGAATTAGAAAAATATTTAGTCAAAACAGATTTTGAAAAAGATGAGCATCGGCACCAAGTGGCGGCTTATATTTTGAAAAACGGTTCCCGGAAAACGAGTCTTGGTCATGGCAATTTCAACGCCATCTTAACAACTAGCTCGATCAAATTAGCTCAGCAATATTATCAGTTGTTTAAGGCTATGAAAAACGATCCAGAGTATCAAAACGAAGCGGATCCTGACTGGCCTAGAATCGCCATTACTTATTCTTTGACAGAGAATGACGATCAAAGTGATGTCAATCGTCAGCAAATGTCTACGGTTCTAAAAGATTATAACCAGCAATACGGGACGCATTTTGATCTAGATACTTTGGCTTTATATAACGAAGACGTTGCCAAACGCGCGGCCCGGCGTGAAGATTCTTATGCCCATCTGACGAAGAATCAGGAAATTAATTTAGTCATCGTAGTTAAACGTCTTTTGACAGGATTTGATGCACCAAGGCTGAACACACTTTTTGTAGATCGCGTCTTGGAACATCAAGAATTGATCCAAGCATATTCGCGTACAAATCGTTTGCAGGATAAAGAACTAAAACAGGAAGGGCAGATTGTTACTTTCCGTATGCCAGCAACGATGGAAGCTAACGAAGAAGAAGCCTACAAGCTTTACAGTGGGGAAGGCACCTTTGATCTGGTTACACGTCCTAGCTATACAAAAGCTGTTGCCAAATTTAAAGAAACAGTCACAGAGTTAAAAACCATCGCGCCAATAGCTGACGCAGTCGATGATTTGAAAGGCACTGCCGATAAAGTTGCCTTTGTCAAAGCTTTCAGGAAAATGAATACGCAGCTTAATTCGCTTTCCATGTATACCGATTTTACTTGGGAAGATAGTCAGAAAAATTTTGGACTTGTCGAAGATGAGGTACAACACTATGCTGGTAAATTTAATCGGATTAAATCAGAACTGCCGCCACAACCATCAGATGACGATCCACTTTCTAATTTGGATTTCTCGCTCTCTGTCGGATCGGTCACTTTGGTCGACTATGATTACATCACAGATCTGATCCAAGATTGGCTAGACCAGCAGCAAAAATACCTGAATAAGGAATTAGCTCAAGAAAATATGAGTGACTACCTTCAATCAGAAGCGGATATTCAGGAGAAAATCAATCAATTCGCTAAAGATGGTCATCCTATGAAGGCCGAGGTTCTAAGAGCTGAATGGGCAAATGCTCAAAAACAGTCAGCAGAAAATAAGATTAATCACGCTAAGGGCTTGCCTGTCCGGCCTTTAATCGCCAAAGAACTAAATGCTGAATATGAGGAAGAACAAATTAGAAACAAAGTAGAACATTTTGCCTATTTATGGGGTCTAAAACCTAGTGCATTGCTTCGAGTGGCTAATGAACATCCAATTGACAGTGATGTCTGGGAACACGAGCAGGAATTAACGGAGTCTGCAGATGTCGACAAGGCCAAGGCAGCTCAAGAACAAGATGCAGCAGGTTTGCAGTTTAACGGACCGCTACCGATTTATCGGATTAAAGCCAAAAACGCCTGGCGCAACTTCATCACTGAAGATTTAGCGGCTTATCTTACAAAATAATTTAGGAGAAGGTATGGAAAGTAATAATCGTGCAAGTTCATTGGAGTCAGCGCTGTGGAGTGCAGCTGATGTGCTTCGAGGCAAAATGGATGCTTCGGAATATAAAAATTATTTGTTAGGCCTGATTTTTTATCGATTCTTGTCTGAAAAAGTATTATCAACTTTTGGCAAATGGGCCGGCATTGATCAAGATATTGAAAAGACTTATCAAGAATACATGGATCCGAATTTCCAGATGAGTGGTGTGACGATTCGTGATTCAGCTCTTGAATATATCAAAAATAGCCTTGGCTATTCAATTGAAGCAGATGCTTTATATTCCAGTTTGATTGAAAAAATCCGGATGCATAAGTTCGCACTTGATGATCTTGCCCAGGCACTTCATGACCTTGAAAATTCGACGATCGGCCAACGCTCTGCGCAGGATTTTGCCGGTTTGTTCGCGGATGTTGATCTGACTAGTAATAAATTAGGCAGCAGTTTGTCACAACGCAACCAAGTTATCAGCGATACGATGCTGGCTTTGAATAATATTGATTTGACGGCACACAATGGGGACGTTTTAGGGGATGCCTATGAATATCTGATTGCCCAATTCGCTAGTGATTCTGGTAAAAAAGCGGGAGAATTTTATACGCCCAGGCAAGTATCTGATATTATCGCGCAGATTGTGACTTATAAGAGAGATTCTGGAGATGCCCAAATTCGCAGTATTTATGATCCGGCAGTTGGCTCTGGTTCTTTGTTACTAAATGTTGGCCAACATGTGGCTGATCCAAGTCTGGTCAGTTATCATGGACAAGAATTAAACACGACCACTTTTAACTTGGCACGTATGAATTTAATGCTTCATGGTGTGTCCTATGAAGATATGCACTTAAATAACGGCGATACTTTATCGAAAGACTGGCCAACAGATGAACCTTATCTTTTCGATGCTGTCGTGATGAATCCACCATACTCTGCTCAGTGGAACAATAGTGACAGTCGTCTAGCTGATCCTAGGTTTAGGGATTATGGGGTGCTGGCACCGAAGTCTAAGGCTGACTTTGCTTTTTTGCTGCATGGCTTTTATCATTTGCAGGAAAAGGGAACCATGGGGATTGTGCTCCCTCATGGCGTCTTATTTCGTGGTGCGGCTGAAGGCAAAATTCGTCAGAAATTATTGGAAGATAATCGTATTGATGCCATTATCGGTTTACCAGCGAATATTTTTCATTCGACCGGTATTCCGACTCTCATTATGGTTTTGAAGAAACATAAAACGACTGATGATGTCTTATTTATTGATGCTTCTCGAGATTTTGAAAAAGACAAGAACCAGAACCGTCTGGCTGAAGCTAATATTAACAAGATTGTTGATGCCTACAAAAATCGCCAAGATGTTGATAAATATGCGCATGTTGCTTCGATGGATGAAATCAAAAGTAACGATTACAATCTCAACATCCCACGCTATGTTGACACCTTTGAAGCTGAACCTGAAATTGATTTGGAGCAGGTCAAAAATGAATTAGCAGATATTGATAAAGAAATTTCTGAAAATCTAGTTGATTTTCAATCTTTGGAAGCTCAATTAGTCAAAACGAATATTGATGCAACAGCAACAAAGCAGGGAATTAAGTAATATGGTTGGAGAAAATAAAAATATTCCTGAATTGCGTTTTCAAGGATTCAGTGGAGCTTGGGAAAAGCGTAAGTTAGGCGATTTTACCGATAGTTATTCAGGCGGTACTCC
>NZ_JBDNNF010000009.1:0-38354 GCF_047725585.1 Oenococcus sp. | reverse complement strand
GGTTCTCTCTATCACTTGGCTAAACCTTTATTCAGCCGTCGATCACATGCAGATAACACTTGGCAATCCGAGAAGAAAGCCCATCAGCATTATTTCGAAACAGCGACTCATCAAGAAAACTTTAAAAATTTTGTGGCCAGCGTTGGCAGCGAACTAAATAGCGACCATTGGCGGATCAAGCCACTCCAGTCGAATCTAAAAAAAGAAATAGAGCTTTATTTTCAAGGCCTAAATTAACTATAAATCAGCTGGCACTTCGTTAAACTGCCAGTTTGCGGCCATATCGTCTCCAATGGATACCTGCCAAGCGATGACCCACACACTGCTGATTTTGCTCTCTTCCAAAAAGTTAAAATATATTAAACGTGTGCTAAGACGAAGAGAGCTGCTATTCGATTCTCAAAGAAAGCCAAAAGATCAACTAACAAAAAAGACCAATGATCTCGTGTCGGTCTTTTTTTACTAAGGCAACTAAGACGTCGTCTCAATTAAATTTATTTTTAATGTCGTTGACCTTGTCGCCTAATTCATCTTTCACATCAGAAAAGGTATCCTTGGCTTTCCCTGCAGCTTGTTGAAGTTTGCCTTTATCTTCTTGAAGCATGTTGCTGCTGGCTTTTCCCATTAGGACATTTGCCGCGCCCAGGACTCTATCCTTGATAGAGTCCTTTTTTTTTTTGCATTTTGTCTCCAGATTGGTCAATTTTCTTGACAACAAAGACTGTTCCTGCAACAAGAACACCTGTTGTAATCAGGCTACATGCAATCGTGACTTTTAAAAACTTTTTGAACATATTGTCCATAAAAGCTGGTCCTTTATGTTTTGATCTCATAATAGTTCTCCAATCGGTGAATTTGATGAGTTACGTAATATATGAAGATGTTCCTTTTTTTCTCAAGTGAATCGTTCTCGTTATCAATACTGCAGAGTTGAAGCCACCGCATTGGTCACTTGCGAGCAGCTCACCTCTATTATACAGGTTAATGTAAACGCTTTTATAGTCGTGATATAATAACGATCTCGATGAGACTAGTGAGTCGAGCCACTACTAACTATCACACCACAAGTTTGGTAATTAGCGTCATCCCAGAAATTCGCTGCAATTTTATACCAGTCAATGGATGAGTCTCGAGGTACCTTGCGAGGAACGAAGAACCAATCAATATGAATAACAAAGATCCTTTCAATTTTCTCATTTGTTTTCCCAATGAATAAACTGGTTCACCCTCACGTGCTTAATGGTAAGCATTCAGCAGATATTCTAGAAATAAAAAACACCCCCGAATTTAATCGAGCGCGATTTTATGACTGTTTGCAAATCTAAAAATAAGTTGGCAGCTGATCCTTTGCTGGATGAAAATCTTCAGGATAACACATCAACGTTGTATCCGAATAAAACTGATTTTCCTGACTGACAGCCTGAAAGCCCAATCGTCTATAGAAAGATGGATCGATGTCACTGAACAAAAAGAAATTAAATGCCGGATGGGCGGCCATAAATTGCCTGAGCATGGTCGTCGCATAGCCCTGATGCCGATAAGCTGGATCAGTAGAGACCGACCCAATTCCTAACACGTGATCAGACAGTTCATAAATAATTAACGAACTCAGCAGCTGGCCTTGTTCTTCAAGAACCCACCAAGTACCCTGCTGATATTTAGTCGAAGAACGGCATTCCTGTAAATAAGCTACGACTGACTGATGCTCACTCCATGCGTCGTAACCCATCATGTAAATTTGAGTGAGTTCGACCGATGATGCTTTTCTTAGTTTGACCAATATAAAAATTACCTCGTGATTGTTTATTGTTGAAAAAAATACCAGATATACAAATTCGTTTTACTTGATTAATCATCACGATCGCCCCTTCTCATCAATACTTTTTATTATCACGCAAAATCACTAACAAAAATCCACTAAAGAGTAAAATGAGGCGGTAAGGCAGAAATCACAAAGTGTACAGGAGGTATGATTATGTATCTGGCTCTAAAGGAAATTCGTCACGAAAAACTGCGCTACACGCTGATCACGGCCATGATCGTCCTAATTAGCTACCTGATTTTTATTCTGTCGGGACTGGCAAACGGCTTAGCGAGCGAGAACACGCAGGCAATCGAATCCTGGCACACAAAAAGTGTCCTCTTGAATCGCGACGCTAATGTGAATTTGTCGCAATCCACGATCACAAAGAAACAGCTCGCTGCAACCAACCTGACGAAAAGCCAAGCAATTGTCGGACAAGCAGCAGTCGTTGTTAAAAGCAGTAATCGCGAAAAAGAATCGGCACAGTTTATCGGACTCGACAAAAGCCAATATATTGCAAAAAACCTCGTGGCCAGCAACGGCCGCCGTTTCCACAATCAGCACGAAGTCCTTGTCGATCAGCAATTTAAATCCGAGGGCTACAAGATCGGAGACAAAATCAAATTCAATTCCGCGTCCAGCCAGTATACAATCGTCGGTTTTACGAAAAATGCCAAGCTTAATATCGCGCCGATTGTCTATGGACAAATGGCAATTTGGAAAAAGCTGCGTCCTTTCCCTGGCAGCCAAGTAGCTGGAAGTGCGATTATTTCCAAAACAGCTGACTTTGCGCCGGCAGTTAAAGGTTTAAAACAATACAGCACCCCTTATTTCATCTCTAAGTTACCTGGCTATTCCGCGCAGAACACGACTTTTGCCTTTATGATCGGATTTTTGATGGTCATCTCATTGGTCGTGATTGCCGTCTTCCTATATGTTCTCACGATTCAAGCTCTGCCAACATATGCCGTCCTTAGAGCACAAGGCATCCCCGGGGCTAAACTTGTCAGCACGATTATCAACCAATCGCTGATCTTAATGGTCGCGGGTATCATTGGTGGCGCCTTATTGACAGCCATTACAGCCAGCCTGATTCCTTTCGGTGTCCCGCTCTCCTTTAATCCCGTCATGTTGTCGCTGATTACCCTGGGCTTGGTGGTCATGGGAATTATCGGTGCAGCGCTGCCAGCAAGAAAAATTGCGAAAATCGATCCAGTCAGCGTTATTGGAGGTTAATATGTCAGCAATTGAATTAAAAAACGTTAATCATTATTTCGGTTCCGGCAGCAGTCTTGTTCACGTCTTACAAGATATAAATTTTTCTGCCAACAAAGGACAATTGGTGTTGATTATCGGTCCTTCAGGTTCCGGCAAGAGTACCTTTTTAACCATCGCCGGTGGTCTGCGGACAGCTTCTTCGGGCGATGTCTCAATCGAAGGCCAATCGATTAATCAGCTGAGCCGCAAGCAAAGCGATCAATTAAGACTGGCTCATATTGGTTTTGTCTTGCAATCCTATGCCCTAGTCCCCTATTTAAAAGTTAGCGAGCAATTAGCTTTTGTCGATCGGATCAAGCCGGAAGGTAATCTGAATGCAGAAGAGCTAAAGGAACTGTTTGCCCAATTAGGTATTGAAGATTTGGTCAACAAATATCCCGGTCAGCTATCCGGCGGGCAAAGGCAGCGCGTGGCGATCGCCAGAGCCGTTTACACAAATCCGGAAGTCATCCTGGCCGACGAGCCCAGTGCCGCTTTGGATTCAGACCGTGTCGTTAAAATCGGGCAACTCTTTAAGGAACTGGCCGAACAGCGCGACAAAGCCATCGTGGTCGTCACGCATGATACGCGTTTGATGCCTTTCGCTGATAAAATCTATGAGATTATGGACGGAAAGATGAGCTTGCATGACAAATAAAACAATTGCGGAACGCATCGCCGATATGAATCAAAGGCCAGATCAATACACTGAATTTGTTGCTGATAATGCACCCGAGATTCAGCTTGATTTAGCTGATTCGGATGTGACTGTTGTCGATCAAGACGGCTGCCTGCTCGTCTTGGATCAATATGCAGTCGGCAAACAATGGTTCGTCGAAGTCTGGGGACCATATTTTAAGAGACCAGTTTTCCCGAGAATGGCACTGGCGGAAAATCTGAAAAAATCTGTCTCGCACTTTCCTGCACAAATCAATTTCTTTTATAGATTGGCAAACACGGCGCTTACTGATTGGCTGGAAAACCATCAGGCTACATTTACTCGACAGACTATTTGGCAAGTTTGCCCCGTGGCCATGAGGCCATCCGGTCTGCGTTTTGAGGCTTATGAAAGTCCGCTTCCAAAGAAAAAGGCAGAAGAAGTGCTCAGCCTGCATCATCAAATGTTTCATGACGATGCCGTTGCCAATATCTCATCTGAACATCCCCTCTTTTTGGCCTACCAAGAGACGCAATTGTGCGGATACGCGCTCGTCGAGATTGAAGAGACATTGGCACGCCTGCTTTTTGTAGCTGTGGCGCCGGCATTCAGACAGCAATCTATTGCGACAAATTTAATCGCTTTTCTTTGGCAATATTTGTATATATCCGATAGCGGCAAACCCATGACCCTGGTTCAATCCGAAAAAGCTGAAGCAGCTGGTTTTTTATATGAGCATCTTGGTTTCAAAAAACTGCGCGTTCTGCAATCGGCCGTGATGACAATGGCCTCAGCGAACTCAATTGTATCTACATAGTGTATACTTTAGTTAATAGATATGCAGGGGGGCTAAGAAGATGAAAACACTTAAAGAACAAAGCAAAATTTCCCAGTGGGGCCACTCTAAAGCGGCTAGAATTCCTAGTCAAGTAATCGCACAACTGGGTCTGAAAGATAATCAAGCTTTGACCGTAACGATTGAAAACAATGCCATCGTGCTGACTCCAACAGATGAAAAAGCTAGTGATATTCATGAATTGTTTGCTAATTGGCAAGACGACCATCAACGCGATCAGGAACTGGATTGGGGAGAATCTCAAGGTAATGAATTGCCATGGTGACTCAAGGTGATATTTTCTTCGTGAACTTCAATCCCAGCCGCGGGCACGAACAAATGAATCGGCGCCCTGCCATTGCTTTGAGTAATGACCTTGTCTGCCAGACAAGCAATATGACAATCGTGGCGCCAATCAGTTCTACTCAGCGAGATTTTCCAATGTATTATCACCTAACCAGCAGTTCAGCTGTCCATGGCAAAATTTTATTGGATCAGACGATTGCCTTAGACCTGCAGGCTCGTCACGTCACCGATAACGATGTGGCAGATCACGTTTCCCGTGAGGAATTAGCGGATATCATTTACCGTTACAAATTGTTGTTCAGCATCGACCACTAATAAAGTGAGCGCGGTGCTTTTTTAGTTGTGCCCTTTCCCCACAAGACGGTATACAAGACGGTATATATAAGGAAGCAGGATCCAAAACAGCAGCACGCCCAGTACTGAAAAACTGGCAATTTCCGGTATCAGCAGCGTCAAAAAACAGGCTGCGACTCCGAAAATAACGAGCCAGAATCTGACATGATTCGTCTGCCGGCACTGCTGCTGTTCGGACTGTTTCACACGGTTGACGGCCGTCTTGCCCAGTATATAAAGTCCCAAGACCGATAAGACGTAGATGAAGACATAGCTGAAATTCGGCGCGGCCATGGTCGGGAAATTGCTGTGCCAAGCGGTGACAAAAGGCAGCAGGCTGATCGGAAAAAGCATCAAGACATTGACCCAAAGCAAGGTCTTATCGACAATCTGAATCGGCGCGATAATCGTGTGGTGGCTGACCCAAAAGCTGGCGATAAATAGAAAACTGAAAAAATAGGAGCTGATTGTGTCGAGAAATTGCGTTTGAAACAACTCCTGCCACTGACCAGAAGCAGGCACGCGCAATTCCAAGACCATAATCGTGATAATAATGGCAAAAACGCCGTCGCTGAAAGCTTCCAACCTACTTTTTAACATGACTGCTGTTTCCCCTTTGCTTCATTATAGGTAATCGGCGGCAGAATTAGATGCAGCGCTGATTTTTGATATGGGTCGCACTATACTGGTGGCATCAGGGAGGAAATGCAATGACTGACAAAGTGACAAAAGAAAAACGCCGGCGGCGGCTGCATCTAGCCTTTGATATTCTTGACATTTTTATAACCCTCTTCCTGGTCTTTACGGTGAATTTACTGATTTTTTCACAGCAGCCGGATGTCCTGAGCACGTTGGGCAAATACATGACTGGGATCATTGCATCGGCCTTTCTGATTTTTTTCGGTGCCATCAACACTTATCGCGCATTTAAAAAAGACGGATTTATCCATAAGAAAAACAAGTCATGAGACTTGTTTTTTTGTGAGTTCGACTCTCACCGACGGCATCGAACCTTTTTTTCACAAACAAATCTGATTTTTTCTCATTTTTTGCCTCAGGTCAATATGCTAATATGTCTTGAAACTTAAGGGGAGTTAAGTGACCAATTTTAAAAAATTTATGTTGGCGCTGATTATCGGTGTGATTGCCTTAATCAGCCAATTTGTCTTTGCAGCCGGGACTGTCGCCTTCTGGCTGATCTTGCTGGCCGGTGGCCTGACCACGATTTCCATGCTGATCGGCATGATTAAAAGCATCCGCAGCGGCAAATATGGTGTCGATATTTTGGCCATTACAGCCATCGTAGCGACCTTGGCCGTCGGTGAATATTGGGCCAGCCTGATCGTCTTGATTATGCTGACCGGCGGTGACAGTTTGGAAGATTATGCCAGCCGCCAGGCATCTCGTGAATTACGGTCTTTGCTGGACAACTCGCCGCATACGGCACATAAAATAAGCGATCAGCAAACAATCGATCTGCAAGTCGAAGCTGTTCAAATCGGCGACATCGTTCTTGTCAAACCTGGTGAGACAGTGCCAGTTGATGGCATGGTGATTTCCGGCGAATCGACTGTTGACGAATCATCTTTAACTGGCGAATCTCGAGCCGTTGCAAAAGATGCTGATGATATGCTGATGTCCGGATCCGTTAATGGTGATGGCGCTTTGCAGTTTCGCGTCACGAAAATTGCTGCAGACAGCCAATATCAAAGGCTGGTCCGCTTAGTCAAGGAATCTGAAGCCAAGCCGGCACATTTTGTTAGGCTTGCTGACCATTATGCGGTACCCTTCACCCTGATTGCTTACTTGATTGGCGGCATTGCCTGGTTTCTCGCTAAGGACCCGGTCCGATTTGCTGAAGTGCTGGTCGTGGCTTCACCCTGCCCTTTGATTTTAGCCGCCCCAGTCGCATTAGTCGCTGGTATGAGCCGTTCCAGCCGTAAAGGCATCGTTGTTAAAAACGGGACGACAATTGAAAAATTAGCGAAAGCCAAAAGTGCCGCCTTTGATAAGACAGGTACGATTACGGCCGGCAGTTTGCTCGTTGACCAAATCAAGTCTTCGGATTCGACACTTTCACCAGACCGCCTGCTGATTCTAGCAGCCAGTGCCGAGCAGGATTCGTCGCATATCCTGGCCCGTTCATTATTGACCGATGCTAAAAATAAAAAAATCCACTTGCTGCCTGTCACAAACTTAGCTGAAGTCACAGGACAAGGGATTAAAGCTGAAGTTGCCGGCCAGCAAATCGCTGTCGGTAAAGCCGCGTTTGCCCAAAATCCAGCCACAGATCTACCGGATCAGACGGCCGTCTATGTCTCAATTGATTGTAAATACGCCGGATCAATCACTTTTAAAGATACGGTCAGGCCCGAAGCAAAAGCGACACTGGCTCGACTAAAAGAATTAGGATTGTCCAAACTAATCATGCTGACTGGTGATCAGCAGCCTGTCGCCGATAAGATTGCAGCCGGACTGGCACTTGATGAAGTCCATGCCCAATGTCTGCCCGAAGACAAGATCAGCCTGATCAATAACATGCCCAAACAATACAAACCGATTATCATGGTCGGTGATGGCGTCAATGATGCCCCTGCTTTGGCCGCTGCGGATGTCGGTATCGCCATGGGTGCCCACGGATCCACTGCTGCCAGCGAAAGTGCTGATGCCGTTATCTTAAAAGATGATTTGTCGCGTGTCGCTGAAGCCGTCGATATCTCACAAGACACGATGAGAATCGCCCGTCAATCTGTGCTGATCGGTATCGGCATCTGTGTTTTCTTGATGCTTGTCGCCAGCACCGGCGTCATCCCCGCCTTATTTGGAGCCGCTTTGCAAGAAGTGGTTGATTCCGTTTCCATCCTGTCATCCTTGCGGGCCAGAAGAGATCATTAAAAAAACTCCTTAATCAAATAAGGAGTTTTTTTATAAAAAGCATAAAGAAGTTACCTTTGATTCTTTTTGTTTATCCAATCAGTTGACAAGTCCATGGCCGCACGAGCAGCCCAAGTCTGATCCAAAGTATTCAGCATCACGAAATCATGAATCATACCTTGAAAACGAACTTGCGTTACTTCAACACCAGCATCACGCAGCCTGCGCGCATAAGCTTCGCCTTCATCACGCAAGACATCTGCTTCGTCAGTCAGAATCATGGCTGCCGGTAAATCTGCCAAATCTTCTAAACTGGCACGCAGAGGCGAAGCTGTAATTTCGGCACGAGCTTTTTCGTCAGTCGTATATTGATTCCGGAACCAGAGCATCCCCTCTTTGGTCAGATAGTAGTTATCACCAAATTCGTCATAAGAGACTGTGTCCATCGCAGCATCGGTCACAGGATAATAAAGCAGCTGCTGATTAATTTTCTGGCCACCACGCTGTTTGGCCAAAATTGTCATGACTGTCGACATATTGCCACCGACTGAATCGCCAGCTACAGTCAGACGGCTCAAGTCCAAATTCTCTTGGTCCTGCCAATCAGATAATTTCTGCAGCGTTGCGAAATTCTGTTCGATTGCAGTTGGATATTGTGCTTCCGGAGAACCAGAATATTCTGGAAAAACGACAACTTACTTCCTTTAGATGATCACTTGTGTTTCATTCTTCATGCCACTTCCAGAGCTATCCAGCGTTTGTACCACCCGAGTTTGGCAGAGATGGACCTAACCTATCCGCAATATCTGGCACTCGTGATTTTATACGAACATGATGATTTAACGGTTAAACGGCTTGGTCAATATTTGGAACTAGATAGCGGCACAATTACCCCTTTACTGAAGCGTATGGAAAAAGCCGAATTACTAACGCGGACGCGCGAACAAGACGATGAACGGATTGTCTATGCGAGTCTGACTGAAGCCGGCAGAAAAAAGCGCGAAGAGCACAGGATTCACCAAAAGTATTATTAGACCGCAGCCAGTTATCGTCACAAGAATGGCAAGAATTGATGCGTTTTGCTAATAAATTACTCGGAAATGTCGATCAAGATGCCACCATAATCACACAATAAAACAGCTTCGGCTGTTTTTTAGTCTGGCCACAATTAGTGTTAACATAATACATATTCTGGGCATCTCATTTAAGGATTAACGGATGAAAAATAAAAATCATTTCAGCAAAAAAACGATTGGTGGTTTGATCGCCTTAGGCATCGTCTACGGCGACATTGGTACCTCGCCTCTGTATGTAATGAATGCAATTGTGTCAGATGCAGGTGGCTTGAAAAACGCCGACAGTACCTACATCATCGGTTGTTTATCACTCATTTTCTGGACACTAATGCTGATCACGACAGTCAAATATGTGCTGCTGGCCATGCAAGCGGATAACCACCATGAAGGCGGCATCTTTTCCTTGTACGCGCTTGTCAGAAATAGAGCAAAATGGCTGATCCTGCCGGCCTTAATTGGTGGAGCTGCCCTATTAGCCGATGGCACTTTGACGCCAGCCGTCACGGTCACTTCTGCAATTGAAGGATTAAAAGGCGAGCAGATTGGTATCGTTCGTTTCGGCCAATCTCAGTGGCCGGTCATTTTGACCGTGACAATCATTTTATTGTTTGTTTTTCTCTTCCAACGTTTAGGTGCTTCGTCAATCGGCAAACTTTTTGGCCCTCTGATGCTGATTTGGTTCTCTTTTATTGGCATTTTCGGGCTGATCAATCTGTTCGGCCACTGGGAAATACTCAAAGCTCTCTCACCAATTTATGGTATCCAAGTCTTATTCAGCCCTGATAATAAAATGGGATTTTTCATTCTCGGTAGCATCTTTTTAGCGACCACTGGTGCCGAGGCCTTGTATTCTGATATGGGCCACGTCGGAAAAGCCAACATTTATCGTACTTGGCCTCTGGTCTATCTTAGCCTCATGCTCAGTTACTTTGGCCAAGGTGCTTGGGTTATTTCTCAGAATAAAAACAGTATCGGCGAAGCTAATCCTTTTTATAGTATGCTGCCGGCTGATTGGCATGCCGCAGCAATCATTATTGCGACAATTGCTGCGATTATTGCCTCACAAGCACTGATCACGGGTTCCTTTACGCTAGTCAGCGAAGCCATCGGCCTCAAACTGTTGCCGAGACTTAAAATCACCTATCCTGGCAAAATCAAAAGCCAATCCTATATTGCCAGCGTAAACTGGCTGCTGTGCCTCACGACACTGATAATCGTCTGGCTTTTTCAGACCTCGGATCATATGGAAGCCGCTTACGGTTTGGCCATCACCGTGACGATGCTGATGACAACGCTGCTGCTTCACCAGTTTCTCATGATGAATAAACATCGCCTGTTAGCCAGTGTCTTCGTGATCTTTTTTGGATTCTTGGAGGGCGTCTTCTTGATTTCAAGTCTGATCAAATTTGTCCACGGCGGCTATCTGACTCTGCTAATCACACTTGTCATTCTCATGGTCATGATCTTCTGGCATTTTGGCAACGAAATCAGACGTTCTTATACCGCTGACAGCCAATACCTGTCTTTAAAAGAAGCAACGCCCAAGCTCCAGCAGCTTAGTGATGACAATTCGCTGCCTCTGTACGCAACAAATCTGATTTACATGAACCGGGTCAAAGACAATTACCAGATTAAACGGCATGTTTTGTACTCGATCTTTGATGAACGGCCTAAAAGGGCTAAAGTCTATTGGTTCTTCACAGTCAATCAGACTGACTATCCTTACGGTGCCAGCTATACAGTCGACATGCTGGGTACAAGAAACATTGTTGACGTTCAGCTGTATTTGGGTTTTAAAAAATCTCAGCACATCACACGTTACCTAAGACGGATTGTCAACGACTTGATCGAGGCCGATGTGATTGACCGCCAGGTTCCCCGTTATTCGACGATTCCTGACCGGCAAGTCGGTGATTTCAGATTCGTGTTATTAAATCAGCGTGTACAGGACTTAAATTTTTTGCCGAATATCAAACGTCTCGATAAGTTTTTAATTTCCGGCCGGCTTTTCTTGCAACGGATCACAGCCTCTCAGCCAGCTTGGTATGGACTAGAATTTAGTGAATTCGTTGAAGAAACCGTCCCGCTGTTTATTAGTGAAAGCAGTCGAATTGATCTGATTCGAACAGAAACTAAAAATCAGGACCAAGGCTCTTAAACCGGAGCCTTTTTGTGTCTTTTTAAAGACAGCAGGACAATGGCGATAAGAATATGCAGCAGAAAAATCGTGACAAAGAGACTCGGATAGCTAAAACTCGTTACCAAAAAGCCGCCGATTGCAGGGCCGATCGCTCGTCCTAATGATCCGGCCAGACTGCCGAAAGATTGAATACGACCGCGATTTTCGTCAGTCGCAAAGCGGTTCAGCATGGACGGAATCGCCGGAAAAGCTAAGATTTCGCCAAAAGTCAAAATGACAATTCCCAGGACAAATTGCCAATAATTGCCGGCATCAATGATGACTAAGTACGAGATGGAAAACATGACAATCCCGGAAATAATCCGCCATTTATCTGCGCGGAAAGTATCTCTGAAAACGATTTTCGTTATCGGCTGAATAATCAGCAGCACGACCGCGTTAATCGTGAAGAGCACACTATATGCCTGCACTGAAATGCCTTGTGAAATCATAAAAGTGGAAATGTTCGTGTCCCACTGTTCATAGCCCATCCAAGCAATCACAAAGCTCCAGCAGACTAAAACAACCGGCCAAAGGTGCGGAAAAGAATGAGTTTTTTGGGCTTTGGAATTATTTAGTTTCGTGTTCTTCTCTACTGGATGAATGCTCAACCTGACGAGAATTAAGGTGAAAATGAAAAGAACTGTCGAAAATCCAAAGACCAGGCGGACATTGATGCCAAATAAAATACCAGAAAGAAAACTCGCCAGACCTGATCCCAGACTAGCCAGCCAATAATTGTTGTTAAAAATCTGCGGATCGTCTTTTTTCAAAAAAGCCAGATAGCCATTGACATTGGCGTTTAAAATGCCTAGGCCAAAACCATAAGTGGCAACCAATAAGGAATATGTCAGCCAGATCGGAAACATCGTGATCAAGGCCAGTGACACAATCGTGATCGCCCCGCCCAGATACATCGATTGTTTGGGCTGCCAGCGATCAAAGAGAAAACCGCCGAGCAAATTGCCGGCCATCTGAGCCAGCGAGAATGCCATCAATACAAATCCGGCTATCAGCAGACTTTTGCCAAGTGTCCGATGGACGAACAAAGTCGTGATCGGCATAATCAGCACAATGCCCATATTTATGAATAAACTTGCTAACAATACCAGCTTATTTTTGAACATGCTCCCCCGCTTGATGACCATTTATCCCAGAAATGTTGTCACACAAATAAGCTCAGTGTAGCTTTTTGAATAAAAAAAGACAATCGTATAATTGCCTTAATTAATCTCTTCAGAAACTTACTTTTGTGTTTCCAAAGCAGCTTCTTTAGCCATGACTCTTTCACTGATTTTCATGAAAGGAATGTAGAAAAGAACACCTAGGATAATGATCAGCAATTGCACCAGGACTGCTCGCCAATCACCAGCAGTGGCCAAATAAGCACTCAGCAATGGTGGTGTTGTCCAAGGAATTAAGACAACTACTCGACTCATCCAACCGATTGTTGTAAAGAAATAAGCAATCAAAATGCCAATAACAGGTTGGAGAACAAAAGGAATCATCATCGGAATATTGAAGACAATGGGATAACCGAAAATGACGGGTTCATTGATGTTGAAAATACCAGGTGCAGATGCCAAACTTGCAACGTTTTTGCTGACACGGTTGCGAGAAAAGATAAAGATCGCAATCAACAAACATAGAGTCGATCCTGTTCCGCCAATCATGCCAAATGTATCACGGAAAGTGTTTGTCAAAATGTAAGGAATCTGTTAATGAGCAGCATAAGCGGCCATGTTTTTATTCATGTTGATCAACAGAACCGGATCCAGCAAGGTACCATTGATAACTGTTTGATGAATTCCCAAAGTGAACAGGAAATTGCCGCAGCTATAAATGAATAGCATCCCCGGTAAGCTAGTATTAAAGCTCCGGAGAGGTTCCTGAATAATATTCGTAATCAGTGCAATGAGATTCGTCTTCCCAAGAACCAGTAACAAGGCTGAAAGCAAAGCCATGAGGCTGAGAGTCAGAATGACTGGAATCATGTCGCTAAAAGAAGCTGATACCGATGGCGGCACATTACCGCCAATATTAATCTTCAGATGCTTAATCTTTGACAATCGAATAAAAATTTCAGTCGCGACCAAACCAATAATAATGCCGGCGAACATGCCAGTCGTGCCTAGATTTGAAAAACTCAGCACACCAGTCAAATCAACGGCCTTTTTTGCACCATTCGGTAGGACTGAAAGAGTAAATGGCATGACGATAATGAGGCTCGAGAGCGCTATGACTGCAGCCAGCAATCCGTTTGTGAAGCCTTTATTTCGTGCCAGAGTAAAACCAATCACAGGTGCCAGTACGAGTCCAGCAATATTAAGTGTCCCGTTAGTAACCATGTTTCCCCAAAACTGCAAATTGGCCAATGCCTGTCCTTTTGCAACAAAAGGAAAAATAACATTATTAATCAATACTGCTAATCCAGCTAAAATGAACAAAGGCATAATTGTCGCGAAAGCGTCACGCAAGGAACGCAGGTGAACCTCGTTACCGATTTTAGCCGAAACTTCAGAAAACTTATCCAAAAATCGTTTTCCTTGATCTTTGTTCTCAGATTCGTTCATTGAAATTACCTCCTTTTTAGAGATCTTCGCCATTGGAACGCGTTACTCGTTGAAACCAGGCATAGCTCTTCTTTGGTACCCGCTTCAAATCACAGAGATCATGATTACTGCGATTCACGTACACTAGGCCATATCTTTTTTCGACATCCCCTTTTGAACTCGGAATATCAATCAGGCCCCAACCAAGATAGCCGATCACATCAGCACCATCTTTAACAGCACGTTTCAATGCCTGAATGTGCAAACGATGATAGTTGATGCGATAATCATCGTCAATTTGATGCTCGCCATCCCACACCTCACGCATACCAATGCCATTTTCTATTGGAAAGATGGGTAGATTGGTACGATTATAAAGGTCCATCAAAATACCGTAAAAACCTTCCGGATCGATCTGCCATCCCCACTCATTTGTGCGAAGAGCCGGATTTAGTTCGGCACCAAAATCACCATAAAAATTCGGTACGGTTGCGATCGGAATTTTTGCCGCAGAAATGGTCGTGCTTGTGTAATAACTGAAGCTGATAAAATCGCTGCGTGTCTGAGCAATTTCAGCAAGTTCGCTCGGTTCCAAAATGTCATCGAGGTGTTTTTGAACCATAAAGGACGTGACTTCAGGTAAATATTGGCCTTTAACAAACACATTAAGCAGATTAAAATCACCAAAAGTCATAAATTTACGTGCAGCTTCCACATCCGCTGGCAAAGATGATGCCGGATACACTTCTTGAAAAGCCAGCATGCCGCCAATTTTTAGATCCGGTTTTTGCAAGTGAATGTAATTCGCCAAACGAGCATGAGCCAGCATAGTATTATGCTGAATCTGATACAGCTCCCTTAACGTTTCTTCGCCATGAAGATAGCCGCTGCTAGTAAACGCGAATTTTAAGCTGAAACAATTTTGTTCATTGAAACTAAGCCAATATTTCACGCGATCACCAAAATGATCAACTATCTTTTTTGCAAAACGTGTATAGGCTTCAACGACTTTTTTACTAACAAAACCGTTGTACTTCTCAGCAAGAGCTAAGGGCATGTCAAAATGATAAAGACACACCATTGGTTGAACGCCTTTAGCTAAAAGCTCGTCAATCAGCCGATCATAAAAATCGATGCCAGCTTGGTTGAAATCTCCTTCGCCATCGGGCTGAACACGGCTCCAAGAGATTTGAAAACGATAAAAATTCATCCCCAAATCCTGCATCAGAGAAATATCTTCTGAATAACGATAGTACTCGTCAATCGCGACCTTCCAATCAGATTGGTTAGGACCGGCCTTTTTAATGTCATAAACGGATCTGCCCTTGCCATCTTCGTTCCAGGCGCCTTCCGTCTGCATACTAGAGGTGGAATTGCCCCAGAAAAAGCCTTGCTTGAGTTCCTCCATATTGCCTCCTTCTTTGTAATCATTCATGCATTCTTTGGAAGCGCTTACAATGATTACAAATTAATTATATGACCATGTGGAAAATATGTAAACTCTTTTATTTATGTTGTAAATACATTTATTTTTGAAATTAGATAAATTCTTTGGATTTTGATCAATTATTTGTCATAATGGAGCAGAATTAATCGTAGAAGGGTTAAGTGCATGGCAAAATACATTGAAATCGCAAATCAATTAAGATCGGATATTAGTCAACACAAATTCAGCCAAGATCAACCTTTCCCCGATCAATTAGACTTGGCCAACCGATTTTCAACAAGCAGAATGACAGTACAAAAATCATTAAATATATTGCGCGCCGAAGGTTTGATATATAGTCGCCAAGGATCGGGTACTTTTGTTTCAAAAAATGCTGATCTCATTGTTCAATCTGACTTCGGCGTTGATCAGTATGTTGGTACAAGTACACTTTTAGGAGACCAGCATCAAATTGAAAGTCAAGTAATTAAATTCGAAATTCGTTATCCTAATGATTCCGAACAGATTGCACTGCGTCTTAATGACAAAGAATTAATCTATGATATTATTCGTCAACGAGTTGTTGATAAAGAACCCTATGCTTTGGAATACAGTAAAATGCCTGTCAAGGTAATTCCGGGACTTGATGATAAAGTGCTGCACGCATCTATTTATGGCTATATCCAGAATGATCTCAAGTTAAAAATCGGCTCGGCCTTCAGGAAGATCAGTGCAGATAAAGCAAACTCAAATGATGAAAAATACCTGAAATGCGGTCCCATGGATCCTGTTTTAGAGGTAACACAGACCGTTTTTCTCAACACAGGCATCCCCTTTGAGTTTTCGAGTACGCGGCACCGATATGACCAAGGCAGCGTGACTGTTTTTGTCAAATCAAAACTAGAGTAAAATCGCTCAATTTCAGATCATATTTAATCTCCATTTTACTTTAGGCACATACAATATCTGCATCAGCGATCAACTGACGAGAGGAGAATCACATGAAATTAATCAACACGATGCGTTTATTAAACAAGTTTCATCACGAAAAGAACTCAGCTTTTGACCAGTCTGCTTTGCAAGTTGCCGATCGAAAGATTGTCAGCGAGATTGAATTGCTGATTGAGATTATCAAAAATACAATCTATGTTATTCCCATCAGCATCATCTACAGCTACCAGCCAGTGCGCGTGCGTGTGAGACACGATAATAAGCGTTTGAACTAATCAAAAAGCATCGTCAAATTGACGATGCTTTTTATTATTGTGCAACTCTGTAATGGAGCATGACGACCCCGCTGCGAAAACGGCGCAGATCCAGCAGCTGGAGTTGGATCTGATGATTTTCTGGCAGAGCGCGTTTGCCGCCGCCTAAAATAATTGGATTAACCAGAAAATAACAGTCGTCGACGAGGCCAGCTTGCAGAGCTTGACCGGCTAAATCTGGGCCGCCGATTGTCAAATCATCGACCGAAGATGCTTTTAATTGGCGGATTTGATCAGCGTCAAAGGCGTGAACGATTTCAGTATTGCCAGTTGACGCCTTTTCAAGCGTCCGAGAAAAGACAGTCTTATGGGCATTGCGCCAGATGCGCGAAAATTCCTGACTCGCCTTGGGATCGTGAAAGGGCTGACCACTGGGATTTTCCCAGTAAACCATCGCATCATACATGCGGCGTCCGAAGAGATAAGTGCCAATCGAGCGTTGAAAGTCAGTCCAGAAGGAAAACAATTCATCATCTGAAACTGACCAATCCGGGCTTCCTTGGCGGTCTTCAATGTAGCCGTCTAAAGATTCATTAATTGCATAGATCAGTTTTGCCATATCATAACGTCCTTAATTCATCATTTTTGACGCAATCTAAATATCCCGACTGTCTCTGCCCTTATATGTCTATTTTACAAAAATCCCCATTAGCATGTTGGTGCTAGTGGGGATTTTTTATTGCTGCATAATCTGATCTAAGATCAATTCAACATTTTTCTGTAAGGCACTGTCATTTAGTTTCCGCGGACGCGGCAAATCGGTCAAATCAATCGGCTGGCTGACTTGGTGGTCATGCACAATAACAACGCGATCGGCCAGACGGACAGCTTCTTCGACATCATGCGTGACTAAAATTGCGGTAAAGCCATACTTTTTCCAGATACTTTCAATCAGTTTCTGCATATTCAGTCTGGTTAGCGCGTCCAAAGCACCAAGTGGTTCATCCAATAGCAGCAGTTCTGGTTGAGAGATTAAAGCTCTGGCTAAAGCAACACGCTGCCGTTCACCACCAGATAGGCTGACTGGAAAAACATCAGCCTTATCTTTTAATCCTACGGCATCCAACAAATCCAGAGCACGTTCTTTGGTACTATTTTGTGAACCCAGCAGAATATTATTCAGGACGTTTTTCCAAGGCAGCAGACGGCCGTTTTGAAACATAATCCGAGTCGTCTTGGACACGGTTTCCAACACGTTGCCATGCTCTGTGACTTGACCGCTTGTTGCCGATTCCAAACCGGAAATCATGCGCAGCAAAGTTGTTTTCCCACCGCCGGACTCACCGACAATCGCTGTAAATGATCCAGTCGGAAAAGCCAGATTGACCTTCTCGACAACCGTCTTGCTGCTGTAAGTCTTAGTCAGGTCTTTGATTTCGATTAAATTCGTCATCAGGCAGCCACTCTCCTTTCACGCCATGAGAGCAGTTCGTCTTCGAGGAATTTAGCGATCGAATCAGACAGCTTGCCGAGCAGTGCATAAATGATTACGACAAGAATAATCGTCCGAGTATTAGCAAACTGCTGAGCGTCCATGGCCATATAGCCAAGTCCGGAACGCGCATTAATCTGTTCGGACACGATCAAAGTCGTCCACATAACGCCTAAAGCAAAACGCAGGCCGACGAGTATGTTTGGCAAAGCAGCCGGAACGATAATATCTTTGAACATCTGCCATTTGGAAAACTGGTAAACGCGGCCCATCTCGATTAATTCCGGATCGACATCTTTGATGCCGGAATAAGTGTTGATATAAATGGGAAACATGACACCCAACGATACCAACAGGATTTTGGCCGGTTCGCCGATGCCGAACCACAAAATGAAAAGTGGTACTAAAGCTAGATGCGGAATGTTTCGAATCATCTGAATCGAAGAATCAAACACTGAGCGGGAAACTTTTGACAAACCGTTTGCCAGGCCGAAGATAAATCCAATCGATCCGCCTAATAGTAGGCCGGCAGTCGCACGATACAGCGACACGGCGATATTACGCGGCAGACGGCCATTATTCCACAAAGTGATTGCCTGCTGAATCACCTGCAGCGGACTGGGAAGAACATTATCTCGCAAAATACCGACCATGGACGAAATTTGCCAAAGGACAATAATCAAGACCGGTAAGCTGTAGGGAATTATTTTTAAGAAAGTTTTTTTCATTAGTCGCTCCCCAGATCGATAAAGGCATTTTTCACCCGAATGCGGCGATCGATCATCTTATTTTGATATAGCAAATCAGCAATATCCTGCTGTTCATTAACAATAGCCGGATCTGTCAAATTAGACATGCCATAAGTCCGACGGCCGACCTGCAGACGAGCAACACGCTGGCTTAAGCCAAGATCCTTTGTAAACTGCCGAATCAGCAGTGCGTGATTATTGTTTGCCCAAGTCATCGTAGTCTGAGCATCGCGATTCAATAAACGCAGCAGATCTTTATGCTTGTTTGCCCAAGAACGGGTCGAGGTAAAGAAATTATGGTCGCCTGAGAGGCCCTTAGCATTAGCTAGAACTTGGGCATCATCTTCAACCTGAGCGGCGGCAGAAAAGGGATCCCAAGTGACCCAAGCATCGACCCGCCCGGTCTTGAAAGCAGTACCAGCTGCAGATTGATTCAGGTTCACGGCATTGACATCACTCAGTGTTAAATCAGCACTCTGCAGTGCTTTTAACAATAAATAAGTCGAAGCTGTACCAAAGCCGTAGGCAATCCGTTTACCGCGCAAATCACTGAGATTGCTGATGGTCGAATCTTTCGGGACCAGAATCATCGAGGCACGATATTTGGAAACGGTCGCCGCTACATAGACGATGTCCGAACCACCTGCCTGCGAGACGACTGGTGGTGTATTTCCGGTGCGGGCAAAACGAATGTGGTGGCTAGTTAAAGCTGACAGCATCGTTGGCCCATCCTGAAAATTCGTCCAGCGGATACGATAACCTAATTTCTTTGCATCGCTTGCAAACTGGCCATTAATCCTGACCAGATCTGCTTCATCCCCACGCTGGTAACCAAAATTGATCACCTTCAGTTTCCGATCACCAGCACTACCGCTTTGCTGATTGCCGCCCCGCAGATTCTCAGACTGAATGATGAAAAAACCTTCTACAGCGACAACAAGCCATAAGATTGCCAGCAAGCCGTAAACTATTTTTTTAACACGATGCCTTTTCATTAGTATTTTTCCAATCCAGTTTCTTGGCTCAATTTCTTTTTCAGAGCCGTGCGTTGAATTTTGCCCGTCGCGCCATGCGGCAGTTCAGTCATAAAGAAAACATATTTCGGAATTTTGAACTTTTCTTCGTTTTCAGCAACGATTTTGCGAATTTGATCCGCATAATTGGCCAACTGGTCGCGATCTTCAGTCGGCGTCTTCAAAACGATCACGGCAGCAACTGTTTCGCCATAAATGTCGTCCGGATAGCCGACAACAGCCGAACTTCCGATAAAATCAAGGCGGTCAATCACGTTTTCCACTTCATAAGGACTGATCTTATCACCGGATTTATTGATCATTTCTTTGCTTCGGCCCACAAGATATAAGAAACCGTCAGCATCAAAATGGCCCATATCGCCCGTCTTAAACCAGCCCTTTAAAAAGGAATCTTTGTCCCGGCCGTGCAGGTAAGCGGAAATTGTCCCCGGCCCCTGAATCCAGATATAACCGTCCTTACCGGTCGAGTAATCTTTTGTCAATTCAGCATTGGCAATCCGTACTTTAATGTTAAAAGGCTTGCCGGATGATCCTTCCGGACTCCTCAGTGGCGGCAGCGGATCAATGGAAATCTGGCTCGGCGCTTCCGTCATACCATAGGAATTTAAAATCGAGACGCCAAAACGCCGTTCGAATTTTTCCATGGCTGCAATCGGTAATGGTGCCGAAGCAGAACGGATGAAACGCATCTTCGTTAAATGCACCGGATCAATCGCTGTATTCAGAAGGATTGAAATAATCGCCGGCGCAGCAGTCACCCAAGTCGCGACTTGTTCTTCAGCAATCGGCCAGAAACGATGAGCCGAAAAGTGTTTTTGAACAATTAGCGAGCCGCCAGAAATCAGGGTCGAAATCAAGCCGATATGCTGCGCATTAATATGATGAAATGGCAGCGTGATATAAATCCGGTCTTGAGCCGTCAGCAAATGGCTTTGAATAATGTTTTCACCGGCTATGGCCATCTGTTCCTGACTCAACAAGACACCCTTAGGCTCGCTGGTCGTACCAGACGTGTACATGAGAATGCCTGAATGAGACGGAATCATATCGAATTTATCGATGGGATCGATGTGCTGCCACAAAGTCAATTTAATTTCTGTGTCGTCCGGGCCGAACTTTGTCAGCAGCCTCTCGGAAATGCCTTGAGCCGTTTCAGCAAAATAACCTGCATAATCAGGCGTCAGCACTGCTGCTTTATAATTGCGTTTTCTAAATTGCTCGATCGCGCGATTTTTAGGCATGGTTGGATTCATCGAATAAATATCCAAGCCAAGCTTCATCGCCGCGAGATAAACAATCACATAGGCCGCAGAATTCGGCAAAGCTAATAAGAGCAGATCGCCAGTCTCCAGACCGGCATCCTGCATCGTAGCCAGTGCCTGTTCAACGGATTTCAGCAACTGGGCATCAGTCAGCCAAATTTTCATATCGGCATCGTAGATTTTTTTCTTTTCTGGATTTTCTTCAATCCATTTAAATGTTGTTTCAACTAATTGTGACTGGTACTTTTCCATTTATTCCTCTGATTTAATGGTCTCCCGATAACATAATGAGCTACCGGCGTGTTATAGATCGTCCAGCACAGAAGACCGCTAAAAGCAATGACCGCTAGTGTTGCCACTGGCCAAATCAGCCAAAGCCAAGCTGAATTGGTCGTGACCTGTTCCAGTATCAAATCCAGAATCGTCAAGGCGACGGTCTGGCTCAGATACAAACCAAAAGCTATTTTCTGTGCCTTGGAAATAAAGGCAACAAACTTGGGATGCTTGTTGCTGATGACCAATTGATCGTACAAATGACCGACATAAAAGATGTTGGCAATAATGATAAAAGCGTACACGACAATCAAGGGCTGGTGTACTTCATAAGCCTTGCTGTAGCTGAGATGCAGCAGATTCACGTTGTAAAAATAATAAGCAAAGATGACCGGAATGCCGATCAGGGCTGCAATAAAAATCTTTTTAATGTTTGCCACAATCCACTTTTCGACGGCTTCATAGTGAATACCCGCCAAAGCACCAGCAATAAAATAGCCTTCATACGTGAGGACGAACATGCCATAACTTTGCAGCAGATACGGCCAGTTGCTCGTCGATAAATGAGGCATGACAAATTTTGTAAAAACGGTAATCAGAATTTCAATGGCAAAGGCATAAAAAAAGACTTGCAGATGCTTACCCTCAGTCTTTTTCAAGAGCAGCCTTAACAAGGGGTAAAGCAGATACAACTGCAGCATAATCAGCAAAAAGTACATATAATAACCGCTACCATGAATGAGAAGATGCCAATATTGCAGCCACCAATTTGAAGTCAGGATTTTTTCAGGATAGTGGGCAAGAAAATGGTAAAAAATGTTCCAAAAAAAATAAGGAATCAGCACCCAAAAATAGCGTCGTTTCCAAAAATTTAAAAGCTGCATCGGGCGGCGATAGGAATTAAGAAATAAAACCAATCCTGAGACGAACATAAAACCCATGCGAGTAAAATGCATGGGCATGTGCAAAGCGCTGAGAAACAGAAACGGCGCAGAGCCGCTGGAGAATTTAAAAGTGAATTGTGTCGAAGTATGGATGGTCAGGACACCGACGATAAACAACAGCCGCATTAGATCCACGCCATATATGTATTTACGTTTGCTACGATTGTCAGGCATTAATATTATCTTACTTAACGTTTGTGTACACGTTGGTAACATTTTTGTTTCATTCTGATTACTTTGCGCTTAGATTTCTCAGTGTTTTCTCAGAAATGCGAACGAAAAAGCAAGGGACACTCATCAGTGAGAGGATATCCGACCATTATTGACAGAGAGAGCTTCTTTTTCGTAATTTTGATAGTTGCTTGACAAGTCGATGTCAATTGAATTGAAGCCATACGCCAAATAGGATGCCAGAAAATTATTGCAATTTGGCTGGAATCACGATTCGGTTGGAGGAAATATTTGGTGTCCGCTGATTTTTAATCCGATCGGCTAATATTTCAGCAGCCGTCGCGCCCATGAGAAACGGATCTTGTTTGATCAGTTTTGAGTCAGGCAGAAGTCGTTTGACAATCGCCGTATCAGAAAAGGCCGTGATCGCGATATCTGGCGCAGAGAGCAGATCGTGATGCATAAAAGTTGGAAAAAAAGCTAGTAAGAGACGTTCCTTTAAGAAAAAGAATAGTGTTTTGTGTTTGGCGGCACGATTTTTTGCGATCATGGCCAGTGCTTTCTTTTCGTTTTCTTTGATAAAGGGCCGTGAATTATCAATTTCTATCAGCGAGGCATTTGGAAAAATGGCTCGGATACCTGCCAGACGGTCCTCACGTGTCGAAGTGCCGACGATTGCTTCAGAAACCACGACACAATCGTCAAACTGCTGCTGACGAAAATAGGCGGCCGTCTGCTGAGAAATACCGTAGTTATTAGTCTTGACCGTTGTCCAATCATCCGTGTGCAGATCACGGTCCAAAATAATCGTTTTCAATCCCTGTCTGATCTCCTGCCTTAATTCGGATTGATCGTTGATTAAAGGCTGGATGATCAAGCCGTCAAACACCTGATGATTAATGATTTTAAGATTGGTCAGTTCCCTTTTCTTATCTGAATTGGAATCAAACAAAATGGCGGTCAACTGGTTCTGTTCCAAAACCGAACTGGCGCCTTTAAAAAATTCTGTCGAAAAATAGTCGTCAATATCTGCGGCAACAACAGCGACCAGCTGGCTATTATGTGTACTGAGCTGGCGTGCGGTTGCGTTCACAACAAAGCCAGTCTGATCGATGATGTTGGCGATTTTGGCAGCCGTTTCTTTGGACATACGGTTCATTTTTCCATTGATAAAGCGGGAAATTGTCGCGCTGGAGACACCGGCCAATTGTGCGACCTCTTTGATTGTGAAAACATGTTCTGAATTATTCCTGTTATTTACCATATGTATTACCGTTAAACAGTTCTTGCGACTGTTTTGCATACTTATAACTGTAACGAAAAAGCCGCACAGCGATGACAATTTTTGAAAAATGCCATTAAAAAAGCGTTCCTGTTGAGAACACTTTTCGACTAGTTAATTAGAACAATCCGATTAAGGTATTGATGCTGGCATAAGCCATAAAAATCACGACCAGCCAACCGGTATAAATTAAAAGCCGAGGATGGTGATAATCACCGATAATTTTTTCCTTGGTCGAGGCCAACAGCAAAATCGCCAAAGCAATTGGCAGAATAAAGCCATTTAATGTACCGACAACCACGAGCACTTGTGCCGGGCTGCCGATAAAGTAGAAGATCGCCGTAGAAACGACAATAAAGCCAATGATGATCCATTTGCGATATTGATTGTATTTGCTCTGCCCTTTGCTGCTGACGGCATAATCAAGAAATGAAGTTGACGTAAAAGTCGAACCCAATGTCGAGGTCATGCCAGCTGCCAGAAGCAGTAGTCCGAAGAAACGGTAGCCAAAATTACCGGCCGCGTATCTAAAAATCGAAGCAGCTGGATTGGTCGGATCCAGTTTGTCGCCTAAAACAACGACCGACAAGCCGGCCAAGAAAAGCATCACACGAATGACCGAAGCAATTCCGATACCAGTCAAGGCGCCTTCATTGACGTATTTAATGTTTTCCTTGCCCTTTAGGCCGCCTTCAAGCAGACGATGGCCGCCAGCAAATGAAATATAACCGCCGACTGTGCCGCCGACGATTGTGACAATCGCGTAAAAACTCAACTGTGTCGGAACAAAAGTGTGCTGAATTGCCGATTGATACGGGACTGCCATAACAGAAATGATATATATCAAGATGCCAATTTTAACGACAGCCAATAATTGCACCGTGCGATCCATGACCGTGAGCGCGTTTTTCACAACGAAAACGCCAATCGCCACGGCTGCCGCAATCACGGCACCATTTTCCGGTGAAATACCAAATAAGACATTCAGCCCTAGTCCGGCACCACCGATATTGCCAATGTTGAAAAACAAACCGCCAAGTGCAACGAGAAATGATAAAAGGTAACCCAGCCCGGGCAGGACTTCGTTTGCGATCACTTGGGCGCGCTTGCCGCTAACGACGATAATGCGCCAGATATTCATCTGAACAATAATATCAACAATAATGCAGACCAAAATCGCGAATCCGAAATTAGCACCCATCTGGCCCGTAAAAGTGGCCGTCTGCGTCAAAAATCCCGGTCCGACAGCCGCCATCGCCATTAAGAAAGCGGCGCCCATCGCGATTGATCTTGCTGAATGTTTCATAGTTTGGGGCTGGTCAGCACTCACTTTGACCGTCCCTGTTTCCTCTTTATCTGCCATTTATGTTCTTCTTTCACAAAAAAATTTAAAAAGATTTAATTTGAATATTTGCTTCAGACAAGACGCTCCGGATTTTCTCCACAATTTCCAGAGCGGCTTTATTGTCGCCGTGAACACAGATTGAGTCGGCTTTCAAATTGAGGCTGCCACCGTCAATCGTTTGAAGCGACTGTGTTTGAATCAGTTTTAAAACACGTTTTGCAATCAATTCCGGGTCCGTAATCACAGCCTTGTCATGGCTTCTAGCCACAAGACTGCCGTCAGCTTCGTAATTACGATCAGCAAAGGCTTCTTGGGCATAAGGCAGGCCGATTTCTTGGGCGGCTTTGATTAGCTGACTGCCGGCCAGCCCATAAATCGGCAGTTTGGGATCAACTGCTTGGATGCCCTGACAGATCGCCATAGCCAGCTCATGATCTTTCGCAGCTCGATTATATAAAGCACCGTGCGGCTTGACGTGATGCAGCTGGCCGTTTTTTGTAAAAGCTTTTAAAGCACCAATCTGATAAATCACAAGATGTTTCACTTCATCAGGCTGCATAGACATAAAACGACGGCCAAAGCCCTGACGATCCGGATAAGAAGGATGAGCGCCAATCGCAGTCCCAGCTGCTTGCGCTTTTGCAACGGTTTGGGCCATCACATCCGGATCACCAGCATGAAAACCGCAGGCAACATTGACAGAAGAAACCAGCTTGATAATTTGATCGTCGTTTCCCAAAGAATAACGGCCAAAGCTTTCGCCTAAATCACTATTAAGATCAATTGATTGCATTCATTTCCTCCTTTAAATGACCTACTATTTTGTTTCTGTCAGCTGATCAAGCCAATTGATATCAGTTTGATTAGTTTGAAAGGCTTTTTCAGATAAAAGCTGCATTAAAAAATCTAAATTCGTCTGAATACCATCGATCACTGTCTCATCAATGGCCATCTGCATCTCCCGAATCACGCTCTGGCGATCCGGTCCGAAGGCGATAACCTTAGCAATCATGGCATCATAATTAGCCGGTACAGAATATCCCTGATACAAAGCATCATCGACACGAATACCGTGACCAGCTGGTAAATGCAGCAGTTTGATCTTGCCAGCCGTCCGGGCAGTCACGCGGCATTCTAATGCAAAACCGTGCCGAGAAACATCCGCCTGTGTGATAGCCAGCGGCTTCCCATCAGCAATTTTTAGCTGCAGATCCACGAGATCAAGACCGCTAGTTAATTCTGTAATTGGATGTTCGACCTGAATTCGCGTATTCATTTCCATGAAGTAGAAATGGTCGGGACCATCAAAGAGAAATTCCAGGGTGCCAACGCCTTCGTAATGAATCGCCTTGGCTGCCGTGACCGAAATCTGAAACATTTCCTGTCGACTGGCTTCATCAAGAGCAATGGCTGGCGCTTCTTCCAGCATTTTTTGGTGATGCTGCTGAATCGTACAATCCCGCTCCCCAACGGCAATCGCATTCCCAAATTGATCGGCAGCAATCTGAATTTCAATGTGCCGCGGATGGGCCAGATATTTTTCCAAATACATATGATTATCGCCGAAAGCATGTTCGGCTTCACTTTGCGTTAAGGCAAACAAACGACCAAACACTTCAGGACTGTCAACGACACGCATGCCTTTACCACCGCCGCCAGCACTGGCCTTTAACATAATCGGATAACCGATCTGCTCAGCTGCAGCCGTCCCCTGCGCCAAAGTCGTAAATTCACTTCCGCTGCCTGGGACAACAGGTACACCAGCCGCAATCATTGTTTTTCTGGCGGCTGATTTCTCGCCCATGGTCGCAATCACTTTGGCACTGGGACCGATAAATTTGATGCCGGCATCCTGGCAGGCTTGAGCAAATTCAGCATTTTCCGAGAGAAAACCATAACCTGGGTGGATCGCGTCAGCCCCAGTCATTTCAGCGGCCGCGATAATGCTTGCCTGATTCAAATAACTGTGCTGAACATCGGCTGGTCCGATGCAGACTGCTTGATCAGCCAGCTGCACATGCAAAGCACTACGATCAGCCGTCGAATAGACAGCGACAGTCGCGATATTCAGCAGACGGCAGGCACGGATAATTCTGACCGCAATTTCGCCTCGATTAGCAATTAGCACCTTTTTCAAGAGGCATCACCTGTTTTTGTCAAAGCAAACAATGCTTGGTCGTACTCGACAGTACTGCCATCAACGACTAAAATATCGTTAATTCGCCCGTCTTGCAAGGCTTTTACCTCATTCATCATTTTCATCGCTTCAATAATCGCGACAGTCTGCCCCTTTGTCACTTGATCGCCGATTTTCACAAAAGCTGCTTGATCAGGGCCGGGTGCAGTATAAAAAGTACCGACGAAAGGTGCTTTAATCGTAAAAGTATCATCCGGGGTTACCGACTTATCGGTCGTTTCCGACAAGACCGGCGTCTGAGCCTTTGTACCCAATTCTTTAGTCAGACGAACTTGTCCCTGATAGTCATTGATTTCCAGACTGCTGAGGCCGGACTGATTGAATACTTGAATGATTTTTTTCAAATGCGCAATTTTCACTGCTAATCCCCCTCATTTTCCGATGTTAATAAAGCCTGAATTTTCACTGCAGCTTTTCGGGCTGGGCCGATCGGAAACTGATATCGTGCCTGCTGCCATGATGCCAGCAAACGTTTAAATCGCTGCCTCCGTACCAATAACTCCTGCTGCGCTTTTGGTAGATCAACGAGCGTGAATGCAAATTTTTGACCAAGCGGCATCTGCACAAAAGCTGAAAAATCGGCAGCAATAATCGTGGCAATCACAGGATATCCGCCCGTCGTTTGACGATCTGCCAGCAGCACAATTGGCTGGCCGTTTCGCGTAATTTGAATATTGCCAAAAACTGTTCCTTCAGAAAGCAGGCTGACTTGTGCGGCCGGCAATAATTTTTCAGTCAGCCGATAGCCCATACGGTCAGCTTGTGTGGAAACGGTAAAAGTCTGCTTGACCAAGTTTTCCTGAGCTGCTGGATCAAACAAGGACCACTGCGGCCCTTTGACGACTCTGATTCCTGTTACCACCTTTTTCTCATCAACTGCATATTGCCGTGACTGCAGACTGGGCATTTGGTAGCATTCATTCAAAGGCAGCTGATCCCCCTTTTGCAGCAAACGTCCGTCTAATCCGCCAATACCGGCTCGTAAAGTTGTCGAACGGCTATCTAGGACAGGCACTGTTAACAGGCCACCAGCTGCAAAGGCAATGTAACCATATCGACCCCTTGTGACTGGGCCGAAAGTCAAGACATCGTTTTCAAAAATCTCAAGAACCTGATTTTCTTCGGCCCGCTGAGCATTAACAAAGACTGGGCAGACAGCGCCTGTGATCGCGATGAAAGTCCGAAAATGAAATTTCAAGCTGGGGCCTAAAAGACAAAATTCAATCGCCGCAGCATTAACTGGATTGTTCACCAAGCCGTTAGCCAAGCAAAAAGCCGCTTGATCAATCGCACCCGATGTCGGAAATCCTTCGATCTGGTGGCGGAAACGACCTAAATCCTGAATGGACGCTGAAAGGCCCTTATCGATAACTGTCGCGCCGATCATGAGCCCGCCTCGTTTCTTTGCGCCAGCTGGAATTTCCCGGCTTGATCCAACTGCTGAATCTTGTTATAATCCGCTCGTGAAATTGCCTGGAAGCGAATATAGTCACCCGCTTCATAAAGTGGCGCAGGACGTTTAGGATCATAAAGCCTGACTGGCGTCCGCCCCAGCAAACGCCAGCCACCAGGAGACTGCAAAGGATACATGCCAGTCTGCTGACCAGCAATGCCGACACTGCCAGCTGCAATGGCTGCCCGTGGCTCGTCCAAACGCGGCATGGCAATCCGATCCGGCACCGTGCCCATATAGGCAAATCCAGGCAGAAAGCCCAGCATATAGACAAAATAATCAAGGCTGCTATGCAGGTCGATTAATTCAGGCACAGTCATATGACCGTAATCAGCGACACTAGTTAAATCCGGGCCAAATTCTTCGTCATAGCAGACAGGCAAAAGCAAAACGTGTTTCTCAGATGCACCTGACTCTAATTTTTTTGACTGAATTAATGTATCTAAATAATCCTGAAGTTCGCCAGCTTGCAATAAAGCCGGATCAAAATTGACCGTCAAAGTGTGATAAGCAGGAATGACATCGACGATGCCAAGCAGGTCAGCATTAGGCCGCAGCAAATACCTCGCGATGTGCTGAATCAATTGATTCTGTTTCACATCGATCAAATTGGGAAAAATTAAATTAAGCGATTGTTCACCAACCGGTACAAAAAAATAATCCGCCATTTGTACGCTCCGCTTATAAAATGTTAGTGGATATTGTACAACATTTTTTTCACAGTTCTCAAAAATATGTCGGCTTTGTTATCAAAATTTCGTTTGATCGATTATTGGTATTTACCAATTATGCATAAGCACTGTCACAGTCAGGATTCCGTTTTATCATGAGCTTGTAAGTTAAAAATGACTAGATCTAAATCTGAGGAGTTAGTGATGAGCAAAAATATTAAATCAGCCTCAGCCGCTATTCTTGAGAAAGTTCAAGACAGAATAGCCGCTCAAAAAACAAATCAAACAATTAAGGTTAAAAGAGTTTGACAAAAAAACGTTAATTTCCTTCTGTTGCAAGGAAATTAACGTTTTAGTTCTCTTTTTTTCCGTAGCTCAGAAGATCTCCTGGCTGGCAATCCAACACGCGGCAAATGGCCGCAAGTGTCTCAAAACGGATCGCCTTGGCCTTGCCATTTTTTAAAATCGAAATGTTAGACATCGTGATGCCGACTTTTTCCGATAATTCTGTGACGGACATTTTCCGTTTGGCCAGCATAATATCTAAATTAACAATAATTGATGGCTCTTCTCCTCTAGTCATATAGTCAAATCGTGCTCAGCCTTTAAACTGATCGCGCTCCTAAAAAGATCTTCAACAATTTGTGAAAAGACAAAAGCCGCATAAGGCAAAGAAATCAGTGAAAATCCCATAATCATGAGGCCCGGTGCATCAGCCATCTGTGTGACTTGATAGACAAAGGGCATGATCCCCGAAAAGACAATCGCGATAACTAAAATAGCGTGCTTAATCTTTGTGACCAGCGGCAGTGTCGCTGATGAGAAAGCCTGATTTTTGCCAATGAGACTGACAACTCGAAACAACAGATAAAGAACTCTGAAAGCAAAAATCGCGGCTAAATAAATGGCAGCCAGCAGCGTGACGATGGCAAAATTCCAATGCAAACCTTCAGCTGTAAAAACCTGAATTGAGACTAACGTTCCAGCCATGACAACAATCGCCGCAATCCCCAATAAGGCTAACTTAAGAATCAAACTTTTGATTTTCATATATTCGAGTTCCTTTTTTGAAATTATCATAGGAGTCATGTTATCCTAAAATTTATTGTTTTTCAATATGTATTTATTGTTTTGCAATATGTAATAGGGTGAAATGTCCTCATCGGCTGATGACTAGCACCCAACAAATATCACAGAATCTTCTCCAATTAAGCAAATTCCTGCCCTTTTTCTTGCACGGCTTTTTTTCCTGTGATAGGATACACGTAACAAATTCAGAATGTTGAAAAAGCTTATATATGGTCGTAATAGGGACGACCGTTTCTACCCGGAGCCGCAAACTCAGGACTATAAGCAATCATGTACTTATGCTGATTTCCGTGATCTCCGAGGAGCTTTTTCTACTATCTCAATTGGATGGGAGATCAGTCATCAAAATTTTAGAAGAAAAAATCAAATCCGAAGGTGTTGTCCTCGGATCGGACATTTTAAAGGTCGATAGTTTTTTGAACCACCAAGTCGACCCTTTTTTGATGTCTCAAATCGGACAGGCCTTCGCTGACAAATTCAGTCAGGCAGGTATCACAAAAGTGCTGACAATCGAAGCGTCCGGTATTGCACCAGCACTCATGACCAGCCTTCAGCTGCAAGTACCGATGGTATTCGCCCGCAAGCACAAAAGCCGCACCTTAAGCGGCAATTTTTACACTGCTAGCGTTTATTCATTTACAAAGCAGACGGAAAACAAGATTGCCATTTCCAAAAAGTTCATCAATGCGGACGATCGTGTGTTAATCATTGATGATTTTCTGGCAAACGGCCAAGCTGTCCAAGGATTGCTTGATATCACCAGCCGAGCCGGCGCGACCGCAGTCGGTGTCGGGATTGTGATCGAAAAACGTTTTCAAGCCGGTCATGATTTGATCCTGTCAAAAAATATTCCGCTTGTTTCACTAGCAAGTATTGATCATTTCCAAGATGGTCAAGTCGTTTTCGATAATGAAGGAGCAGCTTCTCATGTCGATTAATCAGGAAACACAAAATAATCTGGTTAGCAATTCTCATTCAGCCCTTTTAGGCATTCAGCATCTGCTGGCTATGTATTCCGGAGCCGTGCTGGTTCCCTTGCTGATTGGCGGTGCATTAAAATTCAGTCCCGCGCAAATGACCTACCTGATATCAATTGATATTTTCATGTGCGGATTAGCCACTTTTCTACAATTATTTACGAACCCCGTCTTCGGCATTGGACTGCCGGTTGTTCTAGGCTGTGCCATCCAAGCCGTCGCGCCATTACAAATGATTGGCCAAAACTTTACGATCGGTACTATGTACGGTGCTATCATCGCTTCAGCTATTTTTGTCTTTTTGATCGCTGGTGTCTTTGCTAAAATCCGCAGGTTTTTCCCGCCTTTGGTCACTGGTACTGTCATTACCGTGATCGGCCTCACTTTGATCCCGATCGGTTTCGTCAATCTTGGCGGCGGCAGTGCAGCAGCAAAATCTTTTGGTGCTAGCAATAATCTGATCGTTGGTCTCTTCACGATTGTGGTTGTCTTGGTTTGCAGTGTCTACGCCAAGGGTTTCATCAGCCGTATCGCCGTTTTGATTGGCCTACTTCTAGGTACTATCCTGGCTTCCTTTATGGGCATGGTTTCTTTTCAAACTGTCGCCGACGCCAGCTGGTTCCACTTCCCGCAGCCATTTTATTTTGGTACACCGCGTTTTGAACTTTCTTCTATTCTCACGATGATCGCGATTTCTCTTGTCTCACTCGTAGAATCGACAGGTGTCTTTTTCGCCCTCGGAGATATTACGAAAAAACCAATTGGCGAAACAGATCTTAAAAAAGGCTATCGCGCCGAAGCTTTAGCTGGTATTCTCGGCGGTATCTTCAACACCTTCCCTTACACGACTTTTTCGCAAAACGTCAGTCTCGTCCAATTGTCCGGCATCAAAAGCCGGCAGCCCATTTATTATGCAGCCGGCTTCCTGATGCTGTTGGGTCTGCTGCCTAAAATTGGTGCTTTGGCAACGATTATCCCCACGCCTGTCATTGGCGGCGCAACCGTGATTATGTTCGGTATGATTGCCATTCAAGGGATTTGGATGCTGGAAAAAGTCGATTTCTCCAACAACAAAAACATCCTCGTGGCGGCCATTTCCATCGGTGCCGGTCTCGGTGTCAGCGTTGAGCCAAATATTTTCCAGGGCCTGCCGCAGACAATCCGTTTGATCTTCAGCAACGGCGTTGTCGTTGCCAGCCTCTGTGCTGTACTTTTGAACCTGATCATTCAGCCGGATAAAATAAAAAATCCTGCTGAAAGTGTTAAACAGCAGGAAAGTTAAAAATTATTTAGTAATCGCCGTTCATGATCGTGTTCTGCACAATCACATAATTGACGGTTCTCAAAGCCTGCAGATCACTTCCGCCGGCATAAGAGATTGATGATTGAAGATCTTGTTTCATTTCATTTAAGGTGTTTGCGATGTCGCCACGGTAAGGAACCAATAAGTCCTTGCCTTCGACGTTCTTGTAAACGCCTTTTTGTTTGGCCGAAGCCGACCCGTAATACTGCTTGTAACGGCGGTGATCAATCACCAGATCGCTTCCGGGAGACTGTTTATGCCCGGCAAACAGCGAACCAATCATCACCATGCTGGCACCGAAACGAACAGATTTAGCAATATCGCCATTGTGACGAATCCCGCCGTCAGCAATAATCGGTTTTCTAGCTGCTTTGGCGCACAGGCGAACAGCCGCTAACTGCCAGCCAGCCGTACCAAAACCGGTCTTCAGCTTCGTGATGCAGGCTCGTCCAGGGCCAATGCCGACTTTTGTCGCGTCAGCACCCGCGTCTTCAAGCTCACGGACAGCATCAGGAGTCGCGATGTTACCAGCAATCACGAAAGCTTTGGGCAAATGCCGTTTAATATAATGAATCATGTCAATGACCGTATTGGCGTAGCCGTGGGCAATATCGATCGTGATATAGTCCGGTGTCAGCCCGGCATCAGCTAGTTCATCAATGAAACGGTATTCTTCCTCTTTCACGCCAACACTGACAGAACTAATCAAACCCTTTTCCTTCATCTCAGACACAAAATGAAATCTTTTTTCCGGTTCAAAACGGTGCATGATGTAAAAATAGCCGTTTTCCGCCAACCAAATCGCCAGGTCATCATCAATCACCGAGGCCATATTAGCCGGTACAACAGGTAATTTAAAGCGATGTCCACCGAATTCAACGCTCGTGTCAGCTTCTGAACGCGAGTTGATCAAACATTTATTAGGAATCAGCTGCACGTTCTCGTAATCAAATACTTCCATGAAGTTTTATGCCTCTTTCAATCTGCCGCACTGGCAAATTTTCCACCAACGATATTACGATATCGGTCTTTTTCATGAAAGTCAAACAATTGGACTAAGCCTGTTCCAAGGAAGCCTTTTCCCAATTTTGTGCAGCAATTTGAATGGCATCCCAAGGTGATCCGACTGGCGGTGAATAAGATAAATCCAAATCGCTAATCTGTGAAACGGTCAGCTTGTTTGCGATGGCTGTTGCAAAAACATCGTTGCGTTTAGCCACTTCGCTACCGAAATGACCAATTAATTGTGCGCCTAAAAGCTGCCCGGTACGCCGATCACCCGTGATGCGGATCTTGATTTTGTGTGCACCTGGGAAATAAGCTTTATGATCATCGACATTACTCGTGACACTTAGCGGCGAAAAACCAGCTTCAACCGCTTCCCTATCCAATAAGCCTGTTCGTGCAACGATTAAATCAAAAGCTTTTAAGACTTGCGTTCCGACGATGCCCTTGAATGGTCTCGGATAACCCGCAATCACGCTGCCGGCCACGCGCCCTTGCTTGTGGGCAGTGGTCCCTAGCGGCAGATACGTCATGCCAAGCAGCTGGTGGTAAGTCTGGACTAGATCACCCGCGGCCCAGATATCCGGCAAGGTCGTGTGCATAAATTCGTCTACGGCAACGGCATGATTGTTGGGATTGAGTTGTGCGCCTGCATCCGCCAACAGCTGCGAATTAGGCTGGACACCAGTCACAATCAGGACCAGATCAAAATCATCGTAATGCGTTATTTCAGTAGCTTTTTGTCCTGTCAGGGAAACACCAGCGGCTGTTGACTGGATCTTTTTGATCGCCGTATTCGTGATGACACGAACTTGATTTTCCGTGAGCTTCTCTTGGACGATATGCCCTAAATTGGCATCGACCGTAGCTAAAATTTCTGAAGAACGCTGAAAAAGCGTTACTTCCAGCTGTCGTTTGCGCAGGGCTTCAGCCATTTCGATGCCGATATAACCTGCGCCAATAATAGCGGCTTTGTGTTGATCAGGTGAAGATAAGGATTTTTCAATCGCAAAATAATCAGCCATCGTGTGCATGACGTGAATGCGACTATCAACCTGGTTAATCCCAGTGATACCGGATAGCCGAGGTTTTGCGCCGGTTGCAACCAGCAGAAAGTCATAATGACAGGTTTGTGTTTCGCCCTTGCGAGCATGCAGCAGAATTTCATGCTGGCCGGGATTGATTTTATCGACGGTCGTGTTCATAAAAAAATGAATGCCAGTCGCAGTTAGCTCTGCTAGTTTGCGATGCGCTAAGTCGTGCCAATCAGCGACATCACCACTGATTGCATAAGGCAGCCCGCAGATAGACAAGTTCGGAAATTCATCTTCTAGAAAAACATTAACCTCAATTTCCGGTTTAAGCTCTTTGACGCGCAGCGCGGCTGAAATACCGGCATCACTGCCGCCAATCACAAGCAATACTTTTGTTTTGGTTACCATAAAATGGATTCTCCCGATGTAGACTCAGTCATTATTTTACATGTGTTGTAGAAATGGAAACGTTCTTAGAAAAAATTTGCCAAAACCATGAAAGCTTTGAATACACCATCCCACTCGTTTTTAAATATTTCGAATTCCGCATTAACTAATTACACAGAAATTATGAACAATAAAACTTTGCTGTCAGTGCCATTAAGGAAAAATGTATTTCCCTCCCGGCAGCTTCTTAACGATCAAAACAACTAACACACAAGCTAGATAGACCATAAAAGGAAAAAGATAGACGTGAATTAGGCTGAGATCTGTAATTGACAAAAGTTTATCAAACAATTTAATGAAAAAAGGATGAATAATATAAATACCCAAGCTAGTACTAGCAAGAGTCTTTAATATCTTGGCGGCACTAACTGTTACTTTAACAGATATCATAAGCCGTTTAACCAGAGTAAACAGACCGGCTGAGTAAAAGAACACGATCGGGCCAGTGGAATTGTTCATGTCTAGATTGGTCCCGATTCCCAAACTAACAAAAGAGACTTGAATGACAAACATAATAACACCAATACCAATAATTAAATTTTCTTGTTTTTGAGAAAAATAATCTGTATGGATCAAATAGCCAGCAATAAAATACCCTAAATAGGAAAAAGTGACCAATGGAAAATTAACCATATTATTGTTAATTGAGATTTTTAAAATTTCTAATGGGTAGAAGATAAAACAATTAGTTACGACATAGATGCACACTAGCACGAACAGATAGCCTCTTTCCTTTAGACTCACTAGTGCAGATAACAAAGGTGTCACTAAATAAAGAGTCAGAATAACATAGAAAAACCAGAATAAGGTGTTAATATTCGTGCTGACGAAGCTCAACAAAAAATCCGAAACACTTGGATCAGGATGAGGAATAGGACCTGGATAGGCAGTAAAACGGATATCATATCCATACCAGAGAACACTCCATAAAATTAACGGAACAACCACTCTGAGCGCACGTTTTTTGAAAAATTCCCTTGTCGTCATGCGTGATCGATAATCAATCAGCATGGCACCAGAAATCATAAAGAAAATAAAGACAGCCGGGATAGCGAGAGCTTGGAACATTCTAACTTGTTTGAACAAAGGATCAGCAGCGTTCGTATGGAAGATGGCTTGGGAAGTGTGCAACATTAAAACCATAAATATGGCTAATATATTCAAAACGTCTATAAACGAATATCTTTTATTTTTGACCATAATAATAGTTCTATCACAATGTCTTGAATATCAACATCGGTTCTAGGGATACTTCTTTGATTTGGAATCTCACATATTCAAAACTTTTTTTAGCGGAAAAAACAGAGTTTCTTTTCAACGATAAATAATTAACTCAAAGACGTTAGATTAGTTAGTAAGAAACCAGCATTAAAAGGTGAATAAAATATTTGGTTAATCATGGCAACAGACCAAGGATTTCCAGATGTTTTTTTAACTTGCGTTTCGTATGTTAAATACCCTTTTTAGTATGATGAGTCACGTGATGCAAAGTCGAACTTAGTTTGTGGGATAACGTGCCGGCTTCAGCTTTGGAACTATTAACCAGTTTATGAGTGAGTTCTTTGCGAGCCTCTTTTTTCTTAGATTTCTGCTCATCAGCCAGTTTGAGTAATTCTTTGCTTTCTAAAATAGTAGCCTCATCGACATAGAAGAGCTTAAAAAAAGTGTCCGGCGATACTACAGAACCTGTTCTCGGTTCAGTCCTCAAAACCGTATTTGGTCTTTTATGAGCAAAACGTTTATTTGGGGCAACTAAAATATTGATTGATTTAACAGGATAATTAGTGAGAATTTCGTGAGCATCATCTAATGACAATTCTGTAAGTTTAGGTATCTTGGCATCATTCGCATGCTTTGCATGATGGTCATCAATAGCTCCCTTAACAGCTTGTGCTGCTGGAGCAAGTGCATCACTTACCCCGGCCATCGCATCAATTGCCTTACCCGCTCTTTTTGCTGTGTTAATCATAGATGACAGTCTCATCTTCCTAAATCTCCCTCAATTAATCCAAGACAAGTATTTTATTAAACAAATATATTTTATCTTTTTTGAATTTGGCTAGTAAAAAATATTTGTCTTGTTAGATAAATTATGCCTAGTCATTGTTTTCAAAAATCATCATAATCATTAAGTGGACCAATACAGCACCTAAGCCGACAAAAAACGCTTCACCTCAGGGCAAAGCGCTTCTCAGACTCTATGGAGATTGAGGGATTCGAACCCTCGCGCCGGGATAAACCGACCTACACCCTTAGCAAGGGCGCCTCTTCAGCCTCTTGAGTAAATCTCCAACTGATTAAAAGTCTATGAATATAAAAATGAGCAAACAAACATTCATTTAAAATGCCTGTTTGCTAATGGACCATCCAGGACTCGGACCTGGGACCTCTGCGTTATCAACACAGCGCTCTAACCAACTGAGCTAATAGTCCAAAGCGAATGACGGGAATCGGACCCGCATAGCCAGCTTGGAAGGCTGGAGCTCTACCACTGAGCTACATTCGCAAGGGAGATATATCTCCAATGGCGCGGGACGGAATCGAACCGCCGACACAAGGAGCTTCAATCCTTTGCTCTACCAACTGAGCTACCGAGCCAATCGCACCGCATCGATATCGCTACCGACCGGTCCCAGCGGGGTTCGAACCCGCGATCTCCTCCGTGACAGGGAGGCGTCCTAGACCAACTAGACCATGGAACCTCTTGAAAGTTCGCTATGTAATAGCCAAACAATCAGGTGGCCACTAACGTGGCCTATTGCGGGGGCTGGATTTGAACCAACGACCTTCAGGTTATGGGCCTGACGAGCTACCAGACTGCTCTACCCCGCGATAATATTAAATTTGCCCATCGGCAATGGAGAATAGAGGATTTGAACCTCTGCGCCGGTTTCCCGACCTGACGGTTTTCAAGACCGTTCCCTTCAGCCAGACTTGGGTAATTCTCCAAACAACAATTGGCCAAATGGACCTTGCTGGACTCGAACCAGCGACCGAGCGGTTATGAGCCGCTTGCTCTAACCAACTGAGCTAAAGGTCCGCATTCGGGCCAATCGCGGCGGGGGGAATCGAACCCTCGACCTCCCGGGTATGAACCGGACGCTCTAGCCAGCTGAGCTAC
>NZ_JBDNNF010000008.1:0-74898 GCF_047725585.1 Oenococcus sp. | reverse complement strand
TTTCAATTCATGATACAGGATGCACTCTCCCTGAGTAAACTTTGCACCAGAACCTTCAGGAGCATCACTCGATTTCAAAATATTTAACAACGTGTCCTCAACGCTTTGTACATCGTCACTACTGTAAAAGACTAATGCATCATTTCGAGGATAGCTTCCTGTATTGGATAAGATTTTTGCTGAGAAATCAATATTATTTTCTACAAGTTTATTAACAGCTCTTGACCATACCTGAAGGGCATACTCTGAGTCTACAGCAGCCACGTAATGCCTATATCTTGCGATTCTGTGTAACCCATTATCAGAATTAATATACATGAAGAAACCGGGTGTGAGATTAGGCCTATAACTAGACAATGAAATCTCACCATGAATAGGTGCTGTGTCAATACGCACTCCGCCTAATTCTGATATAGGTCCTCTTGGACCCTCGATTGTCTTTACAACTACAGAATTCTTTCTATCTGGAACTAGGTTCATTACCTGTTCATCAAGATTAGCCCCTGGAGCTGAAAAATTATTGTCATACAAGCTCGGATTTCCTGTATGAATAACGCAATACAGCCAGCGTGAGCTATCTCCTATCTTTTTAGTGTTTCGCCTGTATTCCGTTCTGCTTGTCTAATTTCTGGATTCTGCCTCACAAAATCTTGCAACTGTTTTTGCGTTCGATCACTAATTTCTTGGTGCACATCGTTTAACTGGTTTTTTAGTTCTGATTTTTGTTGGGGATCAGTCGCTTGCTTAATTTGTTGTTGCAAGCCTTGATACGATTTGTTAAGTTCCTGGGCTGATCGCTTTTTGAGATCATGTTCAGGATCTTTTTGCGCTTCCTGTAAGCCTAACTGTTTAGTCAAACCATCGCTAAGCTCAATTACCTTATTGCTGATCTGCTGGATCTCACTTAAAGCATTATGGATCACATTCTTATCTTTTGCCCAGGTGGCCACATAACCAAGGGAGTAGTTGCTGGTATCAACGCCGATATTTTGCATGGCCACATATGCGACTGCTTCGGCTTGTGTTTCTTGATAGGCTTGCGGACGATCTTTAAATTCTGAAGTTAAACCATGTAACTGGCTATGCGCGTATTCGTGATACAAGGTCTTTAGTTTCAGGGCATTGTCGGGTTCATCAGCACCAATCACGATTTCATTTGTATTGGGTTGAAAGTAACCTCTAGCCCCGTTAAGCTCTGACAAGTTCTTTTCACTGACTTGAAGATCGGTTTGTTGGTTTAAATAATCTTTGAACGCGGTATACAGGCTCGTCACGTTCTGATGATTGCCTAAGTTTTCTTTGATAAAGTCTTTAGAGCTTAGGACTGGTTCGCCACTAGTTTGCGATACATCAAAGACGGGCAGATAACGATAACCAACAATTGCTTGCTCGTTAGTAGTATTAAGTCGCTTTTGGTCTGCTGGCGTGAGCTTTTTAATAATCGGGGCAGCAATTCTAATTCCTTTTTCGCCTTTATTAACGGTACGGTTAAAATCAGTCTGCCACTGCTTAAAACCCAAAACTTGGGTCGCTTTAGGATTTTGGTAATAGATAAGATTAATGTTTCTTTGGCTATAATGGTGGAATTTTGCTAAAGTATCAAGATAACTTTTAAATTTTTCGCTATCGGTTAGCTTTAAAATTTCTTGTTCAGCCTTGTGAACTAGTTGTTTTTTCCATGCGGCTGTTTCAGCTTTGCTTGCCATGATTAACCTCCTGTTGCTCTATAAAATCGACTGAATTATCAATTTGAGGTAGTTTAATTGCTTGCGTACCATAAAGTGCTAAGTATTCATGATCTTTTTTGTGCCAGGCAACTTGAATGTAATTCCCTTTACCGGCAATTTCGGATAAATATTTATAATCGTGTTTGTCGTTAAATATCGGTAGTTCACTGGCCAATACTTCTAATTCGTTATCCATTTTAATCTCCTTTGTTTTACCAACAACACTCGTTGTTTTGGTTCATTTTCGGTCTTTGAAAGTGAACCAAAATGACGGGTTCACCAACCGAAACGCAGTGTAGGGCGGTAGTTAAAATCTAATCAAAGTTAAAACTTAATTTATGGCCATCAAGCTTTAACTTGGCGTCAAACGCCTTCCCTTTTTTACTCTTAAAACCCTTTAATTTGCTAGTTTCTCCTTTGGTGATCAATGCTTTAATCGCGGTTTTACCAAGGGTCTTACTACTCCATTTCTTGGGTAGGGTAAATTCTTCGCCTTGCTTGGGTTTTATGATATAAAATTTTTGTTTATTTAATACAATTCCTTGTGGCGTTTCTAAAAATATTTCCTCGGCTTTTTGGGCTTCTTGCTGATGACTGACTTGTTGCTGAATTTCACTACTACTTTGTAACTGCTCGGGAACATCTGTGATTATTTTTTGAACAAATTTTTTAATTTGAGTTAAAAAGTTTTCTTGTGTGCGTTCATTGGTACTGATTTGTTGTAACGCTTTTTCCCATTTTGCCGTCATTTCTGGGCTCGTCAGTAATGGTTCAAGCTCAACTGCTTTACATAAAGTAATTCCAGCTTCGCTAACGTGCAGCTTATTTTTTTCAGTAACCAAATAACCACGCTTCTTCAATACCTCTAATACATTAGCTCTGGTCGCTTCGGTGCCGATCCCTTCAACATCTTTTAAGATCGATTGAGCTTCTTCATCGTCAAGTGTTTTACCAGCGGTCTTCATTGCCGTTATTAATGTACCTTCGGTAAATGATACTGGAGGTGTCGTTTCTTTTTGCGGTGTTTGCAGATTGGCTTGAACTTGGTCTCCTGGCTGAACTTGCGGTAAGCTTACCGCTTCTTGTTGTTCGGCTTTGTTCTCGTCAAATAAAACTTTCCAGCCTGGTTTAGTTGGTACATTTCCGGTTGTCTTGAAATTAGCTTGGCCAATTTGTGTGATGATCGTTGTTTCTTCATATTCATATGGATCAGCAAACATGGCTAGCGTTGTTCTCAAAACTAAGTCATAGACTTGTTGCTGTAATTTGGGTAAAGCTAGTAATTTTTCTTTGTTTGGAATTACTTTAGTCATGATAATGGCGTGGTGCTCTTGAACTTTTTTGCCATTTACATATCGTTTGTTGGGTTCTTTATTATTTAAAGATACTTCTTGAGATACTAAACCAAGATACCTTGATAGATTAGGAACTAAATAATTGAATTCTTGACCGGTAATATAGTTACAATCGGTTCTTGGATAAGTGAGTAATTTTGTTTCGTACAAACTTTGGACGGCTTGTAAAACTTGACTGGCGCTAGCGTGATATTGCTTGTTGATTGCACTTTGCAAACTAGAAAGCGAAAAAAGTCTAGGACTAGCGCTTTTTTTGCTCTGTTTTTGAACGTCCTTGATTAAACCGCTCTGTAAGCCCGTCTCAAGGTGTTTATCTGCCATGAATGTATTTACTTCTGATTTGTTTTTAAATCGCTGATAAGGGTCTAATTTAGCCTCGAATTTTTGCCGCTTGGTTAAAATTTCTGCATTTAGTTCAAAATACGGCTCTGGTTTAAAGTTTTTGATTGCCTGATCTCTTTGATAAACCATATACAAAGTTGGCGTCTGCACGCGACCGATTGAATAGACCCCACGAATTCCACTTTGTCTTAATAGCAAGGTATATAGAGGACTGCCATTCATACCGACTAACCAATCACTGATTTGTCTGGTTTGAGCTTCTTTATAAGCTGGATAGTATTTCCAACCGTCTTTTAAGTTTTTAAACCCATCCAGGATCGCGTCTTTTTCCAGTGAGTTGATCCATAATCGTTTGATCGTTTTACTTTTCAAATTGATTTTGGCTTGGGTCATGATCGACCAGGCAATGTTTTCGCCCTCACGATCGCTATCGGTGGCCACGATTACAGTATCTGCTTTTGTTAACAGATCTTTGACGATCTTGAATTGCGCTTTTTTACTAGCTGACACTTCAAACTTGTATTTTTCGGGAAAAATCGGTAAATTAGATAACGCCCATTGCTTGTATTTTGGATCGTATTTTTCCGGTGTTGCTAATTCGACTAAATGACCGAAGCCGTATGTGACAATTGTGTCTTTGGGTAGAACAGGGTCGCTAACCGTATAGTAGCCCTGTTTTTTTGTACTATTTTTAAATGCTTCTACATACGATCTAGCTTGACTAGGTTTTTCGGACAAAATAACTGTTGTCATAATCATTCCTCCTTATGATTCAGTTTTTGTTTTAATTCTGCTTTTCCTTGGTTTACACCATTCAACCAAGCTTGTTTTCTAAGTTCTTGAATATCTTCTTGTCTAATCTGTTCATAAACTTGCCGGCGCTCCTTTAGACAATCTTTGTATGCTTTGTATTCACTTTTGGTTCCGCTTTTTAGCATTATGGCTAAACCCCCGCCACCTACAAGCGAAATAATTGTTCCGATCCATTGGTTAGCCAAAACTTCATATAGAATCAGTAAAGCCACCATAACAATGACGAACCATTCCATCAATCGATACAGATAGCAAAGAATTAAGTGTTCAATCGGATTTCCTTTATAAACGTTGATACGTGAATCAATTCGCCATTTCATTTTCACTTTTTCTCGCCACTTCATAAAGTACGCCCCTTTTTTAGCTAATGCTTCATTCTATTTTTAAGCATTCTCATAGCACCTGTTAAACCGCCTTTAGTAGCACCAGTCGAACTCCAAAAATCCTCAATGGCTTTTGGTGTATGCAATACAAGCCAACCCATACCAATTGATAAGGCAAAAGCTCCAATTCCGTTGCTAACCCAATGGGTAACTCCCCAAACGCATAATGTCATTGACAAAACTTGCGATAGCATGGACGCGTTTAGGTAGATTAATTTTTTCCACCAGATGCCACTGTAATCCCATGTTTCGGTTGCTATACTGATTGCTGCAAAGGGGATAGTTAAATAAAACCAGGCCATATCTGCCATAAAAATGCACATTTTAAAGAAGAAGAACACGGTCACAATTGCGAAGAAACCTAATAGTATTAGTGACATAACCGATCCAATAGCTAATGTGCCGGCTATATTTTTTGAACCCGTGATCGTTGAAGCTGTATATTTGCTATTCATTGAAAACATAAATTTTCCTAACGGAAAAACAATTGCTTTCAGTAAAAATCCTTGTAAAAAGACCATGACAGGAATGGCAGCGGCTGATTTAAGGCTGTCCATCACAATATTTGCCCAGGTAACATCAGTGCTTTCATCTGCTTCTTTCAGCAAAGTTCCAATGATTCTCCCTAAGACAACTACAACTACTAGGGACGTCGCAAAAGTAAGAAAGATTGCATACCATTGATCTAATACGGCTTCGTGTTGGCCAATTTGATCAAAGACAGCGCGACAGCCAGAAGTCATAAAATTCATAATAGATGTAAAAAAATTCTTAAGCCATTCATTAATTGCTTCTGAAATTTTATCACCTAAAAAACTTGCCATAACTGGGTGAAAATAAAGACTTTTCATAGTTCAACCTCCTTTTTTTGATCATTAACCTAACATCTTTTTATGTCTTATTTTTAAATCTTGATCCATATTATCTTGCAACGTTTCTTCTTCTTTGCTACTGGCTTCGTCTGCTTTGCGGACGTCTTTTTGAGCTTTAACTATTTGATTCCATTTGTTTACTTTATCCTAGAATTTGGTTTCTTGACTGGCTTCGGCTTGGCCTTGATAATCATTCTGCGATAAATTGACCAAATGATCGGCTCCCGGAAATAACTTAAATTGAAAAGCTTTTGTTGCTTTAACTGGACGCGAATTGCTAAAGATCAATAAGCTCTGCTCTTCGGGCATGCGCATGATTTCATCAGGGGTCATTAAAGATCTACTTGTATAGCTGTAACTATCACTTTTGGTATGACTTTCTTCCTTACTATGGCTGGTACTTTCACTACCGGTTTCGACTTTCACGGTCGATTTTCCTAACAGATCACTAAAGTATTTAGCGGTAACGTCATTAGCAGCGTTCAAACAGATTTTAACGGCGTGGTTTCCTAAGATACTTTCGGCTTTATCCTTACCGTACAGAGCTTGCAACTGGGTTAAGGTCTGGCAAATGGTCGTCACGCCAATGCCGTAGCCGCGACAAGTTGCTAGGAACTCTTCATACTTCGGAAACTTCCCTAAATTAACAAATTCATCAAGGATAAAGTCGACTTGATGGGGTAATTTAGCGTGATGATCAGCGGCTAGTTTGTATAACTCATCAAATAATTGTGAGAAAAACAGATTGATGAAGCTTTCATAAGTACTATCCATGACGGGAATAATCACATACAGGACAGCTTTGGCTTTGCCAATTTCTTTTAAATCAAAATCCGAAAAGCTGGTAAAATCGGCCACTTCTTGATCGACAAACTTCGAAATGGTCGCCAACAAGCTTTCAATAATACTGGCTTTCATTTCCCCTTTGGCCTTTTTGAAACCTAATTCATAAGCGCGTCTCGCTGAATCAGACATGGTTAGATCAAGAAACAAGCTATCTAACGGACTATCGGCGCCCTTTTCTTCGGCTTCCACATCATTTTCTTGCAAGACTTGCGTTACACCCGCCAAATTTCGTTGTTCTGGTGACCGGTGGTTCATGACAAACAGAATTAGCGCCTTCAAAAGTTGACGTTGAGTACTGAACCAAACATCTTTCTTACCTTCTGCATTTTCACTTTGGACGATCTTGGTGGCCACAGTTTCGGCTTGAATATTGCGCTCGATATAATCAAAAGGATTGTAGCGATCAGAGTGGATCATGTTGGCAAAATTGACGACATGAACTTGATAACCCTGGGCTAACTTTACGCCTGCGGTCTTTTCGTAAAGTTCTCCTTTGGGGTCGGTCACAACAATACTGTTTTGCGTTTCGTTAAAAAGATTAGTGATAACAACTGATTGGGTCTTGTAAGATCCGGGCCCGCCGACAACAAATACATTTCGGTTGGGTTTGGTGCTGTTGTTTTGATAAATAATTTGTTTATCAACGATTCCTAAAATCGTGCCATTCATAGGGATTGCCTCCTTATTTTTTATCTGTCTTGGATTTACTTTCTCGCTCGATCAAAGAGTTTAAAACATTAGTATCGGTTGCTTGATTGAAGTTTCGCGTTAAATCTTTTTGACTGATTCTAAAGAAATGTTCCATAAGGTCTTTAAGATTGCCCCAGGTCGCACTACCGTGTGTATCTGTGTCGGCGGTTTGCCAAGCCTTATGCTTGCTGTTGCGTTTCAAAGCAAAATAGATGGTATACAGGATCACGGCGACACTGACAATAATTAATACCGGGTTCTTTTGGCCTAAATATAAGTTGTAATAATGCCAGGGGTGTAAAGCTAATTTTTTTAATACGGTTGGCATATGATCCGCAAAGGTTAGCTTATAACGGGACAAGGCCATGACAGCTCCAGCTAAGATCTCCGCTAAATACAAGCCAATGATTAGCGTTAGTAGATACGGCCAACTAACTTTAACGACATTTAAGAGTTTACTTTTCATCTAATCACCTACGATCTGTTTAATCTTTTGTTGGTTGGTTCCGGAGTATCGTTGCTTGCCATGAATCAAGGTTGGTACTGACGTTAATTGATATTTTTGAATGTAATGGCGATTCTGCGGTTGATTCATGTTGATAAAAACAATGTTGTGACTAATGACGTTGTGCCAATAAATCTGATGAAAGATCGATTGGCAATCCGGGCAATCATCACGGTAAAAAAACAGAACTTTATCAGAATGCTTAGCCAGCGTCACGATTGATCGCTGCTTTTCTACGTGATTGACATATTGATGACCAGCAAACCCGCTAACGGCTAAAACCACCACGATTACTGCTAGGGCTTTGCCAACGCGTTTAATTAAGGTCACTGGCTTTAAAGCTACTACCTAAATTTTGGACCGCAGTGATCTTATTTGTGGTGGTATCAAAGGTCACTTGATAGAGCACCGTCGCCTTTTGCCAGTCGTTGTCACCACTCTTGCTTTGGTAGCTAATAACCGCCAAACCTTTCATGTTTTGCCCCTGCTTACTTTGCGTATACAGATTCAGCTGATCTAATTTGGCTGAAACACTATTACTATCGCCGTAAGTGCCTTTATTGGAAAAGTATTGCTGGTAGAGTTTATCGGCAATCAAGTTTTTAACACCGTCTTTGCGCTGACCATAGCTTTTTGGCTCAAAGTTATTCATAACGTTAAAGAACTTGGTGACTACCGTATTAAAACTAAGTTCAGCCGGACTTTTGTCCTTATTATTTTGGTAGGTCTTATAACTGCCAATTTGGGTGCTCAATAACCGCTTTTGCTGCTGGCTTTGAGCCAGTTGCCGGCTAACTTGGCGCTTTTGTTCTTGTAAGCGGCCGATTTGCTGTTGCGCCTGCTTAACTTGGCTATGTTGATAGGCATTTGCCCCTAATGACATAACTAAGATCAAGCTGCCAATCACCACACTTAAAACCATGCTCCGCTTCATTTGTTTTCCCTCCTTACTTCTTGATTGGCCGGGCTAACGTTACATCGCTACCGTTCAATAAACTATAAAAAGCGGTGCCAAAAGTGCTTTCGTTAACTTTATCACCCGTACCACCTTGCTCAATAATCTTGGTGGCTTTACCTTGCCATTTATCTAGCAGAATGGCAGTGTGACCGTTGTTTCCGGCTCCCGCACCTTGATTAACAATCACAATATCGCCGGCTTTCGCATCATTTTCACTGATCTGTTTCAGATATTGATGGCTGCCTTTGGCGTCACTGGCCATCGTGCCGGTAAACCAGCCCATGTTGGCCGGTACCTTGTAACCAGCTTTATTAAGCGCTAACCAGACAAAGCCTGAACAATCTGTCCCACCGGTTTTGTTAGGATTCTTTAAATCGCTACCTAAATCGGGGCCGGGGTGGGTTTGAACATAGTAGAAATCGCCTTTCATACTTTCTGCGTTTTTGACGATACTACCACCGGAATAGCTCGGGTCACTATCACAACCTAACTCGGTCAGATCGCCGGAACTCGCATTGTCTAACGTATTACCGGCCACGGGATCACTCGCCCCGAACACGGAATACCAATGATCGGCATAACCGTATCTTTGGCTTAAATACCATTGTTCCGGGTTTTTGCTCATGCCTTCATAATCCATTAACCAGGCTTTCGTCGCTTTGTGCACGTCCGTATATTTAAAGATCTGCTTGTTTGACGCATAGTAACTACTGTTCAATTCTTGATCGAGATAGTCCAACTGAACCCCGAGATTGGTCGCTGGTTTGTTTTCTTTGTGGGCTAAGTCCTCCAACTTATCTTTACGGCCGCCTAACCACTGGGCTAAGCCCGTGGCCCCGGAACTGGAATTAACGGACTTGGGATCAAGCCGACTTTCTAGTTGTAAGACGCCCAAGATACCAGCTGCCGCTTGTGGCGTTGCACCATACTTCTGTTTCCAGTGCGCATAGATATTTTTGGCATTTTCTGTCATGCTCTTACTATCTAATTGCGTCTCTATGGTGGTTGAGTTATCACAACTGTTTTCTTGTAGCTGACCAGTAATCGCGGCGATCAGCAAGATGATTAGCAGAAGGGCGCCGCCCACAATATAAGCAATCAACTTCCACTTCTTTTTCTTATATTCGAAAGACAGTACTTGCATTTAATCACCCACTTTGTGCTTGGCCTGATCGACTTGTTTTTGCGCTGCTGATTGGTCACTCTGCGCGTTCTTTAAGTCCGACTTAGCCGAATCCACCTTCTTGTCTTTGTCCTTATCTTTACTGCCATCAATCTTGTTGGCGTCATCTAACTTCTTTTGGGCGTCGCTCACTTCGTTCTTAGCGGCATTGAGACTTAACAAGGCTTTTAAATACTTAGCTTTAGGACTGTTCACGCCGGCTAACTTGGTTTGGACAGTCTGGGCGTCTTGCGTATCATTATGGGCGAGGAAAGCTTGTCCCATTCTCAATAAAACATCAGCGTTCGTCGTAAAGGATAATTGGTTATTAAGCGTATTGGTATCGTAATTAACAATCGCTTTTTCAAGCTTCAACTGGTCTTTTTGCTTGCTCGTCGCCTTAGTTGGTAACTGCCAATCGGCCACTTGACTGCTATCTTGGTTGGTATAAGCCGCATTAACAACCTTGTTCAACTGACTTGGGTCAACGTTTAAGGCTTGCTGGTATCGACCGTGCTTTAAAAAGACACTGACTTGCTTAGTTAAAGGATAGCCGGCCCGTTTCATATCTTTTTGCGCTTCCGACCACTTTTGATCATTTAAAGCGGTCTGAATTTGACCGCTATATTTTAATCGCGTGACCTGCGCTTGGTTCCGGTTAGCTAAGCTTTGATACTGCCGTTCGTCACTTTTATGGACTAAGCCGACGGCCAAAACGGCCACAATCGCCACCCCGGCCATACTCAACCATAAACGTTGTTTGGTTTTCTGCTGGGCCGTTTCAACTTCCTGCCATTCGTGATAGCTCACAAAGTCCTCAATGCCGTTAACCACTTCCGTTAACTCATTTAACGACGTAGCTTTAGCTACTTGTTGTAAATAGTCGTCCGGGTGTTTGGCCAAGGCTTCTTGGGGATTGCTTAGTAGCCGTTCATAGGGCGTCCCCGTCAAGCAAAACAGAATCAGCGCTTTGTATTTGGCTAAATTGCTATGCTTGTCATCATAAGGCATGAGTTCATTGGCCCGGTAGGCGTACCAAACATGTTGCATGGGGTAATACCACAGGTTAGCTGGGTTCAACGCAACGTGATACTGGCTATCATTAACCACCTTTTGCGCCATGATTTCCTTGGCAATCGCTGAACGGATCGCCTTATTTTCCTGTGGCAATTCCTTTAATGATTTAACCCTATCCGGTAAGGCATAGGTTAAGACAACCTTTTGGTCTTGTTCAACCAAGTTGACTAACTGCAAGAAATTGGCGTCAGTTTGCTTTAATTCGTTTAGCTCACTTAATTGGTCGTACCTAAACTGATTATGATTGAGTTCGAGAATTAACTTGTTGCCTTGCCGTTTAAAGGTGCCAACCTCGATATTCAATAATTGCTTTGCTTTACTCATTTAAAGTCCCGCCTTCCTCCTCGGTGGTAGTTAAAGCGTCAATCTCACTAGGTGTTAAGACCACGCGCTTTTGATAATCCGGTTGAATGGTTGTCTCACGGTGATATTTTTCTTGGTAAGCTTCTGGGTCAATTAGCCGTAGTTCTTCTTCGGTCAACTCGACACGCATAAAGGCGCGTTGGCTACCATAGATCATCAGGGCTTCGCCTTGTCTACGACGTTCTAATAACTTCTTTTCCTTATCCGAAAAGGTCATGCGTAGTTTGGTAATCACGTCATCGACCCCTTTACCATCTAATCCGAAAAAGACTTTCGTGTAGGAGTTACCGATAATAGCTTCACCTATGTTTTGACCGGTATCAGTCGTTCCTTCGATCACATCTTGAATTTGCTGCGTTCCGGCAATCGCCCCAGCATTGTATTTTCTAAATCGCTTGTACGCTTGATGGAAAAAGGTGGCAGCCGCTTTGTGCAAAGTCAAAAAGTGAAATTCATCAACAAACAATTTCTTGCGGCTATGCCGATCTTTGGTAATTTCGTCCCATAGATACTGAAAAGTATTCAGATAGGCCGCTGATTGGACTTCCTGTTCACTTTGTAATGGTTTTAAATCAAAGGAAATGATTTTCCCTTTTAAGTTAACGTTGGTGTGGCCGTCAAATAGGCTGTTAGAGCCATGGGTATAACTGCCTAAAATATAGTAGAAGTCTTTAACCCGATTGAACTTGTCGGCGTCCTTATCAGCCAGTTTTTCCAACTCGTCATAAACATTGGATAAGGTCGGCCACTGATCGTCTTTAATTTCTTTTAAGCGGCTATATTTCAAAACACCACTGTTGACGTAGGCCTGTTTAACGACATCATCAAGAATTGCCAACTCAACTTGGGTAATCCCAGTTTTAAGGACTTCAAAGAACCCCTTTAATCGCTGAATTTTATCTTTAACTAGTAAATCAAGGTTCGTGACCGCTTCATCGGCGCTTAAGATTTCTTCGGAAAAAATTTGGAGCGGGTTAATTTTGTACTTAGCATTCGAGGTTAAGTGCAAGACTGCCCCACCCAGGGCTTCAACAATCTTGGTATATTCGTTTTCTGGGTCAATAATGTAGAGTTGATAGTCTTGAATGGCGTAGCGTAGGATTTTCTGGATCATATAGGTCGTCTTGCCCACCCCGGAAGTTCCGATAATCACTTGATTTTGATTTAGCGTCTTGTTGCGGTCCAACATATCTACGGCAATTAGGCTGTTGGTGTCTTTGTTAACCCCTTCAATATCGCTTCTAGGCTTTAAGTCCAAAATCTCGGCGTCATCAAAGGGAAACATGCTACTAGCGACTTCAGTATTACTTTCTTTATAGGTGTAATCCCCCATCAGGTTCTCGTTAATCGGTATGGTTGACCAGAAAGCTTGAAAGGTTGCTTTAACGGGCACTAGGGGCTTCATCTGTAACTTAATCAACGTATTTTTCACGTTTTCGCTTAAATCTTCTAGTTCCGCTAAACTGTTAGCCCGCAGATAAACCAGCATATGTTGGTACACAAATGTGGTAGCGTTATCGAGGTATTGATCTAGTTGCATGTTGGCCGAATCAATATAATTTTGCAGAATCTTCTTTTTATATGGATCAAAGGTGTTAAGCTTCTGAGCTTCCTTATTTTGAATCGTCTTCTTGTAATAGGTAATCATGGAATTGTTGCTGGCGCTGTCGATATATTGCACTATATCGATGACGCCTTTTTTGCGCTTTAATTCTGATAACCAGTTGCCGTACACCCGCTTAGGATAGTCGGCAATCGCTAACACCCGAATAAAGTTCTCGCCGGATTGGACATAGGTGGGGTATTGTTCCCAACTAAAGGGAAACAGTGCATGCAGGCTATCGCGATCGATCAGCTTGGTAAAATCTTCAACCTCCGGTTTAAGTTGGCGACCGGCTGTGACACCACTAGCTTGGTTATTTTCTTTTTTAGTCGGCATGAATAAATTAATGACCTTATCAGAAAAATTCATACTATTTCCCCTTATCCGTTAAAATTAATCAGGTTCTTTAAAATCTCTTGGACTTCTTGGCTGGTCAAAACTTTGGCCATCACCTCAAAATCGGTTAAGGCATTTTCAATGTCTCGTTTAACTTGTTCGATTTTCTCGTCTAAATGGCTGACTGCTAGGTTTAAGCTCTTAACAGATTTATCCTTAATCGGTACCTTAACGATCAATAGATGTTGCTTGGTCGTCATGTTTTTGGATTCTTGAACCTTTGTAAAGTGATCCAAGTAACTGGCTATGAGCTGGATTTTGAACTGTTGCTCCGGGTGGTTTTTTTGTAAGGCGAGATACCGCCGTTTGAGACCGTTGAGATAAGCCGTCATGTTGACGGGAATCGTTGGTTCAACAAACTGTAACGTGTCATCAACGCCTTCACCTAAGGTACTCATTAAAAATGCCCCATAGTCTTCAAAGACATCTTGTTGTTCCGTGTCATTTAGCAGGTCAAGGTTAATGCCACTGATTTCCAAAATCCCGACTAAATTACCGGTCTTGGTCACTTGGTAGTTGCCATACATGCCCACCACCAAGCTCATATCATCAATGGTCTCTTTTCCGCCGTTAATTTTGGGTGGCTGGTAGTCCCAATCTAATTTAGCTGGGTTATTTTTGCTGATCTGCTTTAAACGCATTTAATTCACCTCGCTTCTTTGCTTTTAAATAAAATAATTTCTGACTATTGGCATAGCGACGTTTTAAATTAAAGTTGTCACGCACTTTAATATTCTTGCGGGCTGACACCGGTCTGATTGTTAAAATAGCCATGACAATGGTCATGGCTAAGACAACAATCACTATTTTTATCAGAACTAAAATTAACCCATAGGGCGGGATTGCAATAAAAATCAATCCCATTAGTCCAGCCAGTCCCGCTATGCCAAAATCTCTTAAGGTGTAGTCTTTCCAAACGCCATAATCTTTATCGACGTTTTCCGGAAAGATAAACTCTTTACCCTTTTTCATTTGGCAGGCTTCCTTTCTTTAATTAAGTAAACAGGCTGTAAACCCAAGGCAGAATCCAGATAATGGCCGCAGCTAGGGCAACTAAACCGGCCACCCGGCCAACGGCGTGGTAGACTTCGGACTTTTCTCTTGGGTCGTCAGCGTCCGGCATGCGTTTAATGATGATAAATAACGCCACACAGATTCCGACTAATACCACCAAGCCGGTTAGAATCCCTTGAATGGTCTTCCCAGCACTGGTTAGCTTGCTTTTAACTTCGCCACCGTCTGCGGCAAAAGCGACTTGGGCGTTCATCAATGCTAAATAGCCTGCTGTTACTCCACTGATTGTTAAGGCTTTTACTTTGTTAAGCTTCATATTTATTCCTCCTTTCCATCGTCTTGTTCATCTTGTGACCTTAATTGAACTTTTTCTGCTTGCGTTTGCTCGGGTTCACGCTTATAGAATTGGTTCAGCTGCTCTTCGGCAATTTGCTGACTAGGTAAAGGTTCGGTTGCTAGTTTTACACGTCCGTTCTGGTTAGTGGCGAGGTAATATTCTTTTTCTGACTGACCGAGTTCTTGAGTTTCCAAGACATGTAAGTGATGTTCGTATCGACCTAAAGCGTTATCGACTTCTAAACGATAGAAGCCTAAAAAGCCTTCTAAAAAGCTTTCACCGAAAAAGGTCATTTCATTTTTGATCTGCTTATATTGATGAGTGGCTTTATTGCTCGTCAGCTTTTCGGCCTTCTTAGCATTCTTGTTATCTTGATGACGATTAAACCAACCACTAAGTTTTAATGGCTCGATTTTTAACTGTCGTTTAACCGTCTTCTTGATCATGGCTTGCCGGACTTTATCAATTGGCAGTCCATCACTTTCCAAACGCATTTGTAAAGCTTTTTGGTCAGATAAATCTTGGTCATCATCCACCACAATCGCCTTTTGATCATCATGAACGAGCTTGCCGTTAATGCCTTGCCAATTTTCAATCTGAATCATATCAATTCCTTTCATAAATTAAACACGAACATATGTTCTTGTTTAAACTAACATAAAAAGCTGTTTTGTACACAGCTTTTAAAAAAACGTATATAAAAACCAGCTTGGAATTAAATCAAGCTGGTCTATCTAAACGTTTGAACTATTGTCTTTTTCCAGTTCTCAACTGGTCGTGGTTGGTGATCGCAATCATTCGAATACGCTTTTTCTTCTCTACTTTGTAATAAATGACTAAAAGATCATCAAGGATATGGTATTCATGAAAACCGGTCCAGGGCCGATCAGTTAAAATGTGATCCCGATAGCTGTCCGGCAAAAAACCTTGATCCTCTAAAATATCAATACTATCTAGAATTTCCTCGCGCACTTCTTCATTTCTTTTATCTCCATAGGGCGTCAGCTTATTTAAACTGCTCATCTGCTTATCGAAATGGTCTTCGATTTTGATCTCATACATCGATCAAGCCCAACGCTGACGCCTTTGTTCTTTAGTTAAATTTAAAGCATCATCTCGGATCAGCCCCAACTCTTCAGCCTGAGCTTTAACCATAGCTTTTTCTAATTGAGGATCAACCTCTTTTTTTTGTACGAGAAAAGGTAAGCCGCCATTGATAACAACTTGATGATAATAGATGTTAATCGCCGTTGAGGCATCAATTCCCAGACTTTTAAAGATGGCATTAGCCTGTTCTTTAACTTCACTTTCAACTCTAGCTTGAACGACTTTTTTTTGTTTTGTTGCTGGCATAAAGCCTCCTATTCACCTGTTATTATAATACATATACTAACTAATATAATACATATGCCAACTAATACATGCTTAACCTCTAAAAAGTGGACCCGGATAATGTCGGTTTTTCGTTTGGTGTTGCCGTTTCTTTTTAGTCATTTCCCATTCAATCTCTTTAAGGCCATGCAACCGTTGCTTTCTTAGATAATCCGAATTTTTTGCATATAAGATGGTCATTAAGGCGTCATCTAAAATACTAATCAGATAGTTTTTAGGACTAGTTGGATAGTAATTAATGGCCTGATAGTTCTTGACTTGTTCTTGTTTATATTGATCGAACCGGGTCGTTTGTTGCTTGAGTCGGGTTTGGACGGCTTCAATTTGTTCGTGATCCAGTTGCGGGTCTTGACTGCATTCACCTAAAAATAGTTGTCGGGTGCCATCATGTTGTAGGACGCGCTGTAGCCGATGATCCTTCACATCTTTTAATTCGATCGTGCCTAACAAGTAATTCAAGCCCGCCTGGTGCTGTTGCCTAGTAAAAACCACGGGTGGCTGGTGTTGTAATTGTCTAAGATCGTTCACATTTAATGGTTTTAATTCTGGATCATAGTAAACCACAGCCGTATAGAGCTGCTCTTTGTCAATCGTAGCTAGCTTATCTAGGTCACTATCCGGAAAAGCCGTCATTAAAATACTATTGTATTGAGTCTGGACAACGGCTTTAATCTCGTTAATAACCCGTAAGTCTTTTAAGCCCTTAGAAATTAATTCAAGCTCATTAGACTGATAATTGACTAGAACTCCACGATCGGTCTTTTCTAGATCGGCCAACTGTTGCCCGTGTTTTGCCAAAACCGCAGTTAACTGCTTTTTAATCTCCTTGGCCTGTTGGCTAACTAACTGCCAACTACTATATGGTCGTTTGGTAAAGCTTAATAACTGTTGGGTCAGTAAATCACTCCGAATATCTGCTAAGCGTTCTGTTAACTCGTTGTCTTTAAAAATGGTTTGCTCACTATTAGTTTCTTTAATTAATTCACGCCGCTCGGCTGCGGTGGTTCGTTTAAAATTAACTCCCGGATATAACTTTTTAACTGCCCGATCAACCACTTGATTTAATAATTGATTGGCCTGGTTTAATGACATACTTTGTTGGTCAATAGTAAGCAGCTGATTCGTTATATCAACACCGACAGCATGTTTAATCAAGAGGCTATTTTTCCAATTGAATAGCATGCGAGCTTTATCATCTAGGTGTTCCAAATCAACATAGGTTTTCAGCTGTTGGCTTAGATCACGAATCGTGTGTTTTTCCGAGAATGATAGCCCATCAGTCAAAGCATCAAAGTGTTCGTGATTTCTAATCTTCTCAGTAAGGTTATGGTATTTAGCTTGTGCCCGTTTTTGATCTTGAACTTGCTGGTTAAATGCTCTTCTTTCGTGTCGCTTACTATTGATGCCTATATGTTGGGTTGGCACGGCATCAATCCCTTGACCTGCGAACGATTTTTCGCTAATTCGGTCGGGCAAGTTTTTTTGTGCTAAAACTTGATTAACACTAGTTGCCCAGTTATGGCGCCATTCGTCAATTTTCTCTTTCTTGTCCCAATCAATTAGAAGCATTTTTCTACTCTTAGGATACTTGCTTGTTCCGGTGTATGTTTTGTTACCATTTTTGTCTAATATATATTGCTTTTTACTTTTAATCCCCCATGTGCCATCTGGGTTAAATGGCCGGTTAGTCAACATCACATGAGCGTGCGGATTGTCTGGGTGGTCGCGGTGAATTGCGACGTCAGCTACCATACCGGAATCGACAAAGTTTTCTTGTACATAGTTGGTCAATAAGGTTTTCTGTTCACTTTCGTTTAATTCAATTGGTAAGGCCACGTTAAATTCTTTGGCATAGCGCGAGTTTGATTTACGATCTTTTCTTTCGACTTCATTCCATAACTTCTCACGATCATTCGCCCATTCTGGTGCATTTTTTGGTATCAAAATAAAGCTTTCTGGCATAACTGATCGAGCAAAGAAATAGCTTTTGCCTTCTCTTTGATCGAATAGTTTCTCACCAGAACGATAGGCGGCACTGGCAATGGCGCTTCGACCCTTACCAGCACTAATATTAGAAAAACTCATGTGGAAAATTGCCATGTCGATCACCATCTTTCTTTGGGTTTATGGGTTTGATTTTGTTGTCGGCTAGCCGACTTCTGATACAAGCTTTTAGCACGATTTACCCCACAAGATTTTGGTGGGGTGTAAGTGCGCCTTGACCTAGTTTTTCGTCTTGTCCTTAATAAAGCCATGCGCACGACTATCATCACTAGTCACATCTGCGTTGTGACCTTCACGATAAATATCCAAACTGACCGTCTTATGGAAAGTTGCAAAAATTGAACCAGGAACTTTTAGAGCATGATCAAGTTCTTTGTGTTTCTTCGTTCTTGATATTTTAAATTACGCCGCAATCGCTTCAAGTGTTCCACCTGTATGGCACAATTGTTTTAGATCTTCGATACGGAATTTAATTGTCCGTTCATATTTATTCAATCAATCTCTTTTCCATAAAAAAAGAGCAACCGTTTAGTCGGCTGCTCTTATCTTTAATTCTTTTACGATATCAATATACAAAATATTTGACCTCGAGGTGATCTCACTTTGACCTTGATTTGATTGGTTTTGAGCTTTTTAGATGATTTAGCCAAACAAAAAAACAACCCTTAGGCTGCTAACTAGTTATTGTTTTTTTGCCACTAGAAGAAAACGATCTTCATTGCTAGCGAATTACCAGTTTTGGAAGTGGGTGCCTACAAGTATTTAGCAGAAATCAGCGGGAATGGCGCTTATTATCAAGTGGCCTGGCAAAGCTTGGCCGAAGGCTATGTTGCCCTTTATGGCACAACGCCGGTTCCAATGACAAGCCTTCCCACAATGAATGATATTTTTGAAGACGAGGAGGGTTAGTGTCACCGATTGCTTGAAACAGTAAACTGACCTTTAATTGTTCTACCGACGATGTCACAGAGAAGTCCATCTTATTTAGTGGCTGCTGAATTAGACCACTAAATATCAATTCAGATACTGAAATCTTTAGTTTATCAGTGTTTCTAATAGGCAAGCCAGCCACTGAAATACTGTGATCATTGGAAGAATCTACCAAGAAATATTGATTATTAAATAGAGATTAAATGCAAAATTTTAAGTGAGTTTTGATATTTGATTTCATTTATACCAGCAAAGATAGTCCCAGATTACAACATGCTTTTAGTCTTTATTTACAAGGCATGAGTGATAGCGAGGTAGCAAGGGTAACTGGAATAGAACGCACGACTTTTAAATGATATCGAGCAAAGTTTGACATTACCAGGCATCAGTATTCTGAATTTTTTTCAGACTGATTCATTGCAATCCGATTACCCAGCTTAAAAGCATTGTCCATACTTTTATCTACTTTAGATGTTTATTGTACAGCTAGTCAATTAAGGAACAAAAAAGCTAGATCTCACAAGGAGCCTAGCTAGTTTGACTACTTTCAAGTTTCAGTCGACTAGGAAGAAATTCGGCAGACTTGACGAACATCATTAAGTAAATTCAAAACCGCAAGATTTACTTTGTCCACCCATATTCGCCTTGGGAAAGAGGAACTAATGGGAACTGTAATGGTCTTTTAAGGCAATTCTTTCCTAAAGGGCAAAGTATGCAGGATAAAACGGAAGATTACGTTCAAAGAGCAACCAAAGCAATTGATCGTAAGCACCATCGCATCCTCCATTATCAAACAGCAGAAAACCTATTCAAGCAGCATGTGTCCTCATAGACTATTAACCGTTGCACTTAATTTGATAATTCGGGAATTGTTTAGCTTTATAATTTGACGATTTTATCAAACATTTTTTGTTCATCTGTTGTAATATGATGAGCAACTTCAATCACAGTACTAGAATTATCATCTAATAAAGTGCTGTGAATTTGTTTTGAGAGCTTCGCATCTAGCGATGAAGTAGCTTCATCTACTAAAATTATTGGTCGATTGGCCACTAGTGCCCTTGCAATTTCAATTCGTTGCTTTTGCCCACCAGATAGATTGTTACCCTTTACTTTAATAAGATAGTCCCAGCCTTTTTCATTAATTAAGTCGCTCAACCCACTTAGTTTAGCTACGTGATTTAATTTGTCGTCAGAGATATTGATTCCCAAAGTAACATTGTACTCGATTGTATCGTTTAAAATAATTGGGTCTTGCTGAATATAGCTGAAATAATTATGTGCTTGCTGCCAATTCCCTGCCATATTCTTGCCGTTAATTTGATAACTACCTTTATTTAATTGATTAATTCCCATTAAAGTATTAAGAAGAGTGGTTTTGCCCCAGCCTGAAGGAGCCATCAAAAGCACTTTCTCACCAGCATTTACCTTGAACGATACATCATTAAAGATAATGTTCTTATTAAATGCCACTGTTGTATTCTCTAAACTTAGATCAGTAAATGTAACTTCATCAGAACTATCATTGGCACGTACTTTCAGCTTAGAAATTATTTTTAACAATTTATTCCACATTGGTTTGGCTAGCTTGATGTTATTCAAATAATAGAAAATAGAGATGAGTGGGTTCACAAAGTTATTAGAAAGTTGGCTGATCATTACCAAAGTACCTAAAGTAATATTTTTAATGCTAACTAGGTAAACGCCAATTGCTGTTGGTACCAAAGTTATAAAAGTGTAGGCAATCACTTCAACCGTTTCATTAGTATAACCCTTAATTAAATTAAGATGCCACAAACTAATCTCCATGCCCGTGGCCTTATTCATAAACCTTTGCCAAATACTTTTTTCCCGATTATATAATCTAGCACTACCAGCAATATCTTCAGTTTCTTTTACAGCTTCAGTATAAAAGCTATTGGCTTTTTCCCAAGTCTGCGACTCATGCTCAATCGTTGATCCCAATAATTTTTGCACTAATCCAGGTCCAAATGAGGCAACCAAAAATATTAAAGTTAACGGAATAGAACCAATTAACGCTGTCAATAGTGCCGCAATAAATTGGATGATACATAAAATTATTTCTAGTTCAGATTCGATCTTATTTAATTCTATTTGCTTCAAGTCGTTCGTAAAAAATGAGGTATCTAACTTAACATCAGGATGAGCATTACAAATTAAATATTCGCTGCTGTATTTTTTGAATTTTAAATTAACATCTTTGACAATCTTTGAATAGCAACGTTCATAAGCAAGACTGCAAATAGAAAAAAATCATACCTACAACTGCGACGGCAATTATTGTCAGCAAACTTTCTGTCGGCTTAGTAATCCAGTCCATTAATCTTTGTGTTACCAAAGCCAAAAAGACTAATTGCAAAGATTTTAGTAACGAAAACAAAAAATATAAAAATAGATCTCTAAATTTTGCATATTTCAAGGACATAAATTCACTCCTTAATTTTCTGTATAAAATCTAGTAATAACCTTGATCCCTGAGAAAGAACATCAATCTCTGATATCTTAAAAACTTTTTGAATAATGTCATTTATAGTGAATACTTCATTACTTGAAGAGATGAAATTGATAAAGTCGCTATACAAACTAGGATCACTTACAAAAATTGACGCCACATAAAAAGCCTCTATATATGTTTTTGAATACAATAAAAAATTTCTCGAATCGAACAAGAAACTTTTGTTCATAGCTATATTATAGTTGCTATATTCATAATTAATACACTCATTCTCTGGAAAAAGAGTTTTTATGTTTTTATATCTAATAGTGAGTATATCTTCCCAAGTTAGCTTTCTTTCTGACTTTTCTGCCTTTGCCCAGTTTGAACGCGATATGATCGTGACCCGGACCCAAGAAGGCAAGGCCTATGCCAAATTACATGATCAGCACTTTAAAGAAGGCCGGCCTAAGACTTACAGTGATGAACAGATCAGCTTTGCCTACCAACTGCACCAAAAGGGTATGACCTATAAGATGATCGAAGCCAAGACCGGGATTTCTGTCAGCAGCCAGAAAAGACGCTACTTACTGTTAAAACCAAATAACTGATCTGACCTAAATATTGAGAAACCTAATCTGCCTTATAGGCGATATATGATATGTAGAAAGTAAAATAAAGCCCACTATGTTAGCGGGTTTTGTTAAATAGATTATTAATCTGTGAGATGAACATTTATTTTTTATTTATTATTTTTTTATCTCTATATCCATTTAAAAATCGTACTATCTCAATTAATTTATTACCACTTAGACTATTAAGAAGTGAAATCAAGTGGTAAGGATATCGTTTAAATTTTTTGTATTTTTTATAGTCATCTTCGGCTTTTTGGAAACCAAGATCATAATCAGAGCAAGAACGTGAACTTTTAGTATAAGTATTCTGGTCATTGTAGTCGTCATCTTCAATAATGTCCGATCGTACCCTTTTTTTGAACTTGAACATTACAAAAGTTAAAGACTAAATATCCCAGCACAAACCAAAACAATGCATTTATCAAAGGAAATACCAGCAGATCATTGTAGGAAACCATCGCTGGACCGTTAGTCAATTGTTTTAAGACCGACACCATCGGTGCCAAAGGCACAAAATACGATACGATTCGAAGATAGATGCCGGCATTATCATAGGGAAACAAAAGCAGGGCTAAAAACAAGTACTGTATTATTTGCAATAGATTATCGATCCTTTTGGCATAAATGGTTATTCCCGCAACGGTATAACCCAAGCCCAGCGAGACAAACAAGGCACAAGCTATCGGGATGATCTCCCTTGGATCCAAGACGATCCGATGACCTGTAAAAAATAAAATTATAGCTACCGTGACCAAGATAAAAATGCTTGAAAAGATCATATTAACGATCCCCCTGGCAAAAAGCACTTTGCTGATAGAATTCGAGATATATATTTGTTCTAAGGTACCGTTATTGGCCTCTTCGGAAATCGAAAGACCCATTTCATCAATAGTTCTTTGAATGAGGATCCATAAAGAATAGCCGATCACCAGCGCGTTTAAATTAGTCCCTAAGATAGGATTCCCAGATGCCAGGTAGCTGCCGCCGATCATGCCAAAAAAAATTAACAAATACGAAACGAGCATGCTGATGCTGTTAAGAGGGTATTTAAAATAAATCGTTTTACTTAGTCTGAATTCTCCGCCAATAAGTCCCAACATTTTCTTCTCCTAGAAAAATCACTTGATATATCTTTTAAATAAACTTTCTAAATCTAAACTCTTCTGCTGCATAGCGCAAATAGGAAGCCGGCTAACCGCCGTCAAGAAGGTTTGAAAGCTGACTTGATGATCTAAGCTGATTAGGTATTTCTTATTTTCATCAACGACCAGCTGACCAAAGGATCGAATAGTTTTTAGTTCGCTGTTTGAAAGCGGTCTTTTAAAATCAAGCAAATATTCGATCCGCTCAGCCTTGTCCTCGATTTGCGAGGCCTTATTTTTATAAATGATGCTGCCCTTATCCAGAAAAATAACGTAATCAGATATATTTTGTGCAATTTTAATTTCATGGGTCGTCAAGAAAATACCCATTTTATTTTTCTGAGACAATTCTTTAAGGATCAGCTGAATTTTTTCAGATGCTTTTAGATCCAGTCCCAATGTTGGCTCGTCTAAAAAGAGAATTCTCGGATAATTGAGCAGCGCACAACAAATAGCTACTATTTGTTGTTGACCGCGGCTAAGGGACCTGGTATCGATATCCTTTTTATCATAAAGGTCGAATAGTTTTAAGAAATAGAGACCGTTATCTATGGATTTTTTTCTGTTCAATCCCTTTAAAGCACCAAAATACTCAAAATTCTCAACTGCTGAAAGCCGCCAGTAAATGTTTCGACTGCCCTCCAAAACTGCTCCGGTATATTTTAAATATTCCTTATTGCCCTTGTATCGAATATCTCCGGAGCTTGGTTTGATCAATCCCAAAAGGATTTTGATCGTTGTTGTTTTCCCAGCGCCATTCGGTCCCAAAAAGGCTGTTATTTTCCCTTCAGGAATCATAAAATTAAGATCTTTAAGAATAGCTTTTTGCTGCTTTTTGGTCTTAAAACTCATGTTCAGATTTTTAACTGATAAACCACTTTCTTCGTTGGACAGTTCTGCAGTATTATCCAAAGTCATCGTCACCCTCTCACCTAACTTGCTCCCGTTAATTAGTTTTATTAAAGCACAAAGAATTGTTAAAAGATAAAATAACTGATTAACTGATTAGATCTAAATATTGAGAAGTCTAATCTGCCTTATAGGTGTATATAATCAGATTAATCTGGGAATTTTTTTTTTAAATAATCTAGTATCAAGAGGAAAATGTTCTATTGCAAAAACTAAGAAAAGCACTATCAGCAGAACTCACTCAAATTTATATGATGGGCTATGACACCTGGGGTGAACATCAAGCAGTCACAGCTTATTTACAGGAATGTCGTTTATCGACTAAATATCAACAGGGGACTTGGTGGGTTCTTGAAGAACAAAGGCAACATCGAACGGTTTTTGTATCTGAATCTGCACACTTTCTGCACATAGTCTATGAAAACGTTGGTATATAAGCGTTTTAATATTCCCATTGGAGCTATATCAAACATTAAGAGCGTTCGTCTAGAACGCTTTTTTGTTGACTTATCAGCCGGCCTGGAAAAACAAAATCAGCCCTCTTACAGCAAAGATAACCAGCAGAATACCGTTTCCAATACCCGTTATTGCGCTATTAGCAACCTGAAAATAGGTCGCAATAGGATGAGCCAGCAGCGTTACCAACAGCATCGCCGCCGTCAGAATAAATAATCCTGAATCCTGAAAAACAAAAGCCAAAGCAATAAAATGAATCGCTACAACCGCACTGACCCAAACCACGGTCCAACTCATTTGCTTCAAATACACCAGCAGTATGACACCAATGACTGCAAACAACAGTTCCGCATAGAAAAAAATCAGATACCAAACAAAATTTTTTCCTTCACTTAAAGCCGAAGCATCATGCCAATGGTACACGCTTAAAATACCACCCCATATCGCAATTCCTAAAGCCACAATTGACAAAATAGCCAGCCACCAACGCCATTCCGGGCGAGGATTTTCCTGTGCCCAGCCAAACCAGACAAAAGCAAAAAATCCAAAAATGGCGGCATACATTGTATGGTCACGAATAAAGTTCATGTGGACCTCCGAGATACCGTTTAATAATAATTACCCGACACGTAGGCACTTCTTCTTATGTAAGCGCTAACAATTCAGGTTCCACGTTCATTATATAATTTATTAACCAACTTGTGAAAATTGAGCAAATAAAAACACTCTTCCCAGAGTGTTTACCAAATCAATCTTCTTTTGCGTAAATATACTTGCGTGTCATCGGCAAGCCGGTCGAACTAGCGCCATTTGAAATCAAGAACTGCATCACGTCAATATTACCGCCTTCAAAAGAGCCAGCAGCCCCCTGCAAATACAGGTCCCACATGCGAGCGAAGGGCTCACCATAGGAATCAATGACCTGATCGTAGACTTTTTTAAAATTAGCATGCCAAATTTCCAAAGTCTTTTGATAATGGCGCCGTAATGGTTCAAGGTCGTCCAACTGTAAACCAGCGTCCATCACATGGCCCAGCATTTCTTCGACGTTAGGGATGTATCCGCCTGGGAAAATGTACTTATTCAAGAAGGGATCGACACCCACACCTTTATGCTGACCGGTAATCCCGTGAATCAAGGCAACACCGTTATCCACTAAGATATCTTTGATAACCTGCAAATACTCAGCTAAATTCTCTTTACCCACGTGCTCAAACATGCCAATCGAGGTCACGTAATCAAATTTCTCGCCTTTCAGATCGCGGTAATCCATCAATCGTACTTCAACCTGACTCTCCAGACCTTCTTTTTTAATCTGAGCCTGTGTATAGTCGTATTGTTCCTGACTAAGGGTCACGCCAAGCGTTTTTAAACCATATTCCTTGGCCGCAATCATAATCAACGTGCCCCAGCCACTGCCAATATCAACTAAGCGACGGCCCGGCTGAGCGTCCAATTTATTTAAAACATGATGAACTTTATTCAACTGTGCCTCTTCCAATGAATCGCTGTCGGATTTAAAGTAGGCACAGGAATAGGTCATGGTCGGATCCAACCATTTAGCATAAAAATCATTGCCAATATCGTAGTGACTTTGAATTTCGCTTTTGCTGGCTTTTCTTGAATGAGACATTTTTGGCAAAAACTTAGCAAATTTTGCACTGGTCAAAAAACTGCCGTGGGCCTGGTAAGCAGCCGCAATCAATTCCTGAACCGATCCAGAAACCTCAATCTGCTTACTCATGTAAGCTTCAGCCAAGGTCAGTGTCGGTTGACTCGTGAGATCGGAAATCGGAATAGGGTTATGGATAGATATCGTTGCAAGCGGATCACCTTCTCCATATGACTCTGTCGTATCATCCCAATAATTCACTTTGATGCTTTTAGCAAAAGCGTGATTGAACAGCTCACGATATAATGTTTTTTCAAGTACCAAATTGTTTCCTCCATTTATATTTTTCATGATGAATCTATCAAAAAAACAATCTTTCAAAGATCTACTTTGTTTCATTTTTGATAAAAACTTTGACTGAATATTAAAAATATCAGCCATCTTACTTTTGGATAGTCGCCCATTTAGCATCAGGCATGAGATTATTCTAACGCCAAGGGCGGCAAGACTGCAAACCATAAAATTCTAGCAAATAAAAAAACCGCACAACGGTGCGGTTTTAGAAGAATCTACTTAAGCCAGCGCACCCATTGGATCCCACGGATCGAGAATTTTCGGTGAGGCACTTTGAGCTTGAGCAAGCTCTGGCGACAAGTATTTTTTATTGACAACAACTTGATAGGCATACAAGCTCATCCAGGCGTCAGACATGACAAAGTAGCCGTTTTTCCCGGCTTTTTCGCCCCAGGAATTTTCCACCTTCCAGCGCAAAGGCTTGCCATTCTCATCCAAATCAACACCAGTTAAAACCATGGCGTGGGTCATCAAAGAATCACCGTAATCTAACTGCTCAGCCTTAGAAAGTCCTAAATCAATCCCCAAGGCATCTTCTTGAGCAAAGTTATCCAAATCCATGATGCCAGAATCGCGATCCACCTGAGGACCCATATCGACACCAAACCAGACAGACTGGCCATCCTTCAATTGAGAAACAGCCAATTGCTTGAAAGTATCCAGCTCAACATTTAAATGTTTGACCTCACGGCCGCCAACAACATTGCCAAGATTTTCAATCGTATAGGTCTTGTTGTATGGCTTGTCGGCCGTCGGCGCATTAATGATCGAGACATAGTCTTCTAAGTTCTGATTCACAAACTTCTCAAAAAAGCTCTTTGGTGTCAAACCTTTTTCTAGATGATAATTCTTATCTTCGTCACGATACTCGAAGTCAAAGTGAGCAACATCAGCCGGATCGCCAAAAACCAAACTCAGCAAACGATAGTTATCTGAATTGAATTCTTTGATTTTCTCATCAATTTCAGCTTGATTAGACTTCTGTGCAGCCAAGGAACGCAATTCGACAGCATCTTTGCGCAATTTACGATTAAAAAGCCGGTTCAGAGGAAATGAGTGGCTGGAATCATAGCTTTCAGGAAAAACACTCTGTGGCACAAGGCCGTATTTTTCAATAATGGCGCAAATCATATCCCACTGGCCGCCATCCTGCTGAGGCGTTGCCATCAAATAGGAAACTTTGCGGTCATCAAGCGGTAAATCAGCTGTTTTCACAACATTATTGTAAAAATAATTAGCTTTTTCAAATTTGTCCCAGAAAAAAGTGTAACTCTGCGACAATTCAAATTTGTCTGAAATATTGAATAAATCAGCTGTATGATGCCGCATCGTGTTCAAAGCCGCAAACATCCAGCAGCGGCCTGAGGCCATCTGATTGGCAACTTTTCCTGTCTTAACCTCGACTGAAAAAACCGGCTGGGACTGAATCGCCGCTTTAGGGTCTAAAGTCGCTTTATTGATACCGTTGCTGCTGATGGCACGATGAATCGCATTAGCGGCTGGAAAACTTTTAAAACCTTTGTCGAATTCTTTGATCTGCTCCAATGAAATTTCTGTCATTTACTTAACATCTCCTGCACTTTTTCGCTACCCTTTGAGTAATTTGCAACGTCACTATTAATCAGCTTTTCGAACTCGTCGACAGACATTTCTTGTGTCTTATCGCTGCCGCGTAATCTAACTGTGACCGTCCCATTCTGAACTTCCTGATCCCCAACAACAAGGATATAAGGTGTTTTCAGACTGACTTGCGCGTCACGAATCAAATATCCCAGTTTTTCATCACGCTTGTCAAACTTAATCCGGCGGCCGTCTTTCATCAAGCGGCTGTAAATACTTTGCGCGTAATCGCCGTGAGCACCGTAATTAACTGGAATAATCACAGCCTGTACAGGTGCCAGCCAAGTCGGGAATTGACCCTTGTATTTTTCAATTAAGAAAGCCACAAAACGTTCCATCGTACCGACAACGCCACGGTGAATCAGAACTGGACGATGGTCTTGTCCGTCTTCACCCGTATATTTCATGTCAAAGCGTTCTGGCAATAAGAAGTCTAATTGAATCGTGGACATGGTTTCTTCGTTGCCCAGAGCTGTACGGAACTGAATATCAAGCTTTGGCCCGTAGAAAGCAGCTTCGCCTTCGGCTTCAAAATAATCCAAGTGCATGTCGTCCATCGCGCGTTTCAAAGCGGCTTGTGCATGCTCCCACATGGCGTCATCGTCATAATATTTCTTCGTATTCTTCGGATCGCGGTATGAAAGGCGGAAACGATAATCTTTGTCTGTGAAACCAAAATCAGCATAAACTTCACGGATCAAACGCAGAATTTCCTTGAATTCAGATTCAACTTGTTCAGGTGCGACAACCGTGTGGCCATCGTTGAGCGTCATTTCACGAACACGCGACAGGCCAGTCAAGGCACCAGATTTCTCCCAACGGTGCATCTGGCCGAATTCAGCAATGCGGTAAGGCAGGTCGCGGTATGAACGCGGTTCATGTTCGAAGACTTCGATATGCGATGGGCAGTTCATCGGACGCAGCTCCAACTCCTCGCCATCATCGGCTTTCATCGGCGGGAACATGTCATCACGATAATGATCCCAGTGTCCAGAACGCTTGTAGAGATCAAGGTTGGAAACAACCGGCGTGTAAACATGCAGATAACCATTCTCACGCTCTTTTTCAGCCACATAGTCCTCAATCGTACGACGAATCGCAGCACCATTTGGCAGCCAGACAGGCAAACCGGCACCAATTTCCTGGTTCGTGAAAAACAGCTCCATTTGCCGGCCGATCGTCCGGTGATCGCGCTCTTTGCGCTCTGTAATAGCTGTCTGTTGAGCCTGCAGATCTTCAGCCGTCCATTCAGACAAACCGTAAATACGCTGCATCATTGGGTTATCAGATTTGCCGCGCCAATAAGCGCCGGCCACTGAAGACAGTGCAAAGTGTTTGATCCAGCCTGTCGACGGCACCAAACCACCACGGTCAAGATCTGTATAATCGCCTTGAACAGCAATTGTAATTTCTTCGTCTTCAGGAAGATCATTAATCAGCTCTACCTTGTATGGGTCATCAGCAAAAATTTGCAAAGCTTCTTGACGTGAAACGGGACGATTATTAATCGGCAAATCTGCTTTGACAATTTTAGCCATCTCAGCTTCGATAGCCGGGAATTCGTCTGCCGCAACTTGTTTGTCTGATTCACCAGAATCATCTGTATCGTAATAAAAGCCGTTTGAAATCGATGGGCCGACACCCAAATGAATCTTCGGGTGCAAATGGCGCAAAGCCTGAGCTAGAAGGTGTGCAGTCGAATGCCGCAGAATGTCCAAAGCCTCGTCTTCGTCTTTTGTGACTAATTTGAATTGGCCGCTAAAACGAATTGCTTCGTTCATACCAATGTAATGCTTGTCCACTCGAGCTGCTACCGACCTTTTTGCTAGTGACGGGCTGATTGCCTGAGCAATCTGCATTGGAGTCGTTTCTTGATTGATGTCTTTAATGCTGCCATCGGGCATCGTTAATTTAAAATCTGCCATAATTCCTCAAAAAATAAAAACGCCCTTCGCTAAAACTAGTGAGGGACGTCTTTCAACGCGGTACCACCCAACTTCATCGCCATAAAAATGACGACCTCTTTGGTCTTTTATTTGTGATTTATTAGAGCTAGTCAGTTTCGCGTTGATCTGTGTCGGCTTTCATCAATCCCGATTTTCTGTAACAAACAACTGCGGCTTCTGGTCTCGATGTCTATAAGTATAACCCGGAATGGTACCTTTGCAAGCCCTTAATTGCGCAAATAAAAACCCGCCCGAAGGCAGGCACTATTTTATAGATAGATTTTCGCAATGAGTTCTATCATGCTTAACAGCCTTGCAATCATCCAGGTATCATTTGGTCGAAAAACAGTATTTCGAAATAGTCAAGTTATCAGATTGCCGGCTACTAGGATCGCATCAGTTATCAGTTGATGCACCAACTCATTGCCTGTTGTTAATATAACATATTTTGTAAGCGCTTGCAATTTCAAAATCGGCTGTTCTTCGTTAAAATTGAAACTATGCAGATAGATATCATTTACACAACGATTACAGGAAATAGTGAAACCATCGTCACAGCCTTGGACGATGAATTTTTCAAACAAGGTTATGAGGCCGATATTCGTGAATTTGAGGAGACTGAGCTTTCCGACTTAAGCAAGTCGGATATTGTTGTTATCGTTCCCTATACTTACGATAAAGGCACCGTGCCCGATGAATCAATGGACTTTTTTGACGATTTAAATACAGCAGACTGGTCAAACAAAGTCTGTGGTGTCATCGGATCTGGGGATAAATTTTATGGCAAAGACTACGGCAAAGCAGTTGAAAAGTTTGCTAATCAAGTCAAAAAAGCCGGCGCTAATCTTGCAACCGCGCCGGTTAAAATCCAGTTGGCAATTGACGATGATGATCTACCAATCATTCATAAGTTTGTCAGCGAACTGCTGGCTGCTAAAAATTAATTTAATTCAACGATCGTAGCACCGTCGCCAGCGCCGTTAGCATTGGCAAATTCATAATGTTTGATACGGCGATCCGAACGCAGCATCTGTGTGACACCTTCTCTTAAAGCACCAGTGCCCTTGCCATGAATGATTTCAATCGTGTCGATATTGTTCAGCATGGCTTGGTCAATATAACGATCCAAATCCATCATCGCTTGTTCGTAACGCTCGCCGCGCAGGTCAATGTGCCCAGAGACGTTGCGTGAGGCCGTTTTGACGACACGTGTATTGTGCATGACCGGCTTGTTTTTGGCTATTTTTTCCACTTGACTTTCCGGCAGTTTTTCCAAATCGTTTTCATGGACGGTCATTTTCAAAATGCCCATCTGAATCTGCCATTCATGATTGGAAACCTTGTCCGTAATCCTGCCAGGCTGATGGTAACTAGTTACCATGACATCCTCACCGATACGGAACTGTTTGGCACGCTTAGCTTTTTGCAGCACCTTATTCTTTTCAAGGGAATCATTTTGCCTAAGCTTGTCAAACTGATTGACGATCCGGTTCAGTTCCTGCTCATTTTTTCCCGATCCTTGGCCGGCTTTTAAACGCTCGCTGCGAATTTGATCCAGTAATTTTTTGGATTCACTACGAGTAGAAGCCACAATGTGATTCGCCTCATTTTTTGCGTCCAGCAGTAATTTAGCCTTGGATTGTTCCAGTTCACTACTTTGACGATCCAGATTCTCTTTTTCGCTATTGACATCAGCTAGGCGTCCTTGCAAGTCCTCTTGCTGCTGATCGAGATCCTGTCTTTGAAAAACCAGCCCCTGAATCAAATTATTCAATTCTTGATCTTTGGGATCGACATAGGCTTCAGCCCGCTCCAATACCCGTTTATCGACGCCTAAACGGCGAGCAATCGTAATCGCATTAGACTGGCCCGGAATGCCAATCAAGAGACGATAAGTCGGTCTCAAAGTTTTCAAATCAAATTCCATGCTGGCATTGACGGCAAAGGGCTTTTGGTCGGCGAAAACTTTTAATTCCGGATAATGAGTCGTCGTCAGATTCAGAATTTTCCGCTCGGACAAATTCTCGACAATGGCCATGGCTAGGGCAGCGCCTTCGCTTGGATCCGTTCCAGCCCCCAATTCATCCAGCAGGACCAAGGAATCAGTATCAGAATCAGCGATAATTTCCTTAATATTCATCATGTGCGATGAGAAAGTCGATAAGGATTGTTCCAGGCTTTGTTCATCCCCAATATCGGCAAAAATATTATCAAAGACATAAATTGACGAATTCTTATCAGCCGTGATGAAAATACCGGATTGCGCCATCAGCTGCAACAGGCCCAATGTTTTCATCAGAACTGTTTTACCGCCGGTATTAGGCCCTGTGATAATCAGAGAAATAAAATCATGGCCTAATTTGATATCATTTGCCACGGCATCACTAGGCAGCAAAGGATGACGCGCAGCTTGCAGATCAATCTCTTTTTCGCTATTAATTTGCGGCTTGATTGCGTCCATTGTATTGGCCAGCCGTGCTTTTGCCTGAATCAAATCCAGTTCGCCAATCAGCTCGTTATTTAATTTCAATTGTTCATACAGCGGGAAAAGCGACTGAGAAATATCGATCAGAATGGCATTAATTTCACGCCGTTCATCAATTTCCAAATCATGCAAATGGTCATTTAGCGAAACAGCTGCTTCAGGTTCGATATACAATGTCAGACCCGACTGGCTTTGATCGTGGACAATACCACCGAAATGTTTTTTATTCTCCGCTTTAACAGGCAGCACCAAAACACCGTCTCTTGTCGTTATCACGTTCTCTGAAAGATATTTGGCATCATTGCCCTTGGTCATTTTTAAGAGCAGTTCACGAATATTTGTTTCGGTTAATTGAATGTTTTTGCGAATATGCGCCAACTTTTTCGATGCGGTATCCAGCATTTTTCCTTGATCATCAATCGTTTGATCAAGTCTTTGGGACAATTGAGAAAAATCGGTCAAACGATTCACGAGAAACAAAATCTGCTGCAGATTGTCAAACCAGATTTCGTCTTTAATCGTTTGAAAGAAATCAATCACAGCTTGGCTGGATTGCAATGAAGCATTTAAGTCAGCCAATTCACTGGAAGCCAGCACTGCTTTAAGCTTGATACGTTTGAAAATTTCTGTGAGGTCGTTAGTCGCCCTGATTGGCAATCCACCACGCCGGCGGTCGATTAACAAAGCATCGTCAGTCTGCCCTAACAGAATACTGACTCGCTGTGCATCTCCGGATGGCAGCAGCTGAGCGAGTTTTTCCTTTCCCTTAGCTGTTACTAAAAAAGAATCGAGTCGATTTTTAATCTCATCAAATTCTAAAGTTGTTAAAATTTTTGTATTCATTTGCGTCTTTTATTTCGCTTTTTCTTAGCTTTTTGAATTTTTTTAAAGGCACGCTTCATGGCGAAATCGGCGACTTTACCACCAAACCCGCCCTGGTTAGGAAAACTCGGCATCATACCGCCCATTTGTGCTGGATCAGCACCTAACGCACTGGGATCAACACCCGAAAGCATATCTTCCATGCCGGCAGGCAATCCGCCTTTGCCATTCGTGAACTTATACATCATCTGCCGCATTTGTTTAAACTGCTTGATCATTTTATTGACATCAATCACAGGCCGTCCAGATCCTGCAGCAATCCGGCGGCGGCGTGCCGGTGATAGCAGTTCCGGGTCCAATCTTTCGGCCGGTGTCATCGAATAAACAATCGCTTCCATGTGAGCGAAGTCTTTGGGGCCGACTTGAACTTGCGCCAAAGCCGGATTATTGGTCATACCAGGAATCATTTTCAGCATGTCTTCCATTGGGCCCATGTTCTGAACTTGTTTGAGCTGATCTAAAAAGTCATTGAAATCAAAACTGTTTTCCTGCAGCTTTTGTAGTTGCGCCGCTGCTTGTTTTGCATCAACATCTTTTTGTGTTTTCTCGATCAGAGAAAGGATATCGCCCATGCCCAGAATTCGGCTGGCCATACGATCAGGATAGAAAACATCCAGATCAGTCACTTTTTCGCCTTCACCGACGAACTTAATCGGCTTACCAGTGACTTCACGAATCGACAGTGCAGCGCCACCACGTGTATCGCCATCCAGCTTGGTCAAAACAACACCCGTAATACCCAAAGCATCATTAAAGCCCTGAGCTGTCTCGGTCGCGTTCTGTCCGGTCATGGCATCGACAGTCAGCAGGATTTCGTCAGGTTTGGCAATTTTTTCGATGTCTTTTAATTCCTGCATCAAAAGTTCATCGATTTGCAGACGCCCAGCCGTATCAATGAAAACATAATCATTTTTTTCTTGGTCAGCTTGTTTTAAACCATCCTTAACAATCTGACGCGGATCAACGTCAGTACCCTCATCAAAAACAGGGATTGACAGCTGGCGACCCAAAGTCTGTAACTGTTCAATCGCAGCTGGACGGTAAACGTCGGCCGCAATCAATAGGGGACGAGCATGGTTGTCGTTTTTCAACTTATTAGCCAGCTTAGCAACAGTTGTCGTCTTACCAGCACCTTGCAGCCCAGCCATCATAATCACCGTTGGAATCTTTGGCGACTTATTCAGAGGCACCGCTTGAGCACCCATCATATCAGTCAGTTGGTCGTTAACAATTTTAATGATCTGTTCTGACGGATTTAAGCCCTCAAGAACCTTGGCTCCTAAAGCCTTCTCTCGTACCTGAGCAATAAAACTGCGGGCAATTTTTAAATTAACGTCGGCCTCTAATAAAGCCAGACGAATTTCTCGTAAGGTTTCATCAAGATCGCCTTCAGAAACTTTGCCCTTGCCGGACAGGTTCTTCATTGCTGTTTGAATTCTGGATGTTAGATTCTCAAATGCCATTATTTTTCTTCCAAATCAATTAAAGTAGTTAGTAAACGCGGATCAAATTTTTCTTGCAACTGTGTTTCGATTTTTCTGCGTGCAAGATAATTTTCTCTTAAGTGCAGCTTAGATTCAAATTCCTGCAGGCTATCAAGCGCGCGTTTTAACTGATCAAACACCGCCTGGCGGCTGATTTCGTCGTTTTCAGCAATTTCCGACACGCTTAAATCATCAATTAAAAATGCCTGCAGGCCGTCCTGTTGTTTATCGGACAACAAAGGACCATAAAAAGCTAACAGTTCTGTTGATAATTGTTTTTCCGCTAATTTCAAATTAGATTAAATCCTTAAATAAACCGTAGACAAATTGGTCGGCGTCAAAGGGCGCTAAATCCGTGACTTTTTCACCTAAACCAACCCATTTGACCGGTAAATGCAATTCCTGTCGGATAGCTAAAACAATACCACCTTTAGCCGTGCCGTCTAATTTAGTCAGCACCAAGCCGGTCACGTCAGTCGAATCTTTGAAAAGGCGCGCCTGCTGCAAGGCATTCTGACCAGTCGTCGCGTCCAAGACCAGCAATACCTCTTGCGGGGCTTCCGGCAGCTGGCGCGTGATCGTTTTTTTCATCTTTTCCAATTCACGCATCAAGTTTTCGTTATTTTGCAAACGACCGGCTGTATCCACGAATAAGATATCATAGTGCTGGTCAACAGCTCGTTTAACAGCGTCGAATACCACAGCAGCTGGATCGGATTTTTCTTTTCCCGTCACAACATCGACTTGATCACGTTTTGCCCATTCAACTAATTGCTCGGTCGCGCCAGCTCTGAAAGTATCAGCAGCGGCTAATAAGACTTTTTTGCCTTGCTGACGGTACAATTGAGCCATTTTGCCAATCGTAGTTGTCTTCCCAACGCCGTTGACGCCGACAAATAAGAAGACCGAAGGATTACCAGCGGCAGCCATGTGCATACTGTTATCTTCACCATTGCCGGCTCGGTCATAAACGTCGACCAATTTTTCAATGATCGTTTCTTGAACTTCTTTTTTGCTGGTCGCGTTTTTTAAACGCACTTCATCTTGGAGTTCATCTGATATTTTTAAGGCAATTTCGAAACCGACATCAGCCGCAATCAAAGTCTCCTCCAGCTCATCAAAGAAATTTTCATCGACGGCGCGGAAATTGGCCATTAACAACTGGAATTTTTCAGCAAAACTTGACCGTGTTTTGGTTAAACCAGCTTCGTAATGATCTTCGCTGCTGGCAGAATCAGATTCTGCGGGCTTTTGCGGCGTCGAAGCTGGTTTGTTCTCTGCTAAGGTCTGATCTTCATCAGCCGATAAAGGCGCCAAAGCATCTTTAACTTTACCTAAAAAGGTCTTCTGCGGGGTTTCTTCGTCTTTTTTTCGTCCTAATAAGCGGTCAAATAAACTCATATCAGCCCTCCAATGCAGCTTTGGCTTGTTCCAAATCCACAGAAACCATTGTCGAAACACCTGGTTCCTGCATTGTCACTCCATATAATACATTAGCGTAACGCATTGTGCCTTTACGATGCGTAATCACGATAAACTGCGTCTTATTAGAAAAATCCTTCAGAAAACGGCCGAAATTGTCGACATTCGCTTCATCCAAAGCAGCTTCTGTCTCATCTAAAATCGCAAAAGGTACTGGGTGAACAATTAAAATCGCCAGCAGCAGTGCAATGGCCGTGAGTGCTTTTTCACCGCCAGAAAGTAGGGACAAACGCTGCAGTTTTTTTCCAGGCGGCTGAACGCGAATTTCGATACCACTCGTCAGAAGATCTTTCGGGTTGTCTAATTCCAAGCTGCCCTGGCCGCCGCCGAATAATTCAGAAAAAGTCGTCTTGAATTGTTCTGCAACTGCATCGAAAGTTTTTTTAAAGCGTCGAACCACTTCTCGGTCAATATCATCCATCACGGTCTGCAGATTCTCAGAAGCCTTGATCAGATCATCACGCTGGCTGATCAGAAAATCGTAACGGTCTTGAACACTTTTAAGTTCATCAATGGCGGCTAAGTTCACACTATTATGTTTAGCTAATTCCTCCTTCAAAGAGGCTGACTGGCGGCTAATATCAGCCAGACTTTCATCGGAATGCAAATCCAAGTGATCAATATCTGGATTTCCTAAATCCTGCAACTGCTGGTCTAGCTCAGTCAAACGACTAACGACAGCTGATTTTTTGGAATCAAGCTGATTTTTTTGATCTAATAGATGCCGCAATTGCTGCTGCTGCTCAGAAATAGCCTTTCTCAGCGCATCGGCCTGCTGCTTTAACTCAGACTGTTCGACAAGAAGCTGTTCACGTTTATCATTAGCTTCTTTTAAGGCTTGTGAAGCTTGGCCAGCGTCCGAAGAGAGCTGTATCTGTCTTTGAAGCTGCTGCAGCTGCTGATCAAGTGTTTGGCTTTTAGCTGCCTGCTGGTTCTGTTCTTGAATAAGCAGTACACGCTCATCATCAAGTTCTTTAAGACGTTTCTCATCGGCCTGTTTCTGTACTTTAAAGGCAGCCAGTTGTTCTCTGGCAGAAGCTAGACGATCATTTTGCTGGTGTGCCGAAGATTGTGCATCAGCCAGATTATCTGTTAAACGATGAATCGTCAGACGCAGCTGATCATTTGTCTGCTGCAATTTTTGCAAACGAACCGCGGCCGATTGCCGATTTTGTTTGGCTTGGGATAAATCCGTCTTCAAGGTATCTTCTTCTAGCTGATTAGCTTTTAACTGCTTAGCCATTTGCTGAAGCGATTCTTCAAGTAAACCCTTCTGAGCACTTTGAAGCTGCAAACGTTCTTTATCCGCTAACAGCTGGTTGCGTAATTTAACAAAGGCTGCTTCTGCTGCCGCAATTTCGCGCTGCTCTGTCAGCACATCCTGATTAGCTTGAATGCCCTGCTGTTTAATTTGGTCTAATTGCGCTGATAAACGGTCCAGCTCAGCTCTTTTAGACAATAATCCGCTTTGATGGCGATTGGCACCACCGGTAATTGATCCGCCAGCGTTAACCACATGTCCATCAAGCGTGACAATCCGGCAACGTTGGTTAGCCGTCTTTGAAAGACGAAAGGCAGCTGGTAGATTCTCGGCAATAACTGTTGTCCCTAGTAAATTTTCAATAATAGCTGAAAATTGATGATCGCGTTCAATTAAGTCGGTAGCCAGGCCAACATACTCGGATTCACCATCCAGACGCTGTAAAAGATTTTCAGGCAGATAACGCGCTTTAATCGTCTCAATCGGTAGGAAAGTGACGCGGCCCAAACGACGTTCAGTCAAAAAGCTGATCGCGTTTTTTGCCGTTTCCTGTGTATCAACCACGATGTTCTGTAAGCCTGCGCCCAGTGCCGTCTCAATGGCAAGTGCGTATGCCGGCGCAACTTTAATCAATTCAGCAACAGTTCCGAACAATCCAGGAAATTGGTTACGACTATTTAATAAATTCCGAACGCCCACGTACAAATCCAAATTTTCATTGGCATTTTGTAGCGATTCCACCCGTACACGCACCTGATTATATTGGCTAACCAAATCACTATGCTTTTGATTTAATGTCGATAAGTGAGTTTTTTTCTCATTTAACGCTTTTTGCGCCTGTTGAGACTGAGCTTCTAAATCCGAACTCTGATCATCATCCTGCTGTTTGCCTTGATTAACAGCCTGTTTTTTTTCAGCAATTTCTTTCATTACCTGCTGACGGTTAAGGTTTAAGCTATCCAGTCGAGAAGTCATACGCATCTGATCCCGATCTAAATTGGTCAGCTGATTGGACAATGTAGCAGCATCCTGCATGGATTGCAGATACTGGCTGCGCGTATTTTCCAATTGATCCTGAGCCGTTAAATCCCCACTATCGGCTAATTCCTGGCTGATATTATGGACAGCATCCTGAGCCTGAATCAATTGCTCCTGCAATTCAACAGTCTCAATATGCAAACTATCAGTTTGCTGATCCAGCTGTGCCAGCCGCTGCGTGTTCTTCGCCTCATCATCTTTAAGGTTTTTCTTATTCTGCGTCAACGAAGCAATTTTTTGTTCTTGGAGCTGATGCTGCCCGATAGCATGCTCATAGCGCTGGGTCAAAGTCTCAATCGTACGGTTCAATTCTAATAAATCATGATCCAAGCCATTGGTACGTAAATTCGTGTCCGTCTGCTGCTGGTCTTGATCCTTGAGAGCTTCTTCCTGTTTCTGAATTTTAAGCAAGAGTTGCTGCAAATCATCTATAAACTGCTTTTCTTTTTGCGACAATTCTGCCCGGCTGCGAACCAATTTAGCTAGATTCAGTTGGTCAAATTGTTTGCGAAGAGCCAAAAAAGCTTCCGCCTCTTCGGCTTGGTCCTTGAGAGGCTGGAGACGATCAGAAATCTCTTTGACAATATCTAATAAACGAGCCAGATTTTCCTGTGTTTGTGCTAACTCATTCTGACTTTTTAATTTATTCTGCTTGTATTTAAAAACACCAGCGACATCTTCGATAATCGCTCGTCGGTCCTCAGCTTTGGCATTAAAAATTTCTTCTACTTTGCCTTGGTTGATAATCGAAAACGATTCCCGACCCAATCCTGTATCAACAAATAAATCCGTAATGTCTTTTAAACGAGATTTAACCCCATTAATTAAATATTCGGCTTGGCCATCGCGGTATAGACGCCGGGATACCTGTACTTCATCAAAATCTGTATGTAAAAAATGATCCGAATTATCAATCGTCATCGTGACCATAGCGCGGCCGAGTGCTCGGCGATTTTTTGAACCGCCGAAAATGACATCAGACATCGTGCTGCCGCGCAATCCCTTTGCAGATTGTTCGCCCATTACCCAACGGATGGCCTCAATGATATTGGACTTTCCCGAGCCGTTTGGACCGACAATACCGGTCATGCCAGGCATGAAATCAATGACTGTTTTATCAGCAAAAGATTTAAAACCATTAATTTCCAGCGACTTGAGTCTCATTTCGGAAGAACATCCCCATAGGCCACTTTAGCCGCTTTTTTCTCAGCAATTTTAATTGACCGGCCCGAACCAGAACCCAATGGCTGACCGTCTACAAAGACAGCAACCTCAAAGTGCGGCTTTTGCGCGTCAGACAAATCTTCTTTGACCACTTTGTATTCGATATCGACAGAGCCGTCTCTTTGCAATAGTTCCTGTAATTTGGACTTATAATCGATGAACTCTTCAAAAAACCCTGCATCAACAGCTGGGAAAAAAATCTGATTCAAAAAATCAAAAACAGCTTTCGCACCTTGGTCTTTATACAAAGCACCTACAAAAGCCTCCCAAATATCCTCCAATAAACCATCACGATTACGCGCACCGGACAACTCTTCGCCTTTGCCCAATCTAATATAACGGTCAAAATGAGCCAGTCTGGCAAAATGCGAAAAAGACTTGCTTTGGACCATCGCAATACGCATCTCGGTCAATTGGCCCTCTTCCCAATCCGGATAACGCGTAAATAAATAATCAGCCACAATCAGCTGCATGACAGAGTCGCCCAAAAACTCGAGTCTTTGATAATCACGCCCGCCTTCCTCGGGATGCTCATTGAGATAATTGCCTTGTGTGAAGGCTTCTAATAATAATTTTTGATCGGAAAACTCAATTCCGAAGTCTTTTTTAATCGATTCTTGAATACTAGCCATTAACTTGTTAATTATATCAAAAAGCCCCCCAGACAAGGAGGCATGAAAGTTTTAACGTCTGATTAATTGCAACAAACTAACTCTTTTATGATCTTTTACTCACGTGATCGTACAAATAATCAACTGTTGACTGAAAGGTAATCAATTTGGTTGCATCATCGTCAGAAATCTCGATATCGTACTTGTCTTCTAATTCCATGACTAATTCGACAAAATCAATCGAATCGGCATCGACATCTTTTGTAAAATCCAAATCTGGTGTGATTTTGGATTCCGGTAAATTAAAACGTGTTGATACTTCTTTTGTTAACTGAGCAGCAATTTCTTCTTTTGTCATTTTTCCTCCACATGAACTTCGAACTGGTCTTTATTTTCCTGAACATATTTCGTGATATCCGCCACCAAATTAACCTCAAGAATCGTTTTAATTTGACCAATCGTATTTGCGACAGCCTTTGCTTTGGCTGAACCGTGCGTTTTAACCACTGGTGCTTTTAAACCAGCAATAACCGCACCCCCAGCATTATTATAATCCAGAACAGAAGCGAATTTTTTCAGTGCCGGCTTGACCAGTGCGGCCCCGATTTTAGTCTTTAAACCGCTGTTAACCAAGACATTTTTCAGCCCAGCAAACATCGTTAAAGCCGTCCCTTCAATCGCTTTAAGTGCTGCATTGCCAGAAAAACCGTCAGCCACAACAACATCAGCGTGACCGTTTAATAGTTCACGGCTTTCAATATTGCCGGTAAAATTCAATTCCTTGATATGCTTTAATAGCTGATGTGCTTCGATATGAATCTTATCGCCCTTATCTTCTTCAGCGCCATTATTCAAAAGTCTGACCTCAGGGTTCGGGCGTTTTAAGACATGTGTGGCATAGAAATCACCCAAAACAGCAAACTGTACCAAATACGGTGCTTTTACTTCAGCGTTAGCACCAACATCCATAAACACCCATGAACGCTGCGGGTCGTCTACAGAAGGCATCACAGTCAATAAACCAGGTCGTTGAATGCCATCAATCCGGCCCACGATAAAGATGCCGCTCGCAAGCAAGGCACCGGTATTACCAGCTGAAAACAGTGCACCCGCTTTGCCGTCTTTAACTGCATTAGCAGCCACGACCATCGAAGAATCTTTCTTCCGGCGGACTGCTTTAACCGGCTCTTCGCCCATTTCAATGCTCTCAGTGGTATTGATGATAGTGAGCCTGTTTTGATCACTATCACCAATAATCTCTAGAATCCGGCCTTTATCCCCATATAAATCCAATTGCAGATTATCATACCGGTCTCTAGCGATTAAAGCGCCCTTCACAATTTCTTCAGGAGCGTTGTCGCCCCCCATTGCGTCGATCGCAATTGTATATAATTTACTCATCTTAGTCAAAGTCCTTATATCGATACATAGTCAACGACAAATATTTTACCAGTCCGGCATGGTCTTTGTCAGAATCCCAGTGCGGCTGCCTCGTAATCTCGATTGCGGCTTGCTGAGCGATCTCCATCATTTTTAAATCATGCACCGGATCGCCTACATTGAATTCCGGCAGACCAGCTTGTTTGACACCGATCATATCGCCGGGACCGCGTAATTGTAAATCTTTTTCAGCTAATTGAAAACCATCTGTCGTGGACTCGATGGCTGTCATCCGATCAATCCCATACTGCGTCTTGGGATCGGAAATCAAAATCGCATAGGACTGCTTACCACCTCGTCCGACTCGACCGCGTAATTGGTGCAGCTGCGCCAGTCCGAAACGATCCGCATCCAAGATAATCATAATGGTCGCGTTTTTAATGTCTACACCCACTTCAATGACCGTTGTTGTAACCAGTAATTGTGTCTTATTAGCAGCAAAATCTGAAATCACTTGCTGTTTATCCTCATTTGACATACGGCCGTGCAATAAAGCCACATGATAAGGTGCCATTTCTGTCTGCAGCTGATCATAAACCAATAAAGCATTTTGTACGTCCAGTGTCTCCGATTCCTCAATTAAAGGTGTCACCACATAGACTTGTGCACCAGCAACAATTTGCTTTTTTACCCATTGGAAAACATTGTCAGTTTGATTAGATTTAACCCATCGTGTGACAATACGCTTCCGGCCGCTTGGCAATTGGTCAATCGTGGAAACATCCATCTCGCCGTAAGCGGTAATGGCTAAAGTCCGTGGGATCGGGGTGGCTGTCATGGCTAGAATATCCGGATTCTGTCCCTGTTCCCGTAAAGCTGCACGCTGCTTGACACCGAATCGGTGCTGCTCATCAACAACAGCTAAAGCCAAATTATGAAAATGCACGTCTGGCTGAATCAGGGCGTGAGTACCCACAATAATATCAATCTCGCCCGATTGCAAGTCCTGCAGGATCTGTCGGCGGGCAGCTGCTTTTAGGCCGGATGTGAGTAGCTCAACACGCAAATGCAGGCCGCAGGACTCATATAAATTGCTCAAATTAATGGCATGCTGCTGAGCCAAAATTTCGGTCGGCACCATAATCGCAGCTTGAAAACCAGCGCTATAGGCGGCAAGCATCGTGACAGCAGCCACGATCGTTTTACCAGACCCAACATCCCCCTGCAGCAGGCGATTCATGTGGATCGGTGCGCTTAAATCCTGAAGAATTTCGTCCAGCACTTTCTGTTGAGCATCAGTCAGGCGATATGGCAGCCGCTCAACAAAATCCTGTAGGACTTGGTTATCATAATTGACTGCTCGCCCTTGGTGTTCCTGAGCAGATAACTTCAAAAGCTGCAGACGCATTTGAAAAATAAAGAACTCCTCAAAAGCGGCAGAACGGCGTGCCAGACGAGCCTCCTCGGCATCATTTGGAAAATGCATATCGTGAATCTGTTTTTTCCGAGGCTGCAAACGATATAGCTGACGTAAATCAGCTGGTATCAGATCTTCAATTTGGTCGGCATAGAGACTGTAAGCTTTTTGAATCAGCTGCTGAATTGTTTTTGCATGAATCGCTTGGCTGGAAGGATAAACAGCTGCCAACGAATTCTCAGCCAAATTGATAATCTTTTGGCCGGCTAACGATGCGTGAATCGCATCATAGGTCCCAAAAACAGCGATTTCCTGCTCTACTTCAACACGTTCTTCCAACCATGGCTGATTAAAAAAAGAAACAGAAATATTATCATGGGCAATCAGCAAGTGGAATGAGAGCCGGGATTTATGATAACCAAAATGCGTCAAAACCGGGGGTGAACTGACAATACCCTTAAAAGTAACTTTTTGGCCATCATCCGTTTGGCTGGGCAGACGCGTCTCAAAGTCATCATAGCGAAAGGGATAATAAGTCAGCAAATCCTCAATGTTTTCAATTCCTAATTGCTTCAAAGCCTCAGCGCGTTTATCGCCAACACCAGAAAGTTTTGTAATTGGATCAAAAAGACTCACAGAAAGATTATATTACTTCCACTGTTCAATTTTGCCAAGAGCTCTTGGTGGCGGGCCAAACAAAAAATCCGCCTAGGACGGATTTTGATGCTGTGTTATGAACTAAAAAATTATTCAACCGAAATCAAAAATGGATATAAAGGCTGATCACCCTCATGAACTTCAGTTTCCAAATCACTATTCAACTTAGAAATTGCTTTTACTAATTGGTCAGCTTCTTTTTCATTAGATTCACTGCCATAGATAACTGTGACAATTTCAGAATCTTCATCAAGCATTGTTTTGACTGCATTAACAGCCACATCACGAATCTTTCGACCATTCGCCTGAATCTTGCCATCGACAATCGCAATGTACTCACCGCGTTTGATATCTTTGCCATCTAAAACAGTATCGCGAACAGCTTTTGTAATTTCAGCTGATTTGACCGTATTCAGCTGATCAATCATTTCCTTGGCATTCTCTTTAACATCAAGCTCCGGATTATAACCCAACATGGCTGTCAAACCTTGCTGAATGGTCTTGGATTTGACGATCTCAACAGGTACTTTTGCCATCTCAGCGGCCTGGCTGGCTGCCATAAAGATATTGCTGTTGTTAGGAAGAATAATCGCTTTTTTGGCACCACTAACTTTGATTGCATTCAATAAATCCTTGGTTGATGGATTCATGGTCTGGCCGCCTGTAATTACATCAGTCACACCCATTGACTCAAACAGTTCAGCCACACCATGACCAGAAGCAACCGTAATTACAGCCGTCTCAACAGGTTCTCTTTTTTTCTCAGTCTGTTCTTTTGCAACACGATCGATCACAGCCTGCTGCTGATCTCGCATGTTATCGATCTTGACCCAACGAATCGAACCGTAATGCGTCGCCTCGGTCAAAATGGCACCAGGATTTTCTGTATGTACATGTGTTTTGACCAAACCATCGTCAGCGATAACAAGCAAAGAATCACCCAGTTCACTCAAATCTTTGTAAAAATCGTCGTAACTCCAGTCACGATCATAAGTTGTTCCCTTACCAGTCTCAAAAAGAACTGTCGTGCAGTAGCCATATTTAATATCTTTAGGATCCAAGGAAACCTGTGCGTCAAACTCATCGCTCTTTTCATCGAACTGAGCCATATCTGGCGGCGTATCCAAATCATCTTGTGTAGTCTTGCCGGAAAGCACCTCATACCAAGATTGAAAAACAAAGACTAATCCTTGGCCGCCGGAATCAACGACACCAACCTCTTTTAGAACAGGGAGCAACGAAGGTGTCTTAGCCAATGCTTTTTTTGAAGCATCGTAAGTCGCCTTGCTGACTTTAATTAAATCATTGGATTTAGCTGCAGTCTGCCCAGCTGCGGCTGCCGACTCGCGAATAACCGTTAAAATCGTGCCTTCGGTCGGCTTCATAACAGATTTATAGGCCGCTTCAGCACCAGCCTTCAACGCATTAGCAAACTGCTGTGCATCCAAGGTATCGAAGTTAGCAATGTATTTTGTAAAACCGCGCATGATTTGCGACAAAATAACACCAGAATTGCCACGCGCGCCCATCAAAAGCCCCTTTGACATCGCAGCCGATAAAGCGGCGACAGATGTTTCCGTAGAATCACGCTCGTATTGAGCTCCGGATTGCATCGTCAGACTCATATTGGTGCCTGTGTCGCCATCCGGCACCGGAAACACATTCAATTTATTTATATGCTGCGCATTTTTCGTCAAAATTTGGGCAGCAGCATTGATCATCCGACCAAATTCAACATTCGTAATTATTTCCATTTGATCTCCTTAGGCGCGGATGCCTTCGATAGTGACATTTACTTGATTAATGACAACACCCAGATTTTTCTCCAAAGCATAGCGAACCTGCTTTTGAACGGCTTTTGAAACTTCGGAAAGCTTTGCACCATATTCAACAACAATATGAACATCAATGGTAAGCTGATCCTTCTCTTCGGATACTAGAATACCGCGTCCATAATTAGGGCGCTGCAAAACCTGATTCACACCATCTTTGAAAGACTTTGATGCCATACCAATCACACCAAAGGATTCAGAAGCAGCAGTTCCGACGATCGTCGAAATAACATCATCATCAATATTTACTTGGCCAATCTTGGTCTTCATCTTTAGGCTCATGATTTTACCTCTGATTAAATTTTAACAGTCTTTTCGAATTTGGCTTTTCGCTTTAAGATATAAAAAAACCGCTTTCAGCGGCCCAATTTATACGCGTTCGATAGAACCATTCTTCAAACCTGCGCGCAAAGTACGAGCAGTCAGATAAACGGTCTTGGGAGCGTCGCCGTTAATCTTAACGGTCACTTTTTGCAAATTCGGCTTCCACGAACGGCGATTGGCATTCAAAGCGTGCGAACGCTGATTACCAAAACGAGTCCGCGCGCCGGTGATAGCATCTTTTGCCATGGCGTCCTCCTTACATGTAACTTTTAAATTTTATATGATTTGTGCCTGAATTGCAAATCTTGAGTCCTGAAAAGCTTTAATATTCGTTTAACTTGTTTTTTAAATTGTTTTAATGTTGGATTTCGATAATGATCTTGTTCCAAAGGACGCCCCAGAGGAACGATTTTCATAAATAACTATCCCTTCCAAAATTATAAAACTCTCTTTATAAAAATCCCTTACACCGACCAGCGTCGGTGTTTTTTATTGCTATCAGTTGGGACAACATGCTAAAATATACAAGTTCTGCGGATGTGGCGGAACTGGCAGACGCGCAGGATTTAGGTTCCTGTGAGGCAACTCGTGCAGGTTCGATTCCTGTCATCCGCATAAAAAACGTCGATTTAGAGGCGTTACTAAGTGTTTTATAAGCAAATTTGCGATAGCCGATTTTAATCGGTTATTTTTTATCTTTAAGTGCAAAATATCACTTGACAATCATTACATTAATTGTTTTAATTCATGTAACCAATATTTAGAGGGAGAATTTCCAGTGTCTAGTCTTTTTTTAACTAAACAAGTCATTATCAGCGTCGTCATTATTTTGTCATAATGATGAGCTGTTATTGAGCTGCTCGTCATTTATCAAAGACGAGCAGCTGAGAGATTGAAAATTTTTCAAATCGGTCAACTGCAAAAACAGTTGACCGATTTTTTTATGGTAACAAAGGAGAAAATGAATTATGACAAAAAAAGAAAAAAGACGTAATACAGTTTTGCTGGCGTCTTTGATTTTCGGAATGTTTTTCGGGGCCGGCAATCTGATTTTCCCAGTTCAACTGGGTCAGAATGCTGGCGGCAATTGGGTCACGGCGACTCTTGGTTTTTTAATCACAGGCACACTCGTGCCTTTTTTGGCTATGCTGGCCGTCAGCGTGACCAATAGTAAAGGTGTATACGACGTTGCAAAACCTGTCGCACCTTGGTTTGCAGCAGTCTTTCTCGTCTTGCTTCATCTAACAATCGGGCCTTTTTTCGGGACGCCAAGAACTGCAGCAACAGCTTTTTCTATGGGTGCAGCACCCTTTCTGCCCAAGAATTTCCAAGGTCTTGGTATGCTGATATTTTCAGCTCTCTTCTTTGGCTTGGCTTACTTTTTGACAATTAAACAAAAGAATCTGGTTAAATGGATCGGCAAATACCTCAATCCTTTGTTTTTGGCACTATTAGTCATCGTCCTTCTATTAGCATTAGTACTACCGATGGGCAGTCTGCATCAGGCAGTTCAGCCGAGCTATAGCGGCAATCCCTTTTTCCAAGGCTTTCTTGATGGCTACAACACAATGGACGGTTTGGCCCTCTTAGCCTTTGCGGTCACAGTGGTTTACGCCGTACAAGGACTGGGTTATCAAAAAGAACAAGTACCCAAGATGCTGGCCAAATCTGGATTCTTCAGTATTTTAGCCGAAGCAGTTCTTTACGCAGGGCTGGTTTTTCTCGGCACCAGCAGTCTAGGCCTGTTCAAGGTCGCAGCAAATGGTGGAACAGCCTTTGCGCAAATTGTTCAGCACTTTTTGGGTAATGTCGGCATTGTCTTCACAGGTGTTTTGGTCACTTTAGCCGTTTTTACAACCGCGATGGGCTTGTGTGCCTCATTTGCTCAAGATATGCACCGGACTTTTCCAAAATTGAGTTATGCAACCTGGCTGAAAATCACAACGGTTGGGTCTTTTGTCACTGCCAATGCAGGCCTGACAAATATCGTAGCCTGGGCAATCCCAGTACTGATGCTCATGTATCCCTTGGCATTGGTTTTAATCGGCTTGTCTCTATGCGCAAAATTTTTCAAACGGTCCAAGTATGTCTACCGATCAGTTGTATTTATGACTTTGCCCGCTGCGCTGCTGGATAGTGCTGCCAGCCTGCCAACCGGAAAATTGCCAGTCTTATCTGATCTAGTTGCGGCTTACCATCAATCCGTGCCACTTGCGTCTCTAGGATTAGGATGGCTGCTGCCGGCCCTGGTCGGTGCTGTTGTTGGTACTTGCCTTTATCTGCTTTTTGACAAAGGGCAAAGAGCCGCGGTTAGTCAAACAGAAGCAAACTGAGTATCGTTTGTGTATTGAATATATTTTAAAAAGGTCCCCATTTGGGGACCTTTTTTGAGTGGCATAACAATCAGAAATGAAATCATTACTTAAGATAACGAATTGATATGCTTTTTTGAAAAAATAAAATATCCCAATATCAAGGCCCCAAAAACGTACTCAGCTGTCAGTCCCAATGACAGTGGCAGACTGATGCTTCGATATGGCCAGGGCTCCAAGACCAGCTGATTTGTAAATCGGGAGAATAAGGACATGATCGCATTCTTAAAATCCGTTCTACCCAAATTCGGTATCACCGCCTGATAAATCAGAAAAATAACAATGGCAATTGATGAACGTTTGCATATCAGGCCAACAGAAAACCAAATCAAGGCAGTGACCACGCCGATCAAACAGGCCACCAAGACTGTAAGGATCATATCTCCGGCATTTAACGCTTGAAGAGAAATACCATATTCCGAAAGATCTCGTAATTTAACAAAATGCGGCAGAATCAGGCCTAACAAAGACGCTAAAACAGCAGCGAGCACATAAATGGCGGCAGTTGCTGCAAAAAGAGTCAGCACTTTGCCTGAAAAAACCGCTAGCCAAGTGTGATTGTCCAGTTTTCTTTTATAAGTCGCACTGGCAAAATCGTGTGTGGCAATTGAAATTCCCAAAATGCCTGTCAGGAGCGGAAATAGAACTAATCCCAATGAGCCAAATAAAAATCGCGTGAATTCAATGGAGTGGAGTTGATTTTGAGAATGAATCACGTTTTCGTAATTATAGCGTGCGCTATTATCCACTGTCGTACTGACTTGGCCAAAACGATTTGATTGTTGTTGGATTTGGTAAGGCTTTTGAATATCTTGATTGAATTCGGCCGAACTCTGATACATTCCACGAGTTATCTTAAAGGCCTGCCAAGAATCTGCCTGAGTATTGACGGCTTGAAATCCAGCAAAAGCGACCAGCAAGCAAATAATCACCAGAACGACGCGCGATATCTTACTTTTCAGCAGATACAGACTTTCTTGTAAAAAAGTAGTTTTCATATGTTTGTGCCATTCCTTTCTGTCGCCATGTTGTGTCTTCTATGATTTGATGATCGCAAATGACGTAAAGATGATTAATAAGATTGTCGCAATTAATCTCCTCTAGAAAGTTATTCGGAATTCATTTTCGAAAATAAAATTAAATTTAAAAGATAAAAAACAAATAGAGTTTTAGAATTTCAAAAAGCAAAGCAGCAGTGAAAATTGCCATATAGACTAAAGTTTGTTAAACTGTTTTAGTCAATTGATTGCCGACTTAGCTCAGTTGGCTAGAGCACCTCACTAGTAATGAGGGGGTCGGAGGTTCGAATCCTCTAGTCGGCATAAATCAGCCTGCATGACTGCGTTTCTAGCATATCGTTGTGAATAATTCAGACAAAAAAAGGATCCAATTCAGGATTCCCTTTTTTTATTGTTTAATTCAACTCACCAGCAGCAATTTTATCAATCAGATCCCGTGATGGAATGAAGAAGAGTTGGCCTGACAAAATTGTGGAGAATTTCAAAAGGAAATCCGATGTATCCAACATTTGCTGAAGCATCATCTTAGTGATATGCCAATGCCTAGCGTATCCCATGAAATAGGTACCTGTTTTACCTGAAGCCGGATCGGAAAAAGGCACGTTCATACGAATAATTTTTTGTTCCTGCCCATCAATTTCGATTTTAGAGCTCACATTATGCGCATTTTTAAATTTATCAGCATCCTCTAATTCCAGATCGCTGAATTTTTCGCGCCCAACGGCTTTTTCCTGATCTTCGGTCTTCAAATGATTCCAAAAATCCATATCGTGCTGCCATTTCTGGGCAAAAGCATACGAACCATTGATAAAATCAGGATCTTCATCACCGATTAAAGCGTAACCGGCGGCATCCTGTACGGCCGGTGCTTCTGTCCCATCGATAAAGCCGATAATAGCCCGCCCTTCAAAATAGCGAAAACCCTTTGTCTCATCAACAACTTCAGTGATGTCTTTTAAAAAGCGGCGAAATTGTGTCTGCGCTTCATAGACGACGGCCTCATTACTGGCACGAATATGAAAAAATATGTCGCCCTCGCTAGCTGGCATGGCGTACTCCGGACCGGTCAGGCCTTCATACGTTTCCAATTCTTTTGGCTGAGACGCATTGGGAAACAAGTATTCCCAAGCCTTCTTGCTAAAACCAAAAGCCACTTTCAAACCTGATTCTGTGGCTAAATGGGCATCACGAATTTTTAATGAACGGATAATCGCTTGCGACCGATCAGCGAATTCTGCAATGGCCTGCTGATCTTTTTGCTGATCTTTTCTCAGCAGGCGCAAAACCGTAAACTGCACATGTTCGCCCACATCTTTCCATACATCTTGTGCTCTATCTGGATTGATTGTCATTTTCTACCTCTTTTTTTACAAATTCGGCGATTCAATAAATATTGAAAGGATAATTCCACCGTATCATATCTGAAAGGGCAAATTAAACTCTTCTTTCAAAATAAAAAAAGCCTTCACTATAAGGCTTCATTACTTAATTGCGATGTTCTTGGTCGATCTTATCTTCGCCGAAATAAGGACGCAGAACTTTTGGAATTGTGATCGAACCATCTTCATTTTGATAATTCTCTAAAATAGCAGCAACTGTACGGCCGACAGCGAGTCCAGAGCCATTTAACGTGTGGACAAAATGCAAACGGCCATCCCCATCGCGATACTGAATATGCGCACGACGAGCCTGAAAATCCTCGTCATTCGATACCGAAGAAATTTCGCGGTACTTATTTTGCGTCGGGAACCAGACTTCTAGATCATAAGTCATGGCCGACCCAAAGCCCATATCGCCAGTCGAGAGGCGAATTACATGGTAAGGCAGTTCCAGTTTTTGCAGAATATTTTCCGCATTCACAGTCATCTTTTCCAATTCATCATAAGAATCTTCCGGTTTTGTAAACTTAACCATTTCGACTTTATTGAATTGGTGCAGGCGAATTAATCCGCGCGTATCTTTGCCGGCAGCCCCAGCTTCTTGACGAAAAGCCGGTGACAAAGCCGTGATATAAAGCGGCAATTCGGATTCGTCCATGATTTCATCGCGGCGCCAATTAACCAAAGCAACTTCGGCCGTCGGAATCATTGTCATAGCCTGGTCTTTGCCGACTTCATAAGCATCATCGACAAATTTCGGGAATTGACCAGTCGCATACATTGATTCATTGGTCACCATATAGGGTGTCAGCAATTCCGTGTAACCTTCGCGACGGTGTTCATCAAGCATAAAATTATAAATGGCGCGTTCCAAGCGGGCACCAGCACCGACATAGTATAGGAAACGCGCTCCAGAAACTTTGGCTCCTCGTTCAAAATCCAAAATTCCCAAATCCTCGCCGATATCATAATGTGGCTTCAGCCAATCAGGCGTTTTTGAGAAAGCAGCCGGACGGCCCGACAAATTAGCCGGTTCCCAAGTCCTTTGTTCCACGTTATAGCTGTCATCAGGACCCACTGGGACACGAGGATCAGCTAAATTCGGTAACTGTGCCTCTTGATCGTGAACAATTTTATCGATTGCCGTTACTTGTTGATCGAGATCTTTAATCTGGTCAGAAACGAGCTGCATATCAGCGATGGCTTTTTTAGCAGAAACGTCATCTTTTTCACGCTTGGCCGCACCGATTTGATCAGAAACTTGGTTGCGTTTTGCCTTTAACTGCTCAACTTCTTTAATCAGCGAACGCCTTTTTTCATCATCAGCTAGCAGTTGATCCAAAACACCATCAGCAACATTGCGGTCCAGCAAACGTTGATTTGCTTCATCACGATTATTTCTCAAATACTTAATATCTAACATATATTCGATTATACATTGGCAATAGAAAAAATCTTAAAAAGCATTCTTATTTAGTGCTTTGAGGGGACGATAATTTCTCTGTTACAAAATGGTGGTCTTGAAATTTAATTCTGACATCCGCTCGACTAGCAAGTTCCTCACTATTTGTGCTGATAATGACGGTTTTTTTCCATTCGTGTGCTGCTGCAGCAAAAGCCGTCAACAGTCTTTGAGCAGCGGCTGTATCTAATTTTTCTGTCGGATTATCGGCCAAAATAATTGGCGCATCAACTGCCAAGGCGCGTACCAAGGCGATCAGCTGTCGTTGTTCTAACGAAAGATCAGCGACGACCCGTTTCAGAAAACTATTTTCGACACCAACCTGAGACAATAAGTCCATCGCATAGCGTTTGCTGCCAGCATGTTTGGAATTGGTAATTGATAATGCTGACATAATATTTTCAACAGGCGTCATATAATCAATCAAGTTGCCATCAGAAAACAGTAAAGAAATTTTTTCATTACGATATTTATTTAATCCTATTTTTTGGATATTTTTGCCATTAAAGTTGACAGTTCCTGAAGTTGGAGACTTGAGGCCGGCTAAAAACAGCATCAACTCTCGCTGGCCGGTAATGGCGTAGAAACGTGCATTATCGAATTTAAGGCTGACATTTTTATAGAGATATTTTTTGCTGTGATCAGCGTATTGCGTCAATTTTTGAACTGTTAATGTCATGAAATACTTTTTTAAAATGCAATCCGATCAAATTTGGAGCGAAGAACAATAAACAATGAAAGCCCAGTGGCCACAGATACCATGATGATGCCTAAGACGACCAAAATGATTAAACTGTTAATATCAAGCGGCGTTGAAAAAAATGCGGGATGGGCAATAACCTGTGTACCAATCAAGCCGCTAAAGAAACTGCCGAATGCCCCGGTTAAAATCAAGGAGATCAATAAAACCAAGCCCGTTTCAATAAAAAACTGTCCGGCTATTTTTCCTTTTTTTTCACCCAAGGCCATGAGCAAACACACTTCTTTTTGCCGTTTTCTGGCCACGATCGCTAAAATGATGAATAAAATCAAACTGCCTGCAATCACGGCCGACCAGATCAAACGAAGTGCGGTTCTCGACAAGTCCTGAATCCAAGTAGTGACAGCCAAGTAGAGCTGGTCATTACTTGTCAGCTGCAAAGAGGCAGGAATCAATTGATTAGCTCTTTCCATAAATGCACGCTCTTGTTTACGATTCGCTAAAGTATAAGCTGCTTGGGTAACCACACCAGCATTGCCTGCCAGATTTGAGGCCAAACTATAGCTTGCAAAAATAGTTCTTGACGGATCCTCAAGGGCTCGAAACAAATGCCCATTAGCACCCTTAGCAGTATAAATGCCAACCACTTTAAGGCTGCTGACGCGGCTTTGAGAATTTCGTACCCTGATAATGTGACCGATATCAATATTATCCGCTAAAGCCAAGCTTTTTTCGATCACAACATTATGGCTGCCTAAATCAGAATTATAAATGCCGCGTCCTTTGATAATGGCATATTTTCTTGCTTGAAAGTTCGGATCGTCTAAATTCGTGGATAGACCGAAAATCGTGATTTGGTTGCTGGAAAGCGGAATTGTTGCTTCCACTGACTGTTTGCTGTTAGCTTTCAAGGGCGGCAGTCGAAAAGAAGCCGCTCTTACTTGTGTTTGAGAATGGATCTGATAGCTGACAACGTTATTGAGCTGCGCAAGCCGTTTGGCAATTTTTCGGCTGACTGCTGCCTGGCCAGAATCGGCGGCAGGATACGACCAAAAACCCGTACTAGCAAAACCGCTCAATAAGGCCTTTTGTGTAAGTTGATGATGACGAGACGATAAAATGACTGTATTGCCAAGGGGCTTTTTATTATTTTCGCTGGATTTGAGAAGTGCATTCTGAATACTTAGACCGGTTAATATCACGATCAGACTTGTGGTTGTGACCAAAATCAATAAAAGGCTTTTTCCGATTCTTCGTCGAAGATACAAAAAAGCACGTTTTATGTAATCCATAAAAACTCCTAACAGTAGCAGATTATTATTGGAAAATTAAAGGGTGCTTAAATAAGTATTAAATGAAAATTAATCCTGTGATCATCTCATCCAACCAGATTTCCGAGATCGAATAATTTTGCATCTATTTGTTTTAAAACTTCATCGGCAGCGGGCTTTGATTCCACAAAATCATACTTGTCGCCATTGATCTCCATCTTAGGGCCGCGATCATAGGAAGCATACCAAGCCTCGTAACGCTTGTTGAGTTCCTCGTAGTAAGTATATAAGTCAGGGTGAACCGAAATCTGTTCAAATGACCGCCCTCTTTTTTGAATCCGGTCCAGCATCGTATTAAAAGAAACGCGAACATGGATTAGCAAGCCCGGATCTTTAGAAGGCAGTTCCGTGAGCTTTTCCATCATGTTTGTCAGCAGCGACTTGTAAATCTGTACCTCAGTCTCTGTGGAACGGCCTAGATCTGCATTTAATTGAAACAGCAGCGCATCTTCAAAAATTGATCTGTCGATGACATCCAATTTATTTTCTTGTGCATTTTTAATATTATCTAAACGCTTGTTTAAAAAATAAATCTGCAGCAAGAAGGCATACTTCTTCGGATCGTCATAAAATAGCGGCAAAATTGGATTGTCGCTCACGCTTTCATAGATTGCTTTGCTTCCTAGGTGATTAGCCAGCAAAGCAGTCAGGCTTGTTTTTCCGGCCCCAATAGTTCCTGCTAAAACGATCATTTTTCCTCCTAAATGCTACTTTATATAATTTGACAATTTAAGCAGATAATGTCAAATCTTTTTATGAAATACATAAAAACGTGTAAACGCGAATCAAATCCAGCTGCCGCGAAAAGTTTTCAAACGAGAGAAAAGGCCTGCATATTCAAAATACACTTCTTCTGAAAAAAGAAACCAAGCATAACCCAGCAGCAGTGCACTCACAACATCCAGCACACTATTGTAGTGGAAAGCAATAACTGACAAGCAGACCAGAAGCAGCCAGAAAATCATAAACGTAATCGTACGATTTTTAGCCTTTCTGGCCTTTTTATTGAATTCTGGAACCAGCAAAACAAAGAAGAATTGCAGCAGCAGAAAAGTCAGCAGCACCGGCAGACTAGGAAATGTTTTTCCAATTGATACCGGCCTTCCTGCCAGCGCCGGCCGATGGATCAGCAGGGTCAGCAACGCATCGATAGGAAATGCAGTCAAAGTTGTCAGTAAAAACCAAAGAGCCGGGATTTTGAAGTTGCTGCCCCACATATAGAAAGCGATTGCCAAAATAAAAAGTACAATAATCAAAGGACGGCTTAAATGGGCCGCCGGCCATAGAATCACATGCCAAATAAAGCTATGGGGCTGTGAGAGAAAACGTGTTGCAAAGTCGTCAAACAAATTGATCATAAATGACGAACGCCACATCAAAAGAACAACGATCAAAAATAAGAAAGCAAAAATAAAAATTAAGGGCTTTCGTGCTCTATCCCGATCCACAATCATAATTCACCATCTATTGTAACAAAGCCGTAATCTTTAATGTTTTAAATTAGAACTTTAGATAGAATGTAAGATATGCCAAAAACCAAACCATTAAAAGCCGGAAGAGAACGCCGCCCCGGCAAAAAAAATAGACATTTAATCAGAAATATTCTCCTGACTGTTTTCGGAGTGTTCTTTATTGCAATCGGTATTACTTTTTTCATTGCCTATTCCAATATAAAAGGTGCCATCAATACTAATACATTTGTGCCGACGAAGTTGAAGAAAAGCCGTGACGTCAATTCCGTGTTAAATGATGGGCGGCCTGTTTCCATCCTGCTCATGGGTACTGATACAGGCGAGCTCGGCCGAAGCTGGGTTGGCCGAACAGACTCGATGATACTCGTAACCATCAATCCGAAAACAAAACGGACGCTCCTTATGTCAATTCCAAGAGATTCGATGATCGCCATCCCTGGTTATGAAGATACGTTCCCACAAAAAATAAATGCTGCCTATGAATATCCGGCAAATGGACAAGGGCATCCCGAAACCACCATTCGAACAGTACAGAAATGGTTGAACGTACCAATTGATTTTTACGCCGTCGTCAACATGGGTGCACTCGAAGAGGTTGTTAATCGGGCTGGTGGTATCAGCGTGAAATCACCGCTATCATTTGCTTTTTCATCAGATACAGCACACGCATATGGCGCGCATCTTTACCGTTTTACAAAAGATTCTGATCAATACAGCTATTATGCTGACGGCATTAACCTCACTAAAACTTCACGTGTGATGGACGGCACAGCTGCCTTAGCTTTTGCCCGTATGCGTTATGAAGACCCGCTAAGCGACTACGGCCGAACCTTGCGTCAGCGCTTAATTTTGGAAGCTATCGCCAAAAAAGCCGGTAGCTTGATTCCACAAATTATTAATCAGCGTTTTCTGAATTCAATATCAAAACAAGCACAGACTGATTTGAGTTTCAACGACATGCTGGCATTGGGATCAAAATATCGCAGCGCGATTAAAAGAATTGATTCTGACCACTTGCAAGGAGTCGGTTATAAGTATGGCCTGATTTCCTTTGAAATTATTCCAACTAAAGAAAGACAACGCGCAACTGACAAAATTAGAAAGTTTTTGGGTCTGCCTGCCGGACAAACCGGACCTAAATTTGCCGGAACTGTCAGCAACGGTGTCGTGATTGACGATGGCACACAAGACTCAACGGCCACAGCTGCCAGCCAGCAATCATATACCTATACACCGCCCGCTGCACCGGCAGCCAGTTACTCTTCCAGCTACACGGCTCCAGCCTATACAGCACCGGCTGCCTCCAGTACCGCTTCATCTGCCCCACCAGTAACCGGTGAATCTTCCTCATCCGACGATTCTACTAAATAGTGCAATCAAAAAACCGCAGGCAAACACCTGCGGTTTTCGTTTTGATCAGTTTACTTAGACTGTTTATTTAACTTAGCAATCAATTGTTCAATATGGTCGCCATATTCAATTGCTTTATCACGTTTAAAGACCAAATCAGGGATCTTAAAAGTTGTCATTTTCTTTGCCAATTCACGCTTGATGAGTCCCTTGGCAGCCTCTAAACCAGCTGCTGCTTTTTGACCAGAACTAGCAAGATCGGAATAAATGGTCCAATAGACATAGGCAATGGAAAAATCTGCCGTCATATCAATACCAGTAATCGTGACATCATCTAATCTGGGATCAGAGACCTGTTTGACAAGGATCTGACCCAAATCACGCTGGATTGTTCCTTCTACACGCAGGAGCCGCGGTGATTTCTCACGTTTAGGCATTTGCCTTGACCTCTTCCATTGTGTAGGCTTCGACCACATCGCCAACCTTTTCATCGTTGAAATTGGCAATCGTCAAACCAAGCTCAAAGCCTTTTTTGACCTCTTTAGCATCATCTTTTTCGTGTTTGAGTGAGGCAAGCACGCCATCGTACACAACAACGCCATCACGAACCAAGCGGATTTTAGCATCACGCGTGATAACACCGTCAGTCACCATACCGCCAGCAATCGTGCCGATCTTAGAAAAGTGAAATAATTGTCGAACATCAACCGAACCCAGATTCTTTTCTTTATAGACAGGTTCCAGCTGGCCCTTCATAGCGGACTCAACTTCGTTGATGGCATCATAAATCACGTTATATAGACGAACATCGACATGTTTCTGCTCTGCATCGGATTTGGCCTGACCCACCGGACGAACGTTAAAGCCAATAATAATTGCACCAGAAGCCTCGGCTAAATTAATATCAGATTCATTGATAGCACCGACGCCAGCATGGATAATTTCCACTCGAACGCCTTCGACCTTAATCTTCTTAAGCGAAGAAGCTAGGGCTTCGACAGATCCCTGCACATCAGCTTTGACAATCAAAGAAACTGTCTTCATCTCTTGTTTAGCCATCGTAGAGAACAAGGTATCCAGCGTCACAACCGTGCCGTTGTTACGTTCCTCTTCCATTGCAGCCTTTGCACGAGATTCACCCGTTTCACGAGCCTCTTTTTCAGAATCCATCACGACAAAGTGATCACCGGCTTGTGGCACCTCATTCAGCCCGGTAATTTCAACCGGCGTAGCTGGAAGCGCGGATTTAATATTGTGATGCGAAGCGTCGTTCATCGTCCGAACACGTCCGAATGTATTGCCAACAACAATTGGGTCACCAGTCTTCAAGGTGCCTTGCTGAATTAGCAAAGTAGCAACGGCGCCGCGACCCTTGTCCAGACGAGCTTCGATAACAGAGCCTCGCGCTTTGGCCGTTGGATCCGACTTCAATTCCATAACATCAGCCTGCAGCAAAATCATCTCAAGAAGTTTATCAACATTCTCGCCTGTTTTGGCTGAGATTGGCACTTCAATCGTGCTGCCCCCATATTCCTCTGGAACTAAATCATATTCCATTAATTCATTCACAATATTTTGCGGGTCGACACCTGGAATATCAATTTTATTGATTGCGACAATGATTGGCGTTTTCGCAGCTTGCGCATGGTGAATCGCCTCAATCGTCTGGGGCATAACACCGTCATCGGCAGCAACAACCAGAACCGTAATATCTGTGACATTAGCACCACGCGCACGCATTTCCGTGAAGGCTTCATGCCCAGGTGTATCAAGGAATGTGATCAGCCGATCATTCAATCGAGCCTGATAAGCACCGATATGCTGTGTGATACCGCCTGCTTCGCCTGCAGTCACATGTGTATGGCGCAAATAGTCAAGCAGGGTTGTCTTACCATGGTCAACATGTCCCATAATTGTGACAATTGGCGCACGGGGAACTAGCTTAGCTGGATCGATATCATTATCATCCTCATTAAAGAAGCGATCAATATCAGCAACATCAACTTCTTCTTTTTGCTTGGATTCAATACCATAATCAGCAGCCAACAATTCGATCGTATCAGCATCCAAGCTCTGATTTTGGTTAACGACAACACCTAGCAAAAAGAGCTTCTTAAGAATTTCGGTAACATCACGATGAATAATTTTGGCAATATCTTGAACATTCATGCCCAGACGATATTCCAAAACTTGTGGTAACGGCTGTTCCTTACGCTCATTTTGACGATTTCTCGCTGCCGTTGCTGCTGCGATACGCTGTGCTTTCTTGGATCCTTTTGGTTCAGACTTCCTCTGCGTGCCCCTTGCTGGACCGCTAACAAAATGCGTACCTGTTGTACCTGGTGTTGTCTGATTCCGACGGCGTGTATTATTTCGAGCCGAATTGTTGCCAGAAGCTAAAGCGCCGCCAAAACGGCCACTGCCATTTTGCGCTGCATTCGGTTTGTGGGTGTTATTATTTCTATTTTGGCTGTTCTGCGCATTAAACGGACGGTTCGCACCGCGATGATTATTGTGCTGATTGGTCGTGGGATGCTGATTGGGCAAAGGATTATGTGTATGTGTGCGGTGCAGCGGGTCATTGGCATTGCTATTGACAGAAGCTGGCCTGCCGTTGCCCCGTGGGCGTTGGCTTAACGGTCTTCTCTGCTGATTACGCGAATCATTATTGCCAGTACCGGTTGGCGCACTAGCAGATCCCGCTCTAATAGGACGATGATCTTTTGGTGCTGGACGGCCAGTATTAGATTCAAAACTAACGCGGCGCCGTTGACGAGGCTCTGGCGAATTCTGGGTTGATTCTCCTCTTCTCTCACCTTGTGCACGACTCGAAAGACCTGCTGAATGCCGACGCTGCGATGCTGGCAGTTCAGATTGAGAAGCAGATTGTTTTCGAATGTGATGGACCAATGGGCGTCGTTTCTTTTCTTCTTCAGTCATAAAGTCACCTCCTTTAATAACTCTTTGATTTTTCTTGCTATGCCAAGATCAGTAATGCCAAGAATTTTTCTGGGCTCTCCAATTGCTTGACTGATTTCTGTACTTGAAAATTGATTAACTATAGTAATTCTTCCTCGGATTAAATCTTTAAAATCTTTTTTTGTGTTTTCGCTTGCATCAGAAGCGATAATCGCGATAGCAATATTCTGCCTCTTAATGGCTTTTGCAACTAATTCCTGTCCAGTCACAAGCAGTCCGGCTCTTCTCGCTAAGCCGAAATAATTAAGAATTTTTTGCTTTAATAATTTGTTCGTGACTGAAAAGTTCCTTTCTGGCTTGCTGATGATCTACCCAGTCGATTAGCTGGTCATAAAAATCATCCGGCACAGACATCTCGAAGACAGTGTCAAGAATTTTTTCCGTTTTTGCCTTCTTAGCTAGTGTAACATCTACGCTGATATAGGCGCCGTGACCATTGACTTTGCCGCTGGGATCAAGATGCAAAAGTTTATCATCAGCTTTAACAATTCTCAAAAGATCTTTTTTAGGCAGCATTTGGCCACTGACAACGTCTTGACGCATCGGAATTTTGCGCTTGCGGAATTGTGTCTTATTTTTTGCCATTAAAAACTAATTACTTATCCTCGTCCTTCTTTTCTTCGCCCTCTTTTTCTTCCAAAACCGCGTCAAAATCAACATTATTCAAAGCAGCTGCGAATTCATCCTGTGCCTCTTTGGTCTCTTTGGCACTCATGTCTTTTTTCGCGGCAGCTGCAGCCTTATCTGAATCAGTGCCATCTACTGGCGCGGCGTCGGCACTATCGTCCGCATCTTCACTTTGGCCATCTTCATCATTTGAGACGAAATAATCACCTGCATCAGCATATTCTGTCTCATCTTCTAAATCACCAGCATCATTTTCATCAACTGATTCATCATCTTCATCGGCATATTTAGCGGATTCTTCCAAAATAGCCTGCAGCTGAGGATCGTTCTCTGCCTGTGTCTCTGATTTGATATCAATCTTGAATTTGGTTAATTTAGCTGCTAAACGTGCATTTTGGCCACGTTTTCCAATAGCCAGACTTAATTGATAATCAGGCACAATCACAGTTACCTCATTGTCATTGTCAGGATTAAAGATAACGTCCACAACTTCAGCGGGGTTCAAAGCATTAGCAATATACTGTGCCTCATCTTCAACCCACTCCACAATGTCCATATTTTCCCCGTGGAGCTCATTAACAACCGCTTGGACACGAGAACCGCGCGGGCCAACCAAAGTCCCGACAGGGTCCAGATTAGGATCAGTCGTACGGACGGCAACTTTCGAACGATCACCGGCTTCACGAGCAATAGATTCAATCACGACGACACCGTCATAAACTTCCGGAACTTCCTGTTCGAACAAACGCTTTACCAATTCAGGACTAGTTCGTGATACATATATTTGAGGTCCGCGAGTGGCTGAATCCTCAACGCGGTTGATCAAAACCTTGATCGGATCGCCGACTTTATAAGTTTCGCCTGGAATACGATCCTTTTCGCCCATAGCCGCTTCTTGGCCATCAGGCATCGTTACCCACAAAAAACGCTGGTCTTCACGTGCAACACGCGCAGAAACAATTTCGTGTTCGAAGCCTTCATACCGTGCATGAATCGCTTCTTTTTCTTTCTCACGAATTAATTGCGTTGATTTATTTTTGCCGGATTGTGCAGCCAAACGTCCAAAGTTGCGTGGATTGATTTCAAATTTGATCTGGTCACCGACCTCATATGCTGAATTAATCTCACGTGCATCTTTTAGATAAATTTCTGAATAAGGGTCGATCATGTCGCCATCAGCAACGACTTCTTTAATCTGCAAAAGATTGAATTCTTGTTTTTCAGGGTCAACATCAACTTCAACATTAGTCTCGCCTTCAAAATTCTTTTTATAAGCCGTTACCAGCGTATCTTTTAAAGAAGCAATTGCATCTTCTTCACTAATTCCCTTTTCAGCTTGCAGTGCCTGCAAAGCAGAAAATAATTCTTTTCTATAATCTGATGCCATGTTTATACCTCCTGGTTTAACGAGATTTTTGTAATTTTGTCTCTCGGAAAATCTTCAATTTGTTCTGCTGAATTTTTTAGCTCAATATAAGAATCTGAGTAGTCGAGTAAAATACCTTCAGCGTTCTTCTGGCCATCAATTTTTTCAAAAAAATTGATCTTGACTGGTTCACTGACAGCCCAAGCTAATTGGTCATTACTTTTAATCGTGCGGTCAATTCCCGGAGAGGAGATATCCAGATTATAGTGGTCTGGAAACGGATCAGGTTCAATTTGATCCATTGCTTCACTGATAAAAGGCGTGATCTCGGAAATTTCATTCATTGTAATCGGTGTCTTATCTTGACGGTCAATTAAAATCGTTAATACCGGTGAGGCAGCACCAAAGAAACTAACATCCCACAACATCAACTCACGTTTTTTGACAATTGGGCTGATGCGTTCTTTAATTGTTTCTAGTTGTTTTGAATTCATTTTCGAATTGGCTTGACCCATAAAAAATGAGCTGGCAGATGCCAACTCATTTACTTCAGTAAATCAAGTTACGTCTATTATAACTTGCCCGTGAGGATATATCAATAACTATATAAGTAAATAATTCTGTAGCTGCTGTTGCTGTCCTTGGTAATGACCGCCATGAGCTGATTTGAAGCACTTAACGAAATTCGTATCGGAATACTGTTGTTAAAATATTTTGGCGCAGTTTCCGCAATATAAGTGGCAAAAGCTTTGATTTCCGAAACAGAATAGAAGCTTGTATTAATATTGATATTCAGCCCGTTCAGACTGCCGTTTTCATAGTGAGCTTGGGCAGTTGCATAGGAAATATTCGGAAAAAAGTTTTGAATCTCGTTTTTGAAATTCACGAAATTAGTATTATCTTGTGTGCCGATGGATGACCGGTCAGTATCGGTTTTAGGGAAAACAACATTTTGAAAATCAACATTGGTCCACTTGCCAACAGTATTGCCGGACTTTGATAAATAGTAAGCATAGGGGGCACCGCCTGCCAACGAATCCTCCGGTGCATTCTCATACATCACGATTAAAATAGGCAGATCTTTAGGGATTTGGTTCATAGACCGCAATCGCCGCAATACTTTGGCAGCAGCTGTGCGGCCTTGTGCAATCATCTCAGCACGAGAAATATTCTGAGTATATTCCGGCCCTCCGAGTGCGCGGGTATAATGATCAATTCGATTCATAGCAAGGCCGATAGTCATGCCCTCCAAATTTAATTTGGTGCCATTCACCTGGTTCATAAAATCATTTTCTTCAATTGACTGTAAATAATAAGGGTTGCGGCTATCATCGGTTCGGCCGTTATCAGGGGGGTTCAGGCCGCTGCGATTACTGTTGGAATATCTGTCCAGCCATGAGCTCAACAGGTCAGATGACAAATACTGTCCTTCTTGAAAAATATACCTGCGGGTCGAAAAAAAGCGTTTTGACAATTCATTTAATGAAAGTTCAAAGGACTGAGCGTTAAAATTCGATTCCGTGGTTACAGTCATACCGCGCGCCGAAGAGGTCAGATAATTGCCATTGGATATCACCGACCGGTATTCACCCTGCTGATTATTTTGATTAATCACCTGCACACTGCTTGGGCTGGATGAACTGCTGCTTGTGCTGACAGGCTGACGATTATTAAAAAAATACAACGCGCCGACAATCACAAGCAGCACAGCAAAAAGAAGAATTAAAAATTGTGTAATTGTAAGTCCGCGTCTATTCTGCTGCATTGCTTAAATCGCTAAAATCCTGTTCATTAATAATTTTGATACCTAATTTACTCGCTTTATCTAGTTTACTACCTGCATCGTGCCCTGCAATTAATAAATCTGTTTTTGACGATACAGATGAGGAAACATTCGCACCATGTTCTTCCAGCCAAGTCTGCATTTGTGGACGCGTCCAGTGATCTAATTTTCCGGTCAGAACAATCTTTTTATTGAAGAAATAGTTATTCTCATCAATATTGCTGCTGGTCAGATAATCGAAATTGACTTGAAAATTGTCCAATTCATTAACTAATTGAGCAACCGATTCCGTATTGAAATATTGGACAACGGCGTCTGCCATGATCTCCCCGATGCCGTCAATATCGGCAATCTCTTGGGCTGAAGCATTCTGCAGATTGCGTAGATTTTTAAAATGAGCAGCTAAGACCTTAGCCGCTTTAGCACCAACACCACGAATACCTAAGGCTGTTAATAAGCGTTCAACCGAATTTTGGCGGGAACGGTCAATGGCGGCAATTAGATTCTTAGCCGATAATTCAGCGAATTTGTCCAGTCCGGTCAATTGCTGCTCTGTCAAAGAATACAAATCAGATATTTTTCTGATTAATTTTCTGTCTAAAAGCTGCTGGACCACGCGTGGTCCTAAACCATCGATATTCATCGCATTTCTAGAAGCGAAATGAGTCAAGCCTTCTTGAATTTGTGCCGGGCATTCAGGATTAATGCAGCGCAAAGCCACTTCGCCTTGGACATGCACAAGTTCTGAACCGCAAGAAGGGCAGCGGCTGGGAATCGGATAAGGCTGGTCGGCCGTCTTCGGCCGCCTATCTATAATGACCTGACCAATTTCAGGAATAATATCGCCAGCTTTATGCAGCGTGACCGTGTCTCCAATACGCACGTCTTTTTCTTGCAGATAATCAGGATTGTGCAGGCTGGCCCGTCGAACAGTCGTCCCGGCTAAAAGCACTGAATCCATCACAGCAGTCGGTGTGACAACGCCGGTCCGGCCTACAGTCCAAGTGATGTCGCGAACAACAGTCAAAGCCTCTTCCGGCGGGAATTTATAGGCAATGGCCCAGCGCGGAATCTTGACGGTATTACCCAGTTCGTTTTCCATATTTAAATCGTTGACTTTGACAACCACACCATCAATACCAAAGGGCAGCTGATCGCGTTTGGCCGTGAATTCATCAATATATGCCTTCACATCCGCCATTTTTGTAATCACACGATTATCAGCGTTTACAGGGAAACCTAATTCCCGAAAACGTGCCAGCACACCTGATTGTGTATCAGTGCCTAAAACATCATTTTGAGCTGTGTAGTAAATAAATGACGATAACTGACGAGCTGCGGTTATTTTTGGATCCAGCTGACGCAGACTACCGGCAGCTGCGTTACGCGGATTAGCAAAGACAGCTTCGCCTGCTTCATCTCTTTCTTGGTTCAAACGGGCAAATGAAGCTTTTCCCATATAAATCTCGCCGCGAACCTCAATCGTTAAAGGTTCGGATAGAGTCTCTGGAATTTCTTTGATCGTGCGGACGTTGGCCGTAACATCCTCGCCGATCGAACCATCCCCTCGTGTCGAAGCCTGGATCAGACGACCGTTTTCATATTTTAAGGAAATAGCCAAGCCGTCAATTTTTAATTCCAAGTTGTAGTGCTGCTGGCTGCCAGCATTCTTCGTCGTCACAGCATCCCAATCCATCAATTCTTGAATCGAAAAAACATCTCCTAAAGACAGCATCGGAACCGGATGGACAACTTTAGCCAAGCCGCGTGACTCAGTTTGTGCTGCATTGCCAGCTGCGACCCTTTGAGTAGGCGAATCAGGCATGACTAAGGTCGGATAAGCTTTTTCAAGGGCAACTAAGCGGGCATAATTGGCATCGTAAACATAATCCTCAACACTAGGATTATCGTCTTCGTAATACTCGCGGCCCCATTTGATCAGTTCGTCAGAAAGATCTTTAATTTCCTGCTGAGCCTGAGTAAAACTGAGTTGTTCAATTGGCGTGAAATTGATTTCTGGATTCATGATTATATTTTCTCAATCGGAGCAAAAGAAGCCATCAGTTGTTTGATACCTTTAGAAGCAAAAGCGATCTTCAATAACTTATCATCGCCATCTTGTTTGATTGCCACAATCCTGCCGATACCAAAAGTTTTATGTTTAACTTGGTCACCTAACTGCCAATCCTGCTTCTCGGCACCAGTCCCTTTATAGGTCGTTGCAAAAGCCGGCCGATAATCGTGGCGGCTGCTGACAGAATCACTTTTACGGTCAAAGGGCATTGGCTGATCATAACTGCTATAAGACGGCACCGTCGGTGTTGGATTTTCTTTGTCTAAAAGAGCATCATCGATCTCATCGATGAAGACGGATGGGTCATTGCTTTGCGTCCGCCCGTATAAAAGGCGTCCGTAAGCGTTAGTTAGATAAAGTTCCTGTTGTGCTCGCGTAATAGCGACATAAGCCAGGCGCCGCTCTTCTTCTAAACCATCTCTTTCAATCATCGATCGCGCCGATGGAAAAATGCCCTGCTCTAGTCCGACAATGAAAACGACTGGAAATTCCAGACCTTTGGCGGCGTGAACCGTCATTAAGGTAACTTGGCCGGCACTTTCATCATAAGAATCCAAATCACTAGCCAAAGCTGTTTGGCCCAGAAAATCCACTAACTGGTTTTTCGTCTCGGAAACTTCCGAGTCATAATCATCATCAAACTGTTTGGTTTGCGACAAGAATTCATCTAAGTTTTCAACCCTCGCCTGCGATTCCAGGTCATCTTTTTTGACATATTGTTCTCGGATGCCTGTCTTATTAAAAATCTCTTGTGTCAATTCGGTAACAGATAGAAAATGAGACTGATCCATAAATCCTTTGATCATGGCCGCGAACTTGCGAAAATTGTTTTGTGCCTTGGCCGATAACAGGCTTTCATCGGTCAAAACAGCAATCGCCTGCATGAAGGACAGATCTTTTTTGACGGCAAAGGAACGCAGTTTCTCAATCGAACTTGCGCCAATCGCACGCTTAGGTTCATTAATAATCCGCTCAAAAACCGTATCGTTATCACTATTGGCAACTAGCTGCAGATAGGCCACAATATCTTGAATTTCTTTTCTCTCAAAGAAACGCGTACCGCCTACAATCGTATACTGCATCTGATTGGCATTAAAAACTTGTTCGAAAACACGCGACTGAGCATTGGTTCGGAAAAGAATCGCAAAATCGTTTAAACTGCGGCCTTTTTTGACACCAGCTTGAATGTTTCTAAAGACATAACGGGCTTCATCGGACTCGGATTGCGCGCGATAATAGTGAATCAAATCGCCTTGCTCATTGTCAGTCCACAGATTTTTAGCCTTGCGTTCAATATTATTTTTAATTACCTGGTTGGCGGCCATTAAAATATTTTTCGTCGAACGATAATTTTGTTCCAGCAGAACCGTCTTAGCACCAGGGAAATCTTTTTCAAAATTCAGGATATTATTCATATCTGCACCGCGCCAGCCATAAATACTTTGGTCAGAATCACCTACGACAGCTAGATTTCGTGAACCAAAATCACCAGCTGCCAGCATTTCAACTAATTTGTATTGCGCATCATTTGTATCTTGATATTCATCGACGTGAATATAGCGGAATTTATGCTGATAATAATGAAGCACATCCGGTGCCTGTTGAAACAGCTGAATTGTGCGCATGATCAAATCATCAAAATCCATTGACTGCGATTGAGCCAAACGACGCTGGTACAAATCATAAGATTCCGCCACAGCTTCGTCAAAGACAGTCTTGGCGGCATTTCTGGCGTCATTAGGCGTCTGCAGTGCATTTTTAAAATTAGAGATCGCGGCCAATACTGATCTTGGATCATATTGATTTGTATCATAATTCAAATCATTTAAAACATGCTTGATCAAGACTTTTTGGCCGCTTGTATCCAAGATAGAAAAGCTGCTCGTAAAACCGATTTTCTCAACATCACGCCGCAAAATCCGTGCTGAAAGTGCATGAAAAGTCGAAACCCAAATGGCACGTGCATCCTCTTCATCGACAAGGCTGGCAATTCGTTCTTTCATCTCGGCGGCCGCTTTATTTGTAAAAGTAATCGCTAAAATCGACCAAGGCGTCACTTGTTTTTCTTGAACCAAGTAGGCAACTCGGTGCGTCAAAACACGCGTCTTGCCAGAACCAGCGCCAGCTATAATCAAAAGCGGCCCTTCGGTAGTCAGAACCGCTTCTTTTTGTTTATCATTCAAACCTGCTAATAAATCATTCACTCAAATTATTTTAACATTGAATTTTCAAATAATTTTTTCGATTCAGACAAAGTCGCTGTGTGAAAATTAATGGATTAAATAGCTTAATCATAGATATCCAAATGATATCTCACAATCAACGAGATTAATTTGTCCGCATAGCCTGGATCGGTTGCATAGGCATTTTTGACCAAAGCTCGTGCGGCCTGATGGTAATTTTCAGCTTTCAAAACATCTTGATATTGATTTTTATTCCAACTGGTCCCGCTGAGGAATAACCGGTTATGCTGGCGAACAGATTCCTGCCAATTTTTGTAAACAGAAAAACGACCGGTCACAGTTACCCACTTATTGCCGCTGAACTCTCGCGTCTGGAGATTGACACTTTTTTTAGGATCTGAAGACCAGCTTTTGACACCAAAATAATTATGGTATTGCGCAGCTAATCGGCTTTTCCCCCAATCAGATTCTAAGATCATCTGAGCAATGGTAATAGATGACAGGATATGTTCCTCTTGCTGCCGTTTTTGAATATAAGGTGCGACACGATCAATAAAACGCTGCTGCGACAGGACTTCTTTTTCCTTTTTAGAGATTGCATGCCTGCCAGGCAGATGCTGCTGAACCGATACATAATAAGTTAGTACAAAAGAAGTCGTAAAGACCACGAGAACAAGACCAAGACGAAAAAACAAAATCAGATGTATTTTTTTGTTTCCTTTCACAAATTGACCGATTCGAAAGAAAAATAATTTAAAATATTTTAGCAAACGCTTCATAGCGGAGTGATAACCTTCAAATAATAAGTCTACATAGCCAAGACTATTTAAAGATTAAGTCTTATAAACAATTAAATAAAAAAATCCGCGTTTAAGCGGATTTTCAGAAAACAGCTGTTTGTATCTTTTACAGCTTAACAGCGTTTCTTGTCTCTTCACCTTTGGCAAAGGCAACAGCGGCATCGAAACTCTGGTGAACCATTTCCAAAACGGCTTTCGTCGTATAGAAGGCTGTATGAGGTGTTACGAGAACATTTGGACGATCAATCAAATCATTCAGACGGGCATCAGGGAACTTTTTGCCTTCCCAATCTTCATTGAAGATACCGACTTCGTTTTCATAAACATCCATAACCAAGCCAGACACTTTACCGGAATCCAAGGCAGCAACAACAGCGTCTGTATCCATTAGATCGCCACGAGCAACGTTAACCAGTACAACACCGTCTTTCATCTTGGAAATAGTGTCTTTATTGATCATGTGAATATTTTCTTTGACAGATGGCACATGGTAAGAAATAACGTCAGACTGTGCGTATAACTCATCCAAACTGTCAACATAAAGCCCTTGCTTATCAATATCAGGGTTCTTGAAGATATCGTAGGCAACAATTTTAGCACCAAATCCCTGAAGAATTTGGATCAAAACACGGCCAATCCGGCCAGTACCAACAACACCAACCGTCTGCATACGAACTTCGCGTCCAATTGTTGGTGCCCAACGCAAATCACGTTTGGCAATTTTAGCATCCAATTCCTTGCTGCGGCGCAAAACACGAGCTAATTGGATAGCTGCATGTTCAGCAATCGCATTTGGTGAATAAGCTGCAACATTTGAAATCTTGAAACCAAGTTCTTTAGCTGCATCAAGATCAATGTTATCAATACCAACATTTCTTAAGCTCATTTGGTGAATGCCTTGGTCGGCTAACGCCTGCAATGTCTCACGCGTGTAAGGCAGCTGCTGATAAACAACAACCCCGTCAGATCCAGCCGCTTCTTTGGCTGAATCAGGTGTCAATAATTCTTCAGTGTATCCAACTTCAACATCAGGATGAGCATCTTCCCATTCTTTAAGGGATGGTTTTTCGTCCTCACGAATTCCGTAAGCAAAAATTTTCATTCTTTCCTCCATAAAAGTACAATTCTCATTATATCTAAAAATTCACAAAGTTCCTACTATAACTCTTGCTGAAAATCTGTTGCATGATAAAGTTTCAGAACTTTTCTAAACAGGAAATCAACTAAGAAGCCAACAATTACAGGGACCACAAACCAGACAATCAAAGCCAGAAACGGATTGATGTAATTGCTGATATAGTTGGCCGTATCAGCTTTTTCAGCATTATTATTCACAAATGATTGGATGGGTGAGACCATACCAATCCAGCCAAATCCGGCCGTTGTCGAGGTTCCTTGAATATTAAACAAGGCAACTGCTAGGCCTGAAATTGCCCCAGAAAGTGCAAAGGCAATTAATGTAATCGGCTTTTTGAAGACTGACGGCATCATGCCCTTCATCGCACCCAAAAAAATTGCGACAGTCACACCTTTTTTATTGACAAACCAAGAATTAATCATCAAAACCACAGTCGTTGCAACAACACCCATGGCAGCTGCACCAGATCCCATTTGGTTCAAATTGATTGCTAAGGCGATACCCACTGTTGAGACAGGGGTCACAATAATCATAGCAAACAGAGCCGCAACCAAAGGCGCCATGATAAATGGCTGCTGATCAAAAGCCCAGCGAACAATATCACCAATCCAAGTCGTAATATCAGCAACATAAGGTGCAATCATCGTACCGATTAAACCAACTCCTCCGCCAATCACAATCGGCCCCAAGATAATGGCAACTGAGCCAAAGCCCTTCAAATACCTTGCAACCAGCCAAGTTACCAAAACTGCAATCGCAGACACAGCCATCGCATTAATAACATCCCCAGCACCTTGTGCTTGATAAAATGTACCAGTTAAAGGTGCCGCTTTGGCTGCTTTAGCCAATGGTGACAAATAACTATGAACTGCAATCCAACGAATCGACCCGGAAGAGGCTGCCACAGCAATTCCGATAACACCTGTGCTTAGGGCATTCATTTTGAATTGGAAGGCAATTGCCATACCAATCAAAAATGGAATAAACACCATAAACAAGTTCAGAATTGCGTTAAAATTTGCGCCAGCATGGGTCTGCAATAAACCTGAATACTGCAAAATATAGCGCATCACAGCGCTTGGTAAAACACCAATTAAAATTCCTTGTGCCGATCCTGTTAATATCTTGACACCAAAACCGCGTAAATCCGATTTGGCACCAGAAAAAACAGCCACCGGGCTACTTTCTTTCCCACTCATCTACTATCCTTCCTTTAATCCTTCAATGTTATTTTACTCACAAATGCTTGTGAAGTATATGAACAACATATTTTAAAGCAATTCCGCTTGCCCTGCTCTCTGCGATCCACAAGGCTTATAGGAACTAGAAAATCAAGAAAAATCTGTGGGTAACACAAATTTTGGATAAACTAATTAAAGACTTACATGTAGATGCAGCTGATTTTTCAATTACCTATTTGTGTGAGGCTTATCCAATATGTAAAAAGGTAATACTAGGAAGAGGAAAACATGGACACAACTTATCTCAAAGATACAATGGATCAATATATGCACAATCCGAAACTTCTGTATCAAAGCTGGTATATCAACAACGAAAATCGTCAAAAGGCCTTCAACCAAGTCAAAAAAGGTGTTCGAAAAATAGTCAAAACCATTGCAGATGGTAGTTTTCCTAGAGACTTGCATGGATCTGCTTTAGAAGAAGTCATGGACATTATTTGCGGACAGCAGGAAATATTCAAAGGCGCCAAACATGCATTTATGTGGAAACCAAAAATGAGAATTCCTGATATTTACGAGAACAGAAGTAATCAGGTTGCTTTCGCGGATATGCTCAGCCAAGTACTTGAGACTAATCAAGAAGTCAAAATGCTAGTTGCGATCGAAGAACTTGATAAGCAGCATATAAAAGGTCTTGGCCCATCAGTGGCTAATATTCTCTATTTTTTAGAACCCAGTATTTTTCCTCCTTTTAATACCAGCATCAAAGATGGGTATAATCTCTTAACGCACTCAAACATCAAATTAGGAAAATGGTCCGAATATTTTAAATTAAGAGACGGCATCATGGCACTCAACCAGGCTGGCGGTCTATTCTCAAAAGATCTAGGGGCAATTTCAGGTTTTCTATTTGATGTCGGAAAAGGTAATTACGCGATCAGAGAGAATGCCGATATGATCATCAAACAGCAAGAAGGCGGAACTAAAAAGAAAATAGATGAGAAAATAGAAGAACAAGAACTCAAAAATCTTCATCAGGAAATGCAGTACATTCTGGCGGAGATAGGCAATCATATCGGATACCATTCGTGGATTGCTTCCAACGATCATAACAGAACGTATAAAGGAATGAGATTGGGAGACTACTCCCTACCTGTATTGCCGAAATCTTTTCAATCTCTCCCCGCCAGTTTGCAGGAAACAATTGGCCTGATTGACGTCATATGGTTCTCAAAAGAAAATAAACCAGTTGCTGCTTTTGAAGTTGAAAAATCAACATCTATCATGTCCGGCATGAATCGGATGGACGATCTTGATCAAGCCGACGATGAAAATCAGATGATGCTCTATATTGTGGCACCAGAAAAGCGAGAGAACATGGTGATTGCCCAGTTTTCGCGTCCCCACTATATGCATAATCATCACCTGCACGATCACCTGCGATATATATTGTTTAAGGATCTGATTGAAAATTTTCAGTCTATGAAACGCTTTGGCAATGACTTTTCTATCTTAGCTCCGATTTCACATTTTCCAGATGGCAGAATGGCAGAACAGTCCAGCAATTGAAAAATATGCCAATAAATTCCCTGTATTTCTTGCAACTTCTAGCATTTAATTAATGGACAAGAACCCTTTAATATCAAGGATTAAGCAAACAAAAACCGCCACTTCAACGATGGCGGTTTTATTGTCATAATGGCCCAGCCCGGAATAAATTTATGGTCACAAACGCTTATAAGAGGGCATTTATTTCTGAAGCGTGCAGGATCATGTGCAAAAAATATTGATGATGTTAGTTATCTGCATATGCTCGAAAAAAACTTTTTATCGGATGCCGGATGCTGGAAAGATCGTCAGAACGTTTATATCCATCATCAGAAACGTAAAATTCTCCCCGAGTGAGTACTTCTCTTTTTTCCGGTTTTGGTTGTTTTAATTCGTTGAAACTTGTCATCGAGATATCAGTTAATGTTTGGTATGTGAAATTAGTGTCACAAGCGTTCTGCTTAGACATCGTTAATTCGTTGAGAGAAATAGAAAAGCTGGTTTCATTTGTATACCTTCTCCCATAGATATCTTCGAAATGAATCTTGCAAAGAAATTCGTAATTAGAAATTTTTGGATAGGGCTCTTTTGATTGGGAAACATGATCAAAGATTAAGTTATTAATGAGCAATCCAACTCCCGTAACATTGCTCATATACCTTTTGGAAACACTGTTTGCTCCAATTTCGGCCATTTGCATAACTTCTTTATCGGGGTCGAATTCAGAATAAGAGATGCCAGCAAAATACAAGCCTGGTTTTTCTTGTGTATCAAGAGATTTCTCGATGAATGGAGATCGAACAACAAATTTTCTTCCTTTTTTAAATAAGATTTCTTCATCCAATAAATAATTTAAATCATAAGATAATTCTAAGCTGCAGTTAATAGCCGGAGCCGAACCAATATTCTCTAAACTAAAAATAAAGTTTTGTTGTGTAAGCGAAGTATCTAGTTCCCGATATCCAAAGATATTATTATCCAGCCTAACAATTGGAATAGACTCTCTTCTTTTAGATATCTGGCCTAATAAAATTACATAAATGCTGATGGCAATAGGCACAACGGAAAAAATTAACTGGTAAATCCACATATAACGAATTATAGTCTCGATTGAAATGGTTTTGCGAATTAGAAATACTAAATCTTGTTCCAGAATAGTTGTGTGAGGCGTATTAAATATAAAACCGCCTCAATCAAGGGCGGCTTAAACAAGCGTTCGAAGGTGTTATAAGTGAGGGCTTGTATGCCTTCGCGTAGGTTATACGAAACTTATCAATAAAAATAAAAAAGCACCCAGATCTCTCCGAGTGCGACTAGTTTAAAATCTGTGGACACTAACGCATCCGATTAGGATTATATCGTAACCACAGTTCAGTTGTGTTTTCAGCTGCAACGTGACCAATTTCTCTAATAAAAGCATCGTGAATGATGTGACCATCAGGGTTAACGTGACTATGAAAATCCAGTTTGCCTTCTTTGGTCCATTGCTGTAAGACTTGTAAAAAGTCTGATTCATCTAGGCCACACAATTTTAGCAGATCATCATAGCGCATACTAGAAACACTATTGCGATTAACGTCTCCTGTCAAATTAATCAGATCTCTCATTTTAATAGAAACAAGTTGTTTATTCGTCAACATGGGAATAGTATACGAACGTGTGTTCGGAAAGGCAAGAAACGTTTGGAAGATTTTTAATAAATAGTTCAATCAGCCGATAAGCATAGCTCTAAAAGATTACTGGAAACTTTGATTTTATATAGGCAATTCCAGCGCTAACCCCATATTGCGTGACAATATCGATTATTGTATTGAAACCCTTTTTCAATGCCGGGAATCTTTCAAACAGGGATTTTGATTTGCTTGTATCGTACTCTCCCTTATCGTTGATAGAATTTACTAGTGCTATAAACATTTGTTTATCGTTATTTGATATTTTTTCTAATAAATTAGTTAATTCCTCAAGATTAGCCCCTTGGTCGTAATAAATCTTAACTTGGTTATTAACCCCGCCGTTATTGTTTTGAGTGCCATTCCCAAACATTGGGTTTCCATTAACGTGGATATTATTAATATTCATACTAGATGCTTTTTTAGCATTTTCATCAAAAAAATTATATATTTATTCCGGTGACTGGTTGTCCAATAATTCGTTTCCCG
>NZ_JBDNNF010000007.1:0-89724 GCF_047725585.1 Oenococcus sp. | reverse complement strand
TACATAGATTTAATGCAACTTTTAATTTGTGTTTTTTTAAAATTACAAATTATGTATTAAAAAGCAGGCTATCAAATTGGTAACCTGCTTTTATTTACTAGATTAGATTCATTCCAAGAAAACAAAAATCTTCAATTTTCATTGCCACATCTCCACCGTCGCATACAGCAGCAAGACTGCCAATATAATGTTCAACACATGTTCATGACGCAGGAACAATCTCTGAAACAGAGAGCCCGCGCCGGCCCAAAGCAAGTTGCAGACAGCGGTGATCGAGCACATCACGATACCGAAAATAATAATCAGAAGGCGATTGTTCTGAAACAGAGGGATTAAAAAAGGAAATATAGCCAATTAAAAAATAGAGGATCACTTTCACGTTTGTTAGATTTAAAAGCATACCTGCCCAAAATTGCCTATTGGATGACACTATTTTCTGTTTCCCATGCGTATCACTCTTGGTTCTGAAAAGATCCAGGATCAAATGAATCAGATACAAGGAACCGAGGATTTTCATCAGCAAGACCGCTGTGGCAGAGATCGATTTTAAAAAATCAGTAAAAAAGAAAGCCAGAAAATCCAAGATAAAAAAGCTGACAAACAGACCGTTTAAAAACGGTATCGAGCCGCGAAAACCGTGCTGCCTGCTTTCTTGTAAAGCCATCAAATTATTCGGGCCGGGAGTGATTTCCATAATGATACTGTAAGAAAAAAAGCCGAACATTTTGAGGCCTCCCTATTGATAAATGGCTCTACTATAACACGATGAGTATGTGCGCACTGATTTGTTACCAAATAATCTCCTGAGTGTTTGTCTACATCATTGGTTACCCGTCACTTTAGAAAAATTCTGCATGGATGACGATCAAATAACTTAAATTTCGTCCTCCTCTCCACAAAAAAAGAGCAGCCAACAATGCGACTGCCCCCTTATTTACTTTTATAAAAATGTTTTTAGTTTATCGAAACTGCTGGAGGTTTATCATCTGAAACCTTATCGGGTGAATTTTTAACAGTAAATTGCCGATTTTCTAACGTAATCTTCACATCCGCCATGTCAGCTACTTTTTGATCATGAGTGATCATAATGACGGTTTTTTTCGATTGATGAGCAACGCGCCGGAAAATCTCAGTAATCTCTTTTGTGTTCTGCTCGTCTAAATTACCGGTTGGTTCATCAGCTACTACGATTGGTGCATCTACAGCTAAGGCGCGTGCGATCGCCACACGTTGTTGCTGGCCACCCGATAGTTTTTGCACGTTTTTTGTTGCCAATTCTCCTTCAATACCGACAGAAGCTAATAAGTCAATCGCGTACTGCTGATTACCAGCATGTTTTGATTTCGTGATTGATAGAGCCGAAACAACATTTTCTAAAGCGGTCATATAATTCATCAAATTATAGGCCTGAAAAACGACCGTCACGTCTTGATTTCGATATTTAGTTAAACCGATTTTACGAATGTCTTTGCCATTGTAGCAAATCACACCAGAAACAGGTGAATCCAATCCTGCTAGAAAACTGACAAAGGTTGTTTTTCCGGATCCGGATTCCCCAACAATTGCATATAGTGTGGCAGGATCGAATTTCAGACTGACATTTTTGTATAGGTAATCATCTGGATGGTTGAAATAATGTGTTAATTTTTGAACAGTTAATGTCATGGTTTTTCCTTCATTCTGAAATTAGAATCCTTTTTGGTTTGAGACTGATAATAGGAATCGCTCCTAATAATGTGGCTATAGCAACGATAACTAAACCGAAAGCGCCGAGTTCAAGCAAGGTTCCAATGTTAACGTGAGTTGAGAGTTTATTTAATTGAGAGTTTCCAGTGAGAGTCGTACCAAATTGACGCATTTGACCACCGAAAGCTCTTGAATTACTTGGGTTTCCTGAGCCAGTAGCATTGCCATTCGGACCAGCTTGGTTTGGATTCCCGCCTCCAGGCCCTCCAAATCCGCTTCGTAGACTTTGCTGCGATGTATTTTGCTGAGAAATTAGTTGCTGGCCAACGCTATTACCAAAGAAACTGCCAAAAACACCAGCGAAACATAATGAAAGTACTAGCACAGAGATCGTTTCAACAAAAATTTGACCAATAATTTTTGCTTTTTCTTCACCTAAGGACATCAAGATACCAATTTCATGCCTTCTCTCACGGACCATTAAGATAAGAATGAGGGTCAGGATAGCAATCCCTGCAATGCCTACGATCCAGACAATTTTAGACGCAATCGATTCAATTGATTTCACCGAACTAGTCAGCATTTCGTAAATCTGGTCCGAAGTGGTGAGTTGCAGGTTGCCTGAGATAATTTTTTTGGCCGATTTCACAAAAGCTTTTTCTTTGCTAGAGTCTGTCAAAGTGTAAACAACGTTGGAAACTTTTCCAGCATCTCCTGCCAAACTAGAGGCAAGCGTATAACTCGAAAAAATCGTATTTGAAGGATCTTGCATCTGGCCAAAAGTCTGATCAGTGCTTGTTTTCGCCTGGTAGATGCCCACAACCTTCAAATTTTTCACATTACTTGATGAATCCTTCACTTTAATCGTGTCACCCACATTGATGTGGTTATTAGAAGCTAATACTTCTTCAATAATGACGTTATTTGTATTAACGTCTGAGCTGGTAATACCTCTGCCCTTTTTCATTACATAATTTTTATTTTTGAAATTGGAATTGGCAGCAGTGGATGAAAGTCCCGAGACACTAATATCACCAGAGTCCATGCCTTGCATCCTGCCAAATCCACCATTGCTATTTGAATTACTGCTTAAGACAGCTGTGAAAGATGAAGCATTAACACTAGCGCTAGCCGTAATCTGGTAAGCTGCGACGTTTTCTAATGAAGCTATTTTTTTGGCAGTGTTAAGTCCAATGATCGCCTCATTAATACGAAAACGGCCTACAGGCGGAGTCTGCGTTGACGAACTTGCCGAACCTTGATTCTGCTGGAACAATTTTGCCCGATTCGCAGAAAGCGTCACGGTAGTTCCAACTGCATTTTTACTGTTATTAACAGCCGTTAAAGCAGCATTCTGGATAATTAATCCCGCCAACATAAAAGTTAGTATGGCAGTCATCACCAGTACAAGTAATAATGTTTTTCCAATCCTACGCCTAAGATAAAGAAAAGCGCGTTTCACATAATCCATATATTATATTCTCCTAACACAAAAGAGGTTATGGCTAGGGCATTAAAGAATGATTAAACAAAGACTAAATTAAGATTAATTGCACCGAACATTTTCAATCGGGTTCTTCTATCGAGTTCTTTATTTAATCTAGGTCGCTCTAAAGCTCTTTGGCTCCCCTATAATGAATAAGTAGTCAAATATTCAATATCACAAAACACTACCTGTCATGGTGTTTTTTATTCACTAACTAGTACAAAAAAACTTCTAACCTATCGTTAGAAGTTTTTATTTTGACATCTATTTGCAAATTGCCATACCTCACGGGTGATTGTTAGCTCTTTGTTAGCTCTAACCGCTACAGAGTGCTTAGAAAGCCTTTAAACAAGGGATTTTTTCTAATAACTCATTATTCCCACTCGATTGTAACGGTCGATTACAATCGTTGATATATCAAGCTTTCTGCACGTTCAAACTCTGTGGGCGGAGTTTCAGCGGAGCAACTGCTTGATTTCCGGTAAAATTTACCCTCGTTTTTGGTGGTGTTGAAAATGCTATATGACCTGACATCATTTTAGCAAGTTCTCTATCCGCACCGACATACATGTGTGCATAATGCCTCAACGTAATTTCCGGCGATGAATGACCTAATCGTTTGGATAAAACTAAAACAGAAACATTAAATTCATTAATCAAATAGCTAGCATGGCTATGTCGAAGGCCCTTGCCTTGAATTGGATGAACATTGGCTAATTTGGCGTATCGCTTAATTATTCTCATCAAAGTTGACTTAAGCATAGGATTTCCATCATAACTGAAAATGAAATCATCTGGATTTCCGAAGCCATTATTTCTTTGTCTTTTCTTCCACACACGCAGTATTTCTAACGTATCTTGATCTAGTGAGATTGTGCGCAATCCAGCTTCTGTCTTCGTGTAATTATGCCTTTCCCAATTATTTTTGCTCTTGAGGACTAGCATATGGGTCACACGCATTTGTTCATGAGTAAAGTCCACATCAGCCCATTGTAAAGCCATCCCCTCATTCACTCTAACGCCGGTCATGAAATAGCAGTACAACATCACAAAATTCAAATGTTCATAGTAATCAGCAATACATATCTGATTTAGCACTGCTTGAAATTCAGCTTTTGTCCAATATGGGACGGTAGCGCGACCCTTTGGAACGGCTTTGACCCTTTTAGATATATTACTGGGCAAATAATTCATTTCAACGGCAAAATCAAGAGTCTTTCGAAAAGTTCCGAAAATCATGCTCGAATAACTTTGTGAATACCCAGTACGGCTCATTAACCAATTTTTAAAATCCTGAACCATTCGAACGTCAATTTTACGAAGCTCAATTTCATCGAACCTATTTATCAAAGTATTGAGTACTTGCTTGCGTGATTCAAATGTGGCCGGCTGAACACTCGTTTGATAGGATGGGACATAAGTTTGACGCATAAAGACACCATAGGTTAAGGCATAAGCCGTATGGCCGCTATTGCGATCATACTCTGCTTTTAATCTAACAACTTCTTTATGTGCAGCAGTGGCTGATGTAAAAAATTGACCATCCGCATCTTTGGCACTCTTCTTTCTAATTCGTTTCCCTGTAGTGGTATCAACTCCTAACTGAACATCAAAGTAAAAGCGGCCATCTCGACTGCTATATACTCCTGCAAACTTAGTCTTTGCCATCTCTTTTCACATCCTTTATTTTTGTTAAAGATAAAGGTGCTCCAATAATTGCCTCGACTGCTTCAATCGGGACCCGACCAAGGCGACGATTGGCGTAAAACTCATATCCTTGTTTTATCATGCTTCTCTTTGCTTGTCTAATTATTTCTATTGCTGTATTCTCACGATAGCCCAGTTCAACAAGATCTAGCTTTGTAATCGTGCTGTTATTTATTAGCATCTGTTTTGCCCTCCTTTCAAACTTTATTTAATTTCCATATCGTCTCAGGTGGAATTTCCTGTCTTAGTTCACCATCTTTGGTAATTTCGATTTGATACATTGCCACATCTGTCTCCAAACGATTGGTGTTTACATCAATATGTCCAGCAACGAATTTAGGTTTAAACATTTTTAAATCGTCACCTTTGATATTGCCAAAAGATATTTTCGGTTGCTTGAGTCCGCGACCCACAAAATATCGAGGTTGATGATAGGCAGTCGGTATTTCCATCAATTCCTTTGTAATGTACTTTGCAATGTAGTTCGCGGTTTTATTCTTGTCCTGAATAGTACTAACAGTACTAAAACCGTTTTGCCAATTATCAGCGTTAAATATCTGTACCCCGTTCTTTACAATTAGTCTTCCGCTCTTGGGATATCTCGCTTCTGTTAAGGGCGGAGCTAAGCCACCGGTTACACCATGAAAGTGAATTCGGCCAGATTCAGGATGCAGTTCTGGGACAAACAGATACGCAAATTTACCATACTTCTCACGCTGATATTTTAGCCAAGCTTGAAGTCGTTTTCTTGAATAGATATAATCCTTAGCATTTACTTTTTGATCGTCAAAGGTGAGTGTCCAAAACAAATCAAACGAATTTGCTTTGAGATAATAGTTAATCTTGCGCTTGATCTTAAAAGCCTGTTCACTAAGTTGCTGATCACGGGTCTGCGCATCAATTGATGTTTGTTGCCTATTTTGTTTTATTGATTTATCACCAGCGGCTCCAACCAATCGAGTTCGTAAATGTCCATAGTATAGAATTTCAATGTGATCATCGAACCTGACAAACTTGGCGTTATAATTTTTTTCCATCAGCTCAGTCAGCTTATCTTGCCTGTCTGTCAAGTAACAGGCAAGTCCTTACTTTTTGCCGTAGCTTGTGGCGTTCCGCCACCGCCACGACGACCTTCAGCAAGTTTTGATAGAGTGGCTTTGAACGGCAATTTTTGATCATCATATCTAGATGGCAAAAACGCTCTTGGTCCATCCCAGTTCAGTCCGTCCAACCAGATTAGTCCGCCATAATTTGCGACGTCTACAGAAGGTAATTCACGACTACTAACCCCGAAGACTTCTTGTGCTTGCTGAGGTGATGTGCTACCCAAACTAATACGCATTCCAAGAGAAATTCTGGCCTCTGTTGGCAATATCGTTGCCGGAATCATTTGCCCAGACACCACCACTGAAATCGAACTTTGGCGTCCTTTATTAATTAAAGACAATAGGTTTGCGTTGAAACGTGGATATAGCCTCTCAGATGGACTTATTTGTCGATCGCTGGCCTGCATATTCGTTATCAATGCTAGTATTTCGTCAACAACCAGAAGAACGCTGCCGTTGTGAAACTTTTCAGCATAAGTAATGTCCCGCTCATCATTAACATCCGAATTAAGTTCTTGATATCGTTCTGCCATAATCTGACATAATTTATCCGTTAACTGGACAGCCTCGGCTGGATTCGTCGCCACATTGCCCAAACGTTTCATAGATTGTCCAAGAAATGCGGCCTTGCCGTCAATCGTATAAACTCTGTTATTTTTGTCATTGACCAGGAAAGAAATGATGATTGATTTCAGTAAACTTGTTTTTCCCGATCCTGTGGGTCCGACAATCTCCCCCATCTGCTGTCTAGCAGTCCATGAGAGCTTATGAGTCAACTGTATATTCACTTGCTCACTTCTTCTTAGCTTTGCTAAGTCGTCAATAATAATTCGTTTGTCTCGAAGATGGGTAAGTCGGATTGTAATCACGCCATTTTGATTGCCCGTATTTACAAGTTCCCAATAGTTAGTTGTCTCTTTAGCGAGAAAGGCAACCAACCGGCGACTGATGTCGTGCTCTATCTCAGAACTTAAACTGCCACCTGCTAGAAGGACAAGTGTGACCTCTGGAAAGGTAGTAATATACTCCCATCTAATAGATTTTTTGGAATTACCTTTGTCTGAATTAAGAAGAGACGCAGTCTCCGAAAACCGCCAGAGCAGGTTTGCTAGCTGCCAACGCTCGATGGGTGAGTTTTTACCATGGAGGTATTTCCATAAAGCATGGATTAACACAGAAAAGCCCAATCCGACCATCATTAAAATAGTTGGCTGCATGTCCAGAGATTCTTTCTGACCATTAATTTGTGACCATATCAGTCTAAGTACTTCCCAAAAGCTGATTGCAGTTGTCACAATCAACCAAATTTTGAAAAAAAGATGTCTACGCAAGCGTGCTCTTTGGTTTGCGCGTTCCATAGTTTCATACAGGTTCAATTTTGCTTTATGGGTAGATATTGGCATTAGACGACTCATGATCTCTTTTAGTTGTTCTATCATTCGAAAAATCCCCTTTCTCCAGTTAAAATCTTAAATACTGACTCAAACAACGATTCAGTTTGGCATCTATTAAATAACTGAGAATTTTCTAAATGATGCTTTTTTGTTTTCGTAAGACCGAGCAGAATATTTTTATTTGTATTCATTTAATGCCTACTTTTCGTTACTAATGTTCATAACTAGTTTCAACTCACGCCAACCACTAGTTCGGCCAGTGCTCCACTTCAGCATCACTTTGGCGTTCGCTAGCTGAATATCCGTCCCAAGAAGGGATGCCTCTGATACTTCTAACAAATCTTTTTCGTCTCCGACCAGCTCCAAGCTAAAAGTCTTGAGGTCACTTACGTCATCCCCTGCTTTTTCAAGGAGGATTGCTTTGGTCGAATCAACCACTTGACAAGCTATTTTTGCAACAGAACCATTAATCGGCTCGCCGTTGTCTCCATACCTTGGGCTCTTCGAGACTGATACCACACGCGCTTCTTTTGGCTTTTCAACATTACTAATTTCGACTTCAGAGAGTTTTGCTTTTCCTAATTTCATGATAATTACGTCCTTAAATTTGATTTCGCCAGGCCTGGCACATTTAGTTTCTCAAGTTCTGCTCATAACTAAAATGTCTGCAATTTTCAAGGCTCTTTTTTTTGTCACCATTGACAAACCTAAACTTTTGCAAATAAAAAGCTCACCTTTGTATTAGGCGAGCTTCACATAATCAATATGTAATATTCTATTTCTTGTCGTAAATTCCTTGTCCGATTATTCTGAGCAACGGGCCCTCTGCAAAACTACACAAGGACCGATTGATCTCCGCAAACCCTCTATACTCATTAGGAACAGAGTCATTGACCTTATCATTGCCTTCAATTCCCGATACTTCAGACTCCGATCGATTTTCGACAATAGCAAAATTGTTCTCAGTTTGATTCGTTGTAAAAATAACCCAATCTTCAAGGACGGAAACACGCATGATTCTATAAACATCTTCGCATTGGTCCTCGAAGTTCTTACCAGAGAAATTTTCTAATCTCTTTTGAATAGGTGTCATATTTTCAGTCAGTTGGTCATTGCTCTCTTTATCAGACATCAATTTTTTCTCTAACCTGCACTCTGCCTGACATAATTTCACAAATATTGTCGGCAAATAATTACAAATTTCTGACATAGTTCCCCAAAGAATTTCATAGGGACCTGGAAATCCAAGTTCTTCTTGAAAGGCCAGATAATATTTTTTAGCACTTAAAACTGGAAACAAGAATTTGTTCTTACCTTCTTTATGGTTGTTTTTTAGGATGCGATTAATTGCACCAACATCAACATCGGGCCGCGTAAAAGATTTACTCAGCGCAGTTTGCTCTTGAGTAATTTTGTTACCACTGATTTGCTCTAGAAAACCAATTCGGTTATTAATTCGATCTGAACATAATTGAAAAATAGTATCGGACACTTCTGAAAAAATGTCCACATATTCTGCACGTCGATTATTAGATAGCTTCTGTTCTATCAACCTACTTTCTAACCTGCTCCTTTTCGTCATGATCAAATACCAGATTTTTTTCGGTTATCGTCCTTACACAACATCTGTAAATTGGAAATAACCGTATGTCCACCTTGAGACCAAGGGGTGATATGGTCACCTTCCATTTCATCAAATTCAAAATGCTTTCCGCAAACAGGACAAACCCCCCGTTGCTTTTCATATACTAATCGCTTGTCTTTATCTTTAAATCCCCTGATTGACAATAAACGCTCTGGTCCACCAAGCACATATTCAAAAATGCCCTTTGGTTTAGACACATCTTCGTCTTCAAGTAATCCTACAATCCTATCTTCAAGCTCTTTGGGATTGTAATTGCCAGAATGATATTTATCGTAAATCGGACCCCAATCTAGGCCCTTCATTAGGTTTCGATAATTAGGAAAAATTGATTTTACCCAGTTAATAACATTTTGAAAGTATAACCAGAGCTCAATTGCGCTTTCATCAAACTGATGAGCCGCCATATATTCTTCAATTTCAATTTTCTGTTGTACAGACAACCATTTAAGGGCAGTTTCCAAAAATTCCTGGCGAATAGTTGAACCAGATAAATAGTCCGCACCGATTTGATAAGCAGGACACTGAGACTTGGAAAAATACTTCTTTGCATCAGTTAACCATGGTCCTGTGTAAATAGCATTACGTAATTCCTGCGTTGTTAGTTGTTCGCCAACGGTATTAATAACTTTAAACCAATCAAGCTTTTCTCGATCAGTACCTGTGCATATATAAACGGTCAAAGGATAATCTAAAATCTCGTCTTGTTCTTCTTTTGTTAACGTGTGGAAATATTTAAAGTTAATAGAGTAGTCACCCTGTACATACTGACAAATAGAAACGGTTCGCTGTTGACCATCCAAAATTTCATAATGTCCATCGTCAGCAACCACCCAGTACATCACATTAAGTGGAAAACCTTTACGGACAGTATTAATAACTTCATCTCGCTGCTTTGGTTTATACACAAATTCACGCTGAAAAGCAGGCCTTATGTTCAGCTTACCATCATAACCAAAAACACCATTTTCCTCCGAATCTACATAGCCATTAATTACATCTCGTATTGGTATATCTAATTTTTCAATTTTCATAAGCCCTGAACCCTCTTGTTTTTAATCAATACGCGCTTATACATAGATTTTACTGTTCCATTACCTTGGGTTAGCAGCAACCCAGAACTTTTAACATCTACAATTTCAAATTGGTCCGGATTGAACCTTGTTAAGAAAGTAATCGGAACCCCCATAACACCCTTGTAATCACTTGGGATATCAGAAACCTTAGGGACTTCGATTGCTTCGTAATTATCATATGATGGATATAATTCAGGTCTATATTTTTTGAAAATGGTTATATCTTCATGACGACTTGCGGTATCTAAATTGGTATACCAGCATATATTGCCCATCCTTCGCCATTTCTGGCCATTTTCATCGATTTTAAAATCTGTTCTTTTTTCTTCATAACTTTGAGGTACTTTGAACCAAAAATGCCCAGACGTATAACCTAGCCAAATTTCATTTGACCTAATAGAAGGTAATACTTCCTTATAGGTCACCGCATTAAGATTGCCAATCACCAAAAAGTCTTTATGAAAAGCCTTTAATTGAGCCATATAATCTCGAAATAAGCTAAAAGGTGGATTTGTAACAACGATATCGGTTTGTTTCAACAATTCAACTGCTTCAGGACTCCGGAAATCTCCATCACTCTGTAACGGCGTTTGAACATAATCCGGCAAAAATGCTAATTGTCCAATCTTATCATCTTGTCTAATAATTTCTAATTTATAGCTTGGCTTATCTTTTTCAAAGTGGGTAGAAATTAATTTTTTTAAACCAAGCATATAAAAATTGATTTGAAAATATCTCCAAAAATTACTCATCGCGGGATCATCACAATTACAAAACACAATTTTATCTTTAAAATATTCTCTATAATGTTTCAACTCATTTTCTACCATTGAAATATCTGTATAAAATTCATCAGTCTTTCCAGCTCGTGAAACATGCAGATTTGTATTACTTTGATCTTTCACGTTATTTCCTCCTAGTTTTCTTTCGCCTTTTATTTTTCTTCTTGATTAATTTTGAGACCGTAGCTCTACAAATGCCGATCATTAATTCTAAGATAATATGTAGCTAGGCTAACAGAGGTGTTCAATAATAGTTCAGCTTCAGCAGCCTGTATCTTCACACGTTCACTACTTGCATGTGCATCACTATCTTTGTTGCGCATTTCAGCAATTAAATCTGTAATGGCATTCAGATGACTAACCATTTTTGTTATCCGTGGATTCCAAACTTCAGACGGCCTCATACCTAGCAATTTAATCACCAAATTACGATACTGGGTTATGTTGCCATTTTGTTTAAACTGTATGTGATTATCCTCTAATATTTGCAAAAAAACATCTTCAATGAGTGTCCGAGACTTTGTCACAATGCTATCAAAGTCCTCATCTTTTAATGCATCAAGGCCATGGGATAATAGTTCGGAAATATAACCTGCATTTATTCGTTGCGTTGGAACAGAAATTGTAACTTCTGCGTCTACAGAAATAATACTCCACGAATTGCTATTAGATACCAGCTTGGCACCACTGTATAACAATATCCCATTTATTTTTTCAAGAATAACCCGTTGAATTTCATTAGCAACGATTGCGATATCTTTGGAAACATCTCCAGAGAGACCGACCGGATTGAACTCCTCGATTTCATTTAACTGGGAGTATGGGGCTCTATTAAGGTACTCTGTGATAATCGGACGCAATTGAGATGTGGAAAATAAAAAAGTTAATAGAGCTCCCGTCCGATTATTCGCATGTGCCGCTGCGATTATAGAGCTCATTTTAGAAGCTCTATTCGAACCCTCTGGATTCGGTACTCCAAATCGAAATCCTAGCGAATCGATATTTGAATTAGTGCGATATACAATCCATGGCCGATCGATAAAAAACGTTGTAATATCTGTATTTTCCAGCAGTTCAAATTTAGCTGATTCCAAGCTAATAATTCCTCCCAAATCCTGAAAGATTCCTCTTAATTGGGTTCTGTTGCAAAGTTTTTCTGATAAGTTTATTTTAGGGTAAATTAGAGTAAAAGGATAGCTTGGAGGAATGAAAATGGATCATTTTAAAGGCAAACAATTTCAAAAAGATGTGATTATTGTAGCCGTTGGCTATTATCTTCGTTATAACCTCAGCTATCTTTTTCTATTATTCTACCTTATTTGATAGTAGATTTAAAACTTTGCAACAGAACCAAGATATCTATGCTATCTTAGATACTTTTTTCGTGAATTTATCTAGATATCAAAAAACAATGAATTCTTGAAAATATTGTCTTAAAGTTAGAAACCTAAACGGAAGTTCAACAATGTCTCACTGATTTCATCTTCATTGATCCCGATATAGCGTTTGGTGATTTTTTCGCTGCTGTGACCGAATATTTCCATGAGTGTAGCCACGTCTTTGGTTTTCTTGTAATAGTGGTAACCAAATGTCTTGCGCAGCGTGTGCGTGCCAATATCGTCCCGATCTAATAATGCGGCGACCTTTTGAAACATCTGATAGACCGTATTGACTTCTAAATGACCGCCTTTAGTACTGGGAAACAAATAATCTTCTGGCTTCAGGTCTTTCGTGTAGTCCTGGATCAACTCCTGCAGGCTGCTTAAATATAAAATGCGTGTTTTTCCGGTTTTTTGCTCCACAATACGTGGGTTTTTCGAGGAAATCACGTCTTTTTTCTTTAATTTCACGATATCAGACATGCGTAAACCGCTATTAATGCCGATCAAAAACAAGAAAACGTCGCGTTCGGCGTTTTTGTTGCGTCTTAAACAGAATAAAAAGTCGTTGATTTCTTGCTGCGTTCGTAATGGTTGTACATTATAACTCATTGAAATGGTCTCTCCTCTCACAAAAAAGATACATGATTTCATTCATTATACCACGAAATCGTGTATTGGACACCGGTATAAAAAAAGAACCCTATAGATATAGGATTCTCGATACACGATTTTATATAATTTCATGTGTCTTGTATTCAAGTCACGCCACAAGAGTATGGTTGACATATCATTTTGACTTTGAACATCTAGATAAATATAAATAAATAATAGAGATAAAAAATGTAGTGTAATCCTTAATTATCTCTATTACTCGATTAATTTGAAGGTGTGCAATCATTCTTTAGACTGCCCTTAGCAATCGAAGTCCATTCAAAATAACAACCAATGTACTTCCTTCATGAATAATGACACTGATGGCAATATCCGTTAAGCCCAAGAAACTAACGACAATTAAAAAAGCAACAACGGCCATTGAAAAAATAATATTCTGCCAAATAACACGGTTCATTTTCGAAGAAATATTATGAGATTGTACCAATTTTGATAAATTGTTTTGCATTAAAACTAAATCAGATACCTCTACTGCCACATCAGTCCCATCTCCCATAGCGATTCCCACATCTGCATTAACAAGAGCAGGAGCATCATTTACACCGTCTCCAACCATGGCGGTCACACCGTATTTTTCTTTTTGTTCGTCTATTATTCTGGATTTGTCTTCCGGCATGACATTTGCAATCACTTCATCTATTCCCAATTGTTTAGCAACCGCTTTTCCCGTCATTTCTGAGTCACCAGTAATTAATGTGGTGTGTATACCTTGTTTTCTGAAATACTCAATGGTTGCTTTTGCATGTTCACTTGGAATGTCCATGAGGGCAATAAGGCCTAGAACCTCTTCATCTACTGCTACGTACACGACTGTCTTACCTTCTGAAGCCCATTCATTATTTAAACGACTATACTCATCTGAAACATCATCAAACGAAGTCGGTTTTCCTATACGATAATTTCTCCCTTTGTAATCTCCTGTCAATCCTTTACCAATCTGGTTTTCTACATCAATAGTTAGTTTGTTTTTTTGCTCAAACTTTCTTAGAATAGCATCTGCTAAAGGGTGATTGGATTCTTTTTCAAGAGCTACTACGATATCAATCATGTTTTCTTCGTTCACGGAATCAGCAAAATAATAATTGGTTACTTCAGGTTTTCCTTTGGTCAAGGTGCCCGTCTTATCAAATGCAATTGCTTTAATATCGGCTAATTGAGACAGGTAAGAACTACCTTTTGAAAGGACTCCTTTTTTGGCTAAATTAGAAGTCGTCGATAGCGTTGCCGAGACAGTAGCTGCTGCTAAAGCACACGGTGAAGCTGCAACTAAAAGGACTAATCCTCTATAGACACTTTGTGACCATGTCCAATCAAGTAGAAAAGGTGCCAATAACATGAATAACGGAATGGCAATTAAAACAACTGTGACGTATTTGGGTTCAAATTTTTGGATAATACTCGCAGCTTTTGTTTGGTTATCTTGGTTCTGGTTCACTAATTGTAAAATTTTTGAAAATACTGTATCTTCGTTTTCTTTGGTGACTTTCATCGTGAAGCTACCTGTTCCATTAATTGTACTCCCGAAGACGCCATCTCCTTTGTATTTCTCTTTCGGGATACTTTCTCCATTAATAGACGACTCATCAATGGATGTAGATCCAGACAAAATGACGCCATCAATAGGTACTTGATCGCCATTCAAAACTTGAAGTTGATCTCCCACTTTTAATTCACTGACATCTACATTTTTTGTACTGCCATCAGGTAGGATTAACCGGGCAGTCGTTGGATTCATTTCGAGTAATTTCGTTATTTCTCGTTTGCTTCTTCCTTCTGCATAATCTTCCAAAAAATGTGCTCCAGAAAAAATAAGAATCAATAATGTTCCTTCCCAAAAATTCCCCATTAAAGAAGCTCCGATTGCCGCTAATCCCATTAAAATATGAGAATTAGGCATGAACTTTTTTTGGTTTTTTGAGTTCTCAATTGTTTCTCCAAGGCCTTCAAGAACAATGACATGATACCCAGCGCTGATTGTAGCGAGTGAGAACATGATGTTTTTTATGAATTGATATTCGTCACTTAAGAACAGCGCAACAATTGCCAATGCTAAACCAATAAAGTACAAAATAATTGGCATTTTCCCATGATCATGGTCATGATCGTGACTATTATTTTCGTGTGAGTGTTGCTCTTGAATCTCTTTCATTTCTATCACCCTTCTTAATAAAACTATTTTTTTGAAATCGTAACGCTTACGAATTACATATGAAATAACATTCATATGTTTATGCGTTCATTATATATTGCTCTATCTGATTTGTCAAAAAAATAGTTATCTTATTTAGTTAATAAAAAAATTGGACTATAAAACAGCTCTGCTTATGGAAAAACCTTGCTTTATAAAAATCTTGTGCTAACCTAAACATGAACGAACACACATATGAAAGAGAGGAAGTTTTATGAAATCATCATCAACTTCTCCGTTAACAAATGATTCTATCCAAGAGGTAAGTAAGATATTTAAAATGATTAGTGACCCTACACGTCTTTCAATTTTATTTCTTTTACAGAAAGAAGAACTTAGTGTTGGAGTAATTGCGCAGTCTTTAAGTATGGAACAATCAGCCATTTCTCACCAGTTAAAAACTTTAAAGACTTCAAGATTAGTAAAATCAAAAAGAGCTGGTAAAAATATGATTTATAGCCTTGACGATCTTCATATTTTTAGTATTCTTGAGCAAGTTTCAACTCATATCGAAGAACAAGAAAAAGAAAAATAAAGACAAACTACAAGGTTAAAATGATTTTACAATTCATTAGTTCAAATAAAAAAAGACAGCGAGTTAAAATCTCGCTGTCTTTTTTTATTTGAACTTCACTATCGTAGTTGTTTATATAAAATTTAATAGTGTTTGAATCGTCATTCCTCCTGCTATCTTTTTCTATTATTCTACCTTATTTGATAGTAGATTTAAAACTTTGCAACAGAACCTTTTAATCCTATAGCCACCAACAAATGGCCTGACCATTTAAAGGAAAAATTACCATTATTTTTAATCTCAACAAAAAAACGCCAGAACCAGTTAAGTTCCAGCGAATTTCCATGAGTTTTACAAGCGGCAGTCCTAATCCACCGGATTCTAGCGGAGTTGCGGCGGAGCACCTTATAATTTTGGCGGATTTGGCGGAGTTTGAACCCAATAATAAAAATCTAAAACGCCTTTATACCGCTGTTTAAGCTTCAAATATGGTTACTTAATTATTCCCACTCTATCGTTGCGGGTGGCTTGCTCGTGATGTCGTAGACAACGCGATTAATATGGCCGACTTCATTGACGATGCGTTCAGAAATCTTGCCTAATAAGTCCCATGGCAGTTTGGCAAAATCAGCCGTCATACCGTCAATGGAGGTAATGGCGCGGATGGCGATCGTCCAGTCATACGTACGGCCGTCGCCCATAACGCCAACAGAGCGCAGGCCGGTCAGGATCGTGAAATACTGCCAGACGTTGTCTTCAAGACCGGCTTTAGCGATCTCGTCACGCAAAATCGCATCGGAATCACGAACAATCGCCAGTTTTTCTTCGGTAATTTCACCCAAAATACGAATAGCCAATCCTGGACCTGGGAATGGCTGACGCCAGACCAAGGCATGCGGCATATCCAGCTCTTCACCCAATTCACGGGCTTCGTCCTTAAATAAGGTGCGTAAAGGCTCGATCAATTTGAAGTGCATGTCTTTAGGCAGGCCACCGACATTATGATGGGATTTGATCGTCTGAGCCGTATCCGTCCCAGATTCAATCACGTCCGTGTACAGAGTGCCCTGAGCTAAAAATTCAATCCCTTTCAGCTTCTTGGCTTCGTCATTAAAGGTCTCGATAAATTCCCTACCAATAATCTTGCGTTTTTTCTCAGGCTCGGTCACATGCGCTAATTTAGACAAAAAACGCTGCTGTGCGTCAATTTTGATAATGTTCAAACCAAACTTGCCGACCAAAGAATCCATGACCATTGCGGCCTCATTTTTACGCAAGAGGCCATGATCAACGAAAATACAAGTCAGTTGTTTACCGATAGCTTTATGTAAAAGAACAGCGACGACTGAAGAATCGACACCGCCGGAAAGTCCCAACAGGACCTTCTTGTCACCGACTTCAGCACGGATTTTTTCAATCTGGTCTTCGATGAAATCTTTCATCTGCCAATTAGCCTGGCAGCCGGCAATCTTGAAGACGAAATTCTTTAAAATCTGATTACCATATTCAGACAAGGTCGTCTCGGCGTGGAATTGGACACCATAAAGTTTCTTGGCATCATCAGCCATGGCCGCGATTTTCGTCTTGTCCGTGCTGGCTGCAATGACAAAACCATCCGGCACCGTCTCGACAGAATCACCGTGGCTCATCAAGACTTTTTGGTCTTCGGGTGTGTCAGCAAACAAAAGCGACTTTTCATCAAAATGCAATGCTGCCTGGCCGAATTCGCCGTTTCCCTGATTGGCAGTGACTTTACCGCCTGGCAAGCGATAGGCAATCAACTGCATGCCGTAGCAGACACCTAGTAGCGGAATGCCCAATTCAAACATCTCTGGATCAATCGTAAAAGCATCCTCGGCGTAGACGGATTTTGGCCCACCGGATAAGATAATCGCCTTTGGTGCATAGGCTTTGATTTCGTCAATCGTCATCTTGCGCGATTTCAATTCGGAAAAAACGCCGAATTCACGGATTCTGCGTGTAATCAATTGATTATATTGGCTGCCGTAATCCAGCACCAAGACTTTGTCGTATTTTTTATCGATTTCTACCATTACTTAATCGTATCCAATTTTGTCGTATCAATGATCGCAATCACGGGCAGATTGCGAAAATAACTATTGTAATCCATACCGTAACCGACCAAGAATGAGTTCGGCACTTGCAGACCCGCGTAATCAATCGGGACTTCGACGATGCGAGCGGCCTTTTTATCAGTCAAGACGACCGTTGTGACTGACTTGGCGCCTTTTAACATGAAATAATCGCGCAGCCACTTCATTGTGCGGCCAGTATCGACAATCTCATCAACGACCACGACATCACGGCCCGTCATATCCGTATCGACATCATGGGTGACGCGAATATTGCCAGTCGACTCGGTATTATTGTAGGACTTGACGTCGATGTAATCCAAATCAACATCGACAGTCATCTTCCGCAACAGATCGGTCGTAAAAATCGCTGCCCCTTTTAGCACAGAGATAAAAAGCGGCCGTGGATCAGAGTCAGCAAATTTCTCGTCCAATTGATCAGCTAGATGCTGGACAACTGCCGAGATATCCGTTTCCGTGGCTAAGACTGATTTAATCGCCGGGTGGCTCACTAACGCGTTCATGATTCCTCCAAACCTATCCGTTCAAATATTTTGTCGACATTGCGCAGATGATAGTGATAATCAAAAGCGTCGTCGATTTCTGCTTGAGTCAAAATTTTTGTTACTTTGCTATCCCCTTCGACCAGATCCTTGAACATCTTGTGTTCGTCCCAGGAACGGGCTGTCAAAGGCTGAATTGTATCGTAAGCTTCTTCTCGGCTGAGGCCTTTATCGATCAGCTTCAACAGCAGACGCTGCGAATAAATCAGGCCGTAAGTCCGGTGCATGTTTGCCTTCATCGTCTCCGGAAAGACAGCCAACTTGCTGAGGATGCCGGTAAAACGCTGAAGCATGTAATCGATCAGGATCGTCGTGTCCGGCAGGATAATCCGTTCGGCCGATGAATGAGAAATATCGCGTTCATGCCACAAAGTGATGTCATCCATGGCTGTCTGCATGTGGCCGCGAATCACGCGGGCCAGACCGGTCATGTTTTCCGAACCAATCGGATTTCTTTTATGTGGCATCGATGAAGACCCTTTTTGACCGGCCGCGAAATTCTCTTCGACTTCATGAATTTCTGAGCGCTGCAGGCCGCGAATTTCCGTGGCAAAATTCTCAATCCCAGTCGCAATTAAAGCAATGTCATTGATATAAGCCGCATGCAGATCACGCGGTAGGACTTGAGAAGCGATCGGCTGAGGCGTCAAGTCTAATTGGGCCATCGCGTCCTCTTCGACTTCCATCGGGATATTAGCAAAAGTCCCGACAGCACCGGATAGTTTACCCGTCTCTAGTGCTTTAGAGGAGATATTAAAACGCTGGATGTTTCGCAGGGTCTCTTCATAATAACGTGCCACAACCAAGCCAAAAGTCGTCGGCTCAGCTTGAACACCGTGTGTCCGGCCCATCATGACAGTCTTTTTGTATTTCAGCGCCATGACCTTGATTTGGGCCAGATAGGCAGCTAAATCTTTTTTTATGATTTGATTAGCTTGTTTTAAACGCAAGCCTTGTGCGGTATCGACAACATCAGTGGAGGTCAAGCCAAAATGGATCCAGCGTTTTTCTGGACCCAAAGATTCTGATAAATCACGCGTAAAAGCGACAACATCATGATGCGTCTGTGCTTCGATCTCTGCGATTCGGTCAACATTGAAATGTGCCTTAGCGCGAATGGCGTCCACATCAGCTTGTGGAATCGCGCCATAATTGGCCCAAGCTTGGTCAACGGCAATTTCAACTTCCAGCCAGGTCTGGTACTGATTCTGCAGTTCCCAGACGGCGCCCATTTCCGGATTCGTATATCGATCAATCATGCGCTATGCATCGCCTCTCTGCCGTCAGACCAAAGATCTTTCAGCAAGTGAGTCTGTTCGGCATGCGGGCCGACAGCAAAGCTCAATAGCGGCCGCTCCAGCAATTCGGAAATCCGTTTTAAATAATTTTGTGCATTGACTGGCAGATCCTCAAAATGCGCGTCATCACTAATATCTTCCGACCAGCCCGGCAGCGTCTCATAGATCGCAGTCGCGCCTTTTAGCAAACGCAGATTGGCTGGGAAATTGTCGATACGCTGGCCGTCTTTTTCGTAGGCAACCGCGATTTTAACTTCTTTTAAGCCGGATAACACATCCAAAGAATTAACTGCTAATTCCGTGATGCCGGCGACTAGAACCGCGTGACGCAAAGCAACTGTGTCCAGCCAACCGATCCGGCGGGGACGCTTCGTAATGACGCCGTATTCGTGACCGATTTCGCGGATATGGCTGCCCATTTCGTTTTTCAATTCAGTCGGGAATGGCCCTTCACCGACACGCGAAGTATAAGCTTTGACAACGCCGGCAACTTCATGGATTTTATCCGGGCCGACACCTGTGCCAACAGCAGCACCGGCACCAACGGGATTTGATGAGGTGACAAAAGGATAAGTACCGTGGTCGATATCCAGCATGACGCCTTGAGCGCCTTCAAAGACGATCCGCTTGTTTTCCCGCGTCAATTCGTCCATAAGAACCGTGACATCCGTCACATATTTGGCTAGTTCTTTTCCGTAGGCGCTGTATTCGTTATAAACAGTCTCATAATCAAAAGGCTGTCCGCCGTATAATTTCGTAATTTCATTATTCTTTAAAGGCAGCACTTGTTTTAGTGCTTCGGCAAAGGCTTCTGGATCAATTAAATCCACCATGCGAATGCCCTGCCGATTGATTTTATCAGCGTAAGTCGGACCGATGCCCTTTTTCGTCGTACCGATACGGCCGCCGCTGGCTTCTTCTGCCAAGCCGTCCAAGGCAATATGATATGGCATAATCACCTGTGCTCGATCCGAAATGCGCAAGCCGGATAGATCAATACCGCGCTCCAACAAGCCTTTCATTTCTGTCAGTAATTCTTTTGGATTGACAACTTCACCGTTGCCGATAATTGCTAAATGTTTGGGATTGATAATACCCACCGGCAGCGCCGACAATTCGAATTTATTGCCGCCATGATATACCGTATGACCCGCGTTATCACCACCTTGATAGCGGGCGACTGCGTCAGCCGTTTGGCAAAACAAGTCAACAACCTTGCCTTTGCCTTCGTCTCCCCATTGCGATCCTACTACGACAATTCCAGCCATAAAATCTCCTAAAGTTCTAAATAATCAAAAAAACACGTCGTTGTTCTCGACGTGAATTACTATATGCGATTAGAACACGAACGTTATCAAATCCGGACGTAATTTGGGGCAGCTTTTGTAATATGGACATCGTGCGGGTGAGATTCGATCAAGCCAGCATTTGTAATCTGGACAAATTCAGCTTTTTCGATCAGATCTTTGATGTCGGCAGAACCTGTGTAACCCATGCCGGCACGGATGCCGCCAAGGTCTTCAAAGATCACGTCGTCGACAGTGCCTTTATAAGCAGTCACGGCTTCGATGCCTTCAGGAACCAGTTTGTTGACCTCTTTGACTTCGCCTTGGAAGTAACGGTCTTTAGAGCCATTCTGCATGGCAGCCATTGATCCCATGCCGCGGTAAGTCTTGTATTGTTTGCCGTCTTCGCCTGTGATCACTTCACCAGGCGCTTCTTTGGTGCCGGCCAACATGGATCCCAGCATGACGGCATTGCCACCGGCAGCGATGGCTTTGACGATATCGCCAGACCACTTCATACCGCCATCAGCAATGATTGTCTTGCCATAATCAGCCGCAGCTTGAGCAGCATCTGTGATAGCTGTAATTTGCGGAACACCAACACCGGCAACGACACGTGTCGTGCAGATCGAGCCAGGGCCGATACCGACTTTAGCAACATCAGCACCGGCATCGAATAAGGCTTTGGCGCCGGATTCAGTTGCGATGTTGCCGCCAATGATATTCAGAGTCGGATAAGCGCTGCGAATGTCACGGATTTTTCTTAAAACACCAGCCGAATGTCCGTGAGCTGAATCAACGACGATCGCGTTTACGCCAGCTGAGACTAAAGCAGTGACGCGATCTAAGGTATCGTTTGTCACACCAACACCAGCCGCAACGATCAGCTGGCCTTTTTCATCTGTGGCCGCATTGGGATACTTGGTCAGATCAACAGCTGTTGCCTTGACTTTGGCAACTTCGGCAGCTTGATCTGCAATCAGCATATTCTTGTGAATCACGCCCATGCCGCCATTTAGAGCCAGTTGCGCGGCCATGGCGTGTTCTGTAACCGTATCCATGGCTGCGCTTAGAATCGGAATATTCAAATGCAGGGTTGGCGTCAGGTCAGTACCCAGTTTGACTTGGTCAGGTGTCACGTCTGAAGCGGCCGGGATCAGAAGTACATCGTCAAAAGTCAATCCGAGTTTCTTATATTTGTTAGAAAAATCTGTCATATTATCCTCACGTTTATATACAAAAAGGCATTCGCAGAAAGCTTCAAGAAGTCCCTGCGGATGCCAAAAAGAACCACATCCACAGATAGTCCAGCATAGGTGCTGGGTAGAAACTGTCAGCCATTATCCGACGATATACCTGCTTGATTGTTATTTATCTTACCAAAGATCAGTAAAAAAGCAACAGCTAAATTGACCGAGGAGGTCAAATCTTAGTGCTGCCGGGAAAAATTCTTTTGGAATGCGGCCAATTGATAACCGATATCGTGACGATAAGCCAGTTTTAAATGTGCCTGATCTAAATATTTATAAATTTTTTCTTGTGCCGCCAGCATTGTCGCAGCGTGCACCACGATCGTCGCCACACGCCCGCCAGTCGATAGGAATTGCTGGCCGGACTTGCGAACAGCTGCATAATCAATCTCAAAACCATCTGGCAAGTCTGCTGGCAGTGGCGTTAGGAAGCCCGGCTGAACATCTTCGGGATAACCCGGAGCTGCGATATCAACGCCTAAATACACGTCTTGATCTTGCCAAGCTGCCTGAGTCGTTTTGCCAGCAAGCAGATCTGAGATCAATTCGTAAAAATCCGAGGTCAGCTGAGGCAGCACCACTTGTGTTTCCGGATCGCCAAAACGCACATTGAATTCGACGACTTTAACACCAGTTTGCGTCAACATCAAGCCGGAATACAAGACCCCGACAAAAGGCGTCTGATTAGCGGCCATGGCGCGGATTGTCGGCAGAATAATTTTGTCTGTTGTCTCTTGTAAGACTGAATCCGGCAGCTGCAGCATCGGGCTATAGGCACCCATGCCGCCAGTATTAGGCCCTTTGTCGGCGTCAAAACGGCGCTTATGATCCTGAGCCGCTGGCAAGTTAACGATTTGTCCATGACTGCCGACTAAGGTAAACATGGAAAACTCTATCCCAGACATGAAGTCTTCAATCAGTAGGTTTTCGCCGGGATTGATTTTGTAGATTTCAGCTAGTTTTTCGGAAGCTTCTGGGCGCGTTTTGATAATTGAGACGCCCTTGCCTGCCGCTAAACCGTCTAGCTTAAAGACAACTGGCAGCTGTTTGCCAGCCACGATTTTTTCAGCATCGACCAGTGAACTAACCGTATGATAAGCTGCCGTCGGTGCCTGGGCTAATTGCAGGATTTTTTTGGCGAATGTCTTGGATCCTTCTAATTGAGCAGCCGCTTTATTTGGCCCGAAAATGCGCAGGCCGGCTTGTTGAAAAGCATCAACGACGCCCAAAACCAGCGGCTCTTCACTGCCCACAAAAGTCAAGTCGATCTCTTCTTTTTTCGCCAGAGCGACCAAACCGGGTAAATCATCCACGGCCACGGACGCAGTCTGGATGCCAAGCTCTATCATCCCGTCATTGCCAGGTGCGACAATCACAGTGTCGACATGCTTACTTGCAAGAAATGTTTTGGCTAGGCTATGCTCGCGAGCACCTGTGCCAATGATTAATACTTTAGCCATGACTAATGAGCCCTCCTTTTGTGTTAGTGGCGGAAATGCCGGCGGTGTGAAAAGACGAGGACGACGCCCAGTTTGTTTGCCATGGCAATCGAATCTTTGTCTTTAATTGAGCCACCGGGTTCGACAATCGCAGTGATGCCCTTGGAAGCTGCAAAAGAGACAGAGTCGTCCATTGGGAAAAAGGCATCAGAAGCTAGCACAGCATTTGCAGAATCCGGCTTCGTCTCGGCATGTGCAATGGCAATTTTCACAGAATCAATGCGGTTAGGCTGACCGGCACCGATACCCAAAGTCTGGCCGTCAGTCGCGACGAGAATGGCGTTGGATTTGACATGTTTGACAGCTTTTTGGGCAAAAATCAAAGCTGAAATCTGCTCGGCGGTCGGTTGTTTTTCCGAAACGACCTCTAGGTCAGCATCTTCTTCGACGACATCATCCATTTCCTGAGCCACAGCACCGCCCAAGACAGAAGTCACTTCGATTTCTTTAGGCAGCTTATCGGCGATTGGCAGAGACAGCAAACGCAGATTCTTCTTTTTGGCCAGCATGTCAAAAGCTTCGGGCGTGAAACTTGGCGCAATAATGATTTCCAGGAAAATCGCGTGCATTTTTGTCGCAGTGGCCAGATCGATTTCGCGGTTAGCCACGACGATCCCGCCGAAAATCGAGATATCATCAGCCGCAAAAGCCTTGTCCCAGGCCGTTTCAATTGTATCCGCCTGGCCGATACCAGCCGGATTCATATGTTTGAGTGTCACGACAGTCGGCTTCCGATTGAATTCCAGAATCGTTCTCAAGGCAGCGTCGGCATCTTTGATATTGTTGTAGCTGAGTTTTTTACCGTGCAGGATTTTAGCCTGCAGAATCGAATATGGCGTCGGAATTGAATTGGCATAAACGGCCGCTTTTTGATGTGGATTTTCGCCGTAACGCAGATCGAAATCTTTTTCGTAGGTCAAAGTGAGTTTTTCCGGGAAGGCTGTCTTTGACAAATAGGACGCGATCAAAGCATCGTAAGCTGCCGTGTGACGAAAAGCCTTGGCTTGCAATGTCCGGCGCAGGTCGTCAGTGATCTCGTCTGCTGAGATGGCCGTTAAAACAGCGGCATAATCCGCCGGGTCAACGAGTACCAGGACATCTTTGGCGTTTTTGGCCGCCGAACGAATCATCGAAGGCCCGCCGATATCAATGTTTTCAATCGCCTGATCGTAAGTCGCGTTGGGATTGCTGGCGGTCTCTTTAAAAGGATATAAGTTGACAGCCACAAGGTCGATTGGCGTGATGTCCAGCTCTTTTAAAGTTGCCATATGATCAGCGTTTTCCCGTTTGGCCAACAAAGCCGCATGGACAGCCGGATGCAAAGTCTTGACACGGCCATCGAGAATTTCCGGAAAATGCGTGATCTCCGTGATTGATTTGGCCGCAATACCCGCTTCCTGCAGCGTTTTTAAAGTGCCGCCCGTGGAAATCAGCTCGTAATCGTTTTCAACCAGTCCCTTGGCAAAATCGACGAGGCCTGTCTTATCTGAAACACTCAACAATGCTCTTTTCATGCGGTAAATACTCCCTTTTTAATCAATTTTTTTAAAGTCTGCGGATAAAGCCGGTGCTCGACTTCGTGAATATGTGTTTCTACCTCGGCTAAAGTCTCACCATCTGCGATCGGAACGGCAGTCTGAGCAATTATTTTTCCTGAATCAACACCGCTATCGACGAAATGAATCGTCACGCCGGTCACTTTCACGCCGTAATCAAAGGCGTCGGCAATGCCCTGGCGGCCCGGAAAACTCGGCAGCAGTGCTGGATGGATGTTGATAATTCTATTTGGAAACGCGGCTAGCAAATCCGGCCCGATGATGCGCATAAAACCGGCCAGCAAAATACCTTGGACCTGATCTTTATTGAGAATCGCCAGAATCGCCTTTTCGGCTGCAGATTTGTCTGCGTAAGCTGAATATTTGATCACGCTGACCGGCACGTCGTGTTTGGCGGCGCGGTCAATGACGGGAACGTGCGCGTGGTCAACAATCAGACGGACAATTTGAGCTTGCGGCAATTCTTGCTCGATAAATGCTGCGAGTGCTGAAAAATTTGTGCCCTTTCCCGAAGCAAAAACAGCTAAGCGAATCGGCGCCGTCATGACTCCTGGCTCCAATCCGGCTGCCCGACAAATGTCAGGGCTTGATCGGACGCGGCCCTCTTTATTAGATGCCCGATTGGATAGACTTGCTCGCCGGCAGCTTTTAGGCTTTCTGAAGCGGCCGCCGCCTGATCAGGCGCAACTGTAACAACCAAGCCGATACCAAGGTTAAAAGTCCGCAGCATCTCTGTGTCTGATAATTGGCCGGCAGTCTGCAGGCGTTTGAAAATAGCTGGGATCGGCCAAGTCCCCCAGTGAATTTCAGCAGTAACATTGTTATTTAACATCCGCGGCAGGTTTTCCAGCATGCCGCCGCCCGTGATGTGAGCAGCCGCATGAATACGGTGTGCCTGCATTAACGGTAAGAGCGCTTTGACATAAATGCGCGTCGGCTTTAATAATTCTGTCTGCAAATTAGGATCCAGCTGTGCCCAGCTCAGGTCAGGATTTTTCATGAGCAGTTGGCGGACCAGCGAAAAACCATTCGAGTGTAATCCGTTTGATGCTAGGCCAAGCAACACATCCCCTTTGGCTGACCGACTGCCGTCCAAAATCGCTGTCTTGTCGACAACGCCAACGGCAAATCCTGCCAGATCGTACTCATTTTTGGGATACATATCAGCTAATTCGGCCATCTCGCCACCGATTAAAGCCATGCCAGCTTGGCGGGCACCATCAGCGATTCCGGCCACGATCTTGGCAACTTTGTCGGATTCAACGTGATCAATGGCTAAATAATCAAGCATAAACAAAGGCTTGGCGCCTTGGACGAGAATGTCGTTTGCCACCATCGCGACTAAATCCTGGCCGATGCTGCCATGCTGATCAGCAGCTTGGGCCAACAATAATTTGGAACCGACGCCGTCTGTACCAGAGACGAGGACGGGATTTTTGTACCCTGCCGGCAGCTGGAAAAAAGAACCAAAAGACCCGATGCCATCCAGTACGCCATCTGTATAAGTAGATTTGACTGAATCCGAAATTTTTGCGACTGCGTCTTCGCCGGCTTTGATATCAACACCGGATTTGGCGTAAGCGTCCTCACTCATAGACAGCTCCTTCTTGTTTGGAAATAATCATGTTGCTGGTTAAGACAGATTCAGCAGCCGGCTCTGGATCAAAGACCACCAGGCCAGCATCAGCTTTTGCCTGCAGAGACGGTGCGTAATCATAAATCGGTGACGGATAATGGCCGTCGAAATAGGCTGTCGTTAAACCCTTTCCCGGATAAGGCGTCTTGAGATTAATCGAATCAACCAAGCCTTCGACAGATAAAAAGGCCAGCGAATCAGCGTGAATCATCTCAGTCATTTCTGCCAGCGTGTGATTGGCAGCCAGCAATTCGTCGGTCGTCTGCATATCAACGCCGTAAAAAGACGGGTATTTAAAAGCTGGTGAGGCAATCCGGACATGCACTTCGCGTGCGCCGGCGTCTTTGAGCATCTGAATAATGTACATGGAGGTCGTGCCGCGAACGATCGAATCGTCAATCAGCACAATTGACTTGTCTGCTACGACTTCTTTAACTGGTGACAACTTCATGCGGACAGCCCGTTCACGCCGATCCTGGTTAGGCTGAATAAAAGTCCGCGCGATGTATTGATTTTTCACGAGGCCCATTTCGTTTGGCAGGCCGGCTTCTTCTGCGTATCCTTGAGCAGCCGACAGTGATGAATTTGGCACGCCGACAACCATATCAGCATTTGGGACTGGCTGTTCGATCGCCAGTCTGCGTCCCATGTGTTTGCGCGCCATGTGGACATTAACCCCGTAAATCGTCGAATCCGGCCGCGCGAAATAGATATATTCCATCACATCGATATTCAGCGAAACATGCTGCGTATAATGGTCGATTTGCAGGCCTTGATCGTTGATCGTCAATAATTCGCCGGGCTGAATATCGAATAAAAATTCCGCCCCGGTCATCGTCAAAGCGGCTGTTTCAGAAGCCACGACATACTGGCCGCCAGGCAGACGCCCGACACAAAATGGCCGAAAACCATGCGGATCCAAAGCGGCGTACATACCATCCGGCGTTAACAGCAGAAAGGCAAAACCGCCGCGCAGCTTTAATAACGATTCGGCAATTTTTTCTTTCATCGTGCTTTTGTGCGAACGGCGGATCAGATGCAGCAGAATTTCCGAATCAGAAGAAGACTGGAAAATCGATCCGGAATCCTCCAGTTGTTTGCGAAGAGTCAGCGCATTTGTGATATTGCCGTTGTGAGCTAAAGCAATCTGATAGTCATTAAAGTGCACCAGATAAGGCTGAATGTTTTCAATCCCATGCGTGCCAGCCGTGGCATAACGCACGTGGCCAATCGCCGAAGTGCCTTTTAAGCTTTCGATTTTCTCTGGGTCACGGAAAACATCCGACAATAGCCCCAGTCCCCGCCGCTGCCACAAATGGCCGTGATCATTTGAAACAATCCCAGCACCTTCCTGACCGCGATGCTGCAAGGCGTGCATACCGTAAAAAGTTGTCTGCGCCGCATCCGGCAATCCCCAGACACCAAAGAGGCCGCATTCTTCATTCAATCCTTGCACATCAGTTGCTGCTTGCAATTTCGTCATGATTTCTCCATTAGCTCATCAACTCAGCCAGTGCATTCTGCCAGCGATCGGCGGCTTGCTGCTTGCTGATTGAAAAACTGCCTTCAGCATCTTTAATTTCTAGTGTTGTGCCATCGGTGACTTTACCGATCAGCTCAGCCTGTTTACCGGCTAATTGTTCAAAGGCCTGCTGCTTGTCAGCTGTCACGGAGACGATAAAACGACCATTGGTCTCTGAGAACAAAGCTGCATGTGTGCCCTGAAAAGCCACTTGGAAACTGAAATCCGTATTGAAAACAGATTCGGACAAAGCCACAGCCAAACCGCCTTCAGACAAATCATGTGCCGAAGCCAGCAGGCCAGTTGCAATCGCCTTAGTAACAAACTGTTGGTTAGCTAATTCAGCCGTCTCGTCAAAAGTGAAAAGTTTTCCGGAAATCTTACCCGTTAACAGTTTTTGGATTTCCGTACCGTTAAAGTCGTCTTGTGTTTGGCCGATTAAATAAATCAAATCACCGGCCCGCTTGAAAGGTACCGAAGTAATCTGGCGGTTGTCTTCAATCAAGCCAACCATGCCGACCATCGGCGTCGGGTAAATCGCTTGATGATCTGTCTCGTTATATAGGGAAACATTGCCGGAAATCACTGGCGTATTTAGTTTTTTAGCCATCTGATTCAGACCGGCGATTGACTCTTTTAACTCATAAAAAATTTCTGGATCATCGGGATTGCCGAAATTCAAGCAATCCGTAATCCCGATCGGAATCGCACCGCTGGCAACGATATTTCTAGCTGCCTCGGCCATGGCCATGCGGCTGCCCTCATATCGGTCCAGATAGACATAACGGCTATTGACGTCAGTCGTCATCGCTAGCGCTTTTTTTGTCCCGCGAATACGCAAGACCGCGGCATCTGATCCGGGACGTAAGACTGTGTCGCTTCTAACCATGGAATCAAAATGACGATAAAAGGCTTTTTTTGAAGCAATTGTCGGGGATGCCAGCATTTTCAAAAACATTTCAGCCGGATCTTTCATAACTGGCTGGAATTGTGTTTGCTCAGCCTCGGCGATATGAGCCGGTAATTGACTAGGCAGTTCGCTGGAAGGCGCTTTTGTCAGCAGATTAATGTCGACATCAGCGACCGTTTCCCCTTGAAAGGTCAAACGATAACGGCCATCATCTGTGACTTTGCCAATCACGACCGCGTCTAATCCGAAATCTTTATAGAGATCGATCACGCGCTGTTCCTGCCCTTTAGCGGCGATTAGCAGCATGCGTTCCTGCGATTCGGACAGCATCAATTCATAAGGAATCATGCCGGTCTCACGAACTGGTACGCGATCCAGATTCAGCTCAATCCCTGAGTGGCCTTTTTCGCCCATTTCCGATGAGGAAGACAAAATCCCGGCCGCACCCATATCCTGAATGCCCAAGACAATATCCGGCAGGTCTTTAACAGCTTTGATTGTGGCATCCATGACCAGTTTTTCCATAAAGGGATCACCAACTTGGACGGCTGAACGCTGAGCAGCTTTTTCAGACGAGAATTCAGCTGAAGCAAAACTGGCACCGTTTATCCCGTCACGTCCTGTCTTGGCGCCAACATAAATTACCGAATTGCCGGCACCGCGAGCCTGACCGACTTTGATAATACTGTGATTCATCAAGCCGACAGCCATTACATTGCACAACAGATTGCCGCGATATGAATCATCAAAATAGACATCGCCACCAACTGTGGGAATACCGATTGAATTTCCATAACCAGCAATCCCTGCAATCACGCCGTCAATTAAAGAACGTGTCTTGTCATCGGTGACTTCTGGAAAACGCAAGGAATCCAAAACTGCGATCGGCTGAGCCCCCATGGCAAAAATGTCTCTTAAAATACCACCAACTCCGGTAGCCGCACCCTGATAAGGTTCAACTTGAGATGGATGATTATGACTTTCGGCTTTGAAAACAACTGCCTGACCATCACCGATATCCAAAATACCGGCGTTTTCGCCAGGTCCTTGCAGGACGCGCTCATTTTTTGACCAAAAGCTGCGCAGTAATGGCTTAGATTTTTTATAAGAAGCGTGTTCGGACCACATGGCTGAAAATAAGCCCGTTTCCGTGTAATTAGGCAAACGGCCCAGACGCGTTTTAATAATGTCGTATTCGCGCTCAGTCAGCCCCCAATCAGCGTAAATTTTTTCGGTTTGAATCTGGACAGCCGTTTTTGGTTCAGGATTTACTTTAGTCAGCATGGGTTAAAAGATCCTTTCTTTGCAGAATTGATTGGAAGAAAGCGCGCCCGTCCGTGTTGCCCAAAAGCGGATCGACAGCGCGTTCAGGATGGGGCATCATGCCAAACACATTTCCCGCCTGATTGACAATTCCGGCGATATCATCCAAGGAGCCATTAGGATTATCTTCATAAGTGAAAATAATCTGCTGATGTGCTTTTAATGATGCCAGTGTCTGTGCGTCAGCGTAATAATTGCCGGCACCGTGAGCAATCGGCAATGTGATTTGCAACTTGTCATAAGCCGATGAGAAGATACTGTCGGGGTTAGCAACATTTAATGTGATTTCATCGCAGATAAAGCCCGGTTTGGCATTTTCCCTTAAGGCACCGGGCAGCAAGCCAGCTTCCGTCAGAATTTGAAAACCGTTGCAAATGCCGACAACCAGCCGACCATCTTTCGCCGCTTTGGCAACGCCTTTCATGGCTGGCGCAAAACGCGCGATCGCGCCTGTGCGCAGATAATCACCATAAGAAAAGCCGCCCGGCAGAAAAATTGCTGAAAAGCCATCTAGATTTTCCTGGTTGGCATCAACAATTTCAGCATCAAGTCGAAAATCCTTCAGCGCATAATACATATCCAGTACGCAATTGGAACCAGGAAAATTAATCACCGCCGCGCGCATGTTAATCCACCGCCTCAGCCAGTTCGCTCAAATCGTAAGTAAAGCTCTCCATATTGATATTGATCAGCAGTTCGTCAGAAAATGTCTCGACTTCCTTAGCAGCTGCTGCTTTATCAGCAGTATCCAGCTTGATTTCAAAATATTTCCCGCAAGTAACAGCCTGTACATTCGTATAATTCAGACGATGCAGGGCTGACTTAACAACCTCACCTTGCGGATCCAGAATCGATTTTTTATAAGTGACGTAAATTTTAGCTAAGTACATAGTTAGTTTTCCTTTATGCTCAATTTATTGTTCAAACGGGTTAACACAGTTTGATAACCGACTCTCAAATCGCCGGTCTTTTTCCGAAAAACATCTTTATCCAAAGACTGCTGGCTCTCCTGATCAAGCAGCCTCATGTTATCCGGTGACAACTCATCAGCTAAAATCAACCGCCCATCATCTGTAAAACCAAATTCCAATTTGAAATCGACTAAGGTCACTCCGATTGAAGCAAACAATTCTGTTAACAGCTGATTGACTGTTTCAGCTTTTTCTTTTAAGGCCGCGATCGTCTTGCCATCAGCAATTTTCAAGGCCAAGATCTGCTCGTCATTGATAAAAGGATCATCTAAAGCGTCAGACTTGAAATAAAATTCATGAACGGCCGGTTTCAGTGGTAAATGTTCAGCTTGGCCGAATCGAGAAGCAAAGTGGCCGGCTGTCAGATTCCGTGTGACAACTTCCAATGGCACAATCGTGACTTTTCTGACCAGTGCATCGCCGTTATCCAGTTCCTTTATAAAATGGTTTTCAATGCCCTTGACCGTCAGATAATCAAAGAGCAGAGCCGAAATATGCGAAGCCAGCTGCCCTTTGCCAGGAATTTGTTCTTTGACCTTGCCGTTTAAGGCCGTCGCCTGATCTTTGTAACGGACGTGGATCACCCGCGGATCGTCTGTCTGCAGCATGTCTTTGGCTTTTCCTGAATACAATAATTTTTCTGTCATGGTCTCCACCCTTTTAATTCTTTGATTGCGTCGCTGCCGACGACTGTAATGTGCCCCATCTTTCTGCCGGGCCGGACTTCTGCCTTGCCATAATCGTGAAAATGCCACTCAGGATGTTCCAGCAAATCCTGGCGCGCAGCTAGCAGATCATCACCCAATAGATTTCGCATCGCGGCCGGTGCTTGTAAAATTGGATCGGCAATCGGCAATCCGCAGATTGAACGGATATGTCCTTCGAATTGGGAAACATTGCAGGCCTCAATCGTCAGATGCCCCGAATTGTGCGGCCGCGGTGCCAATTCATTAATAATCACGCGATCATCGGCTGTAAAAAACATCTCAACACCCAAGACACCATATAAATGCAATTCCCGTGCCAAATGCGTGACCTTATCACGAATTGATTGACGGACTTCCGGCTTGATATCGGCCGGCGCAATCGAGAAATGCAGGATGTGATGCTGGTGCAGGTTCTCTGTGACCGGCCATAATTTGACTTGATCTTGGCCGTCACGCGTGACCATGATCGAAATCTCTTTGACAAAGTCAACCCGTTTTTCTAGAATCGCGGTCAGCTTGTCCGGCCAGTTTTCTATCAATTGATCAACATCCTGCTGAGAATTCATATCCCATTGGCCGTGTCCGTCATAGCCGCCAGAAATCGTTTTTAAAATTCCAGGAAAACCAATTTCTTTGACCGCTTTTCTCAATTCTGCTGGCGAAGCGACCGCTGCAAACGCCGTTGTCGGCAAACCATGATCGCGCAGGAAATTTTTTTCATTCAAACGGTTTGAAGTAATGTCTAACAAAGCCACGCCTTGTGGAACAGCCGTACTAGTCGCTTTTGCAACCGCTGTGAGTGCTTTTTGATCGACATTTTCAAATTCATAGGTTAGCAGATCAGACTTTTCGGCCAGCTTAGTCAAGGCTTGTCGATCATCATAGGCAGCCGTAATTTGAAAGTCGGATACTTGAGCTGCCGGTGCATCGGGCGTTGGATCCAACACACCAACGTGATAGCCCATGGCTTTAGCAGACAAAGCCATCATCTGTCCTAATTGTCCGCCACCGATAATGCCGATCGTAGCTGGCGGAAAAAAAATAGACCTCATCTCAGTCATTGAGCTGCATCTCGCTTTCAATGGCCTTTTCAGTCTGTTTTTTCCTAAATAAATTTAATTGATCTAAAACTTCTGAATCAGAAAGACTCAGAATGGATGCAGCTAGATAAGCGGCATTTTTTGCACCGGCCGTGCCGATCGCCGTGGTCGCTACCGGAACGCCTGCCGGCATCTGCACAATCGATAATAATGAATCCAAACCATTTAATGCATGAGACTGCATGGGTACACCGATAACGGGTACAGTCGTGTTAGCCGCAAGCATGCCGGGTAAATGTGCAGCCCCGCCAGCACCAGCGATGATAATCTGAATGCCCCGATCTCTCGCGGATTTGGCAAAGGCACTCAGCTGATCCGGCATACGATGAGCGGAAATAACATGCTTCTCAAAGGGCACATGCAAGTTTTTCAAAACTGAGACAGCTTGCTTCATTGTGTCCCAATCTGAAACCGATCCCATTACTAGCGCAACCTTCGTATCTGACATCTTTCCTCCGAAATACTTGTTTAGTGTACCCCAAAAAAACTGAAAAATCCAGCCTATCTATTTCCGAACGTTCGTGTTTTGCTATATTTACGTAAATTTTGATTAAGAATTCTTATTATTTTTAATGTTTCCCGAATATTAAGCATATCGACAAGAATCCCTAGATAAGGGCATTCTTTCCAAAAAATGGCAAACAAAAAAAGAGCCTGAGCTCTTTTTAAAACAAATAATTAATTTAATCCTCCAAGTCTGCTGCAGTCAAAGTCGGGAAATCGTGCTCGACAATTTCAGCGTTTTTCTTAGAAAACATCGGGAACTTCTGGTCTGCCCCAATATCATCATGGAAAAGCCGGTCTCGAGGATCAACTGCTCCGCTAGCATGCGCCACTTGGACAGATGTCTCGCTGCCTTGGCTTTGTGTCAATTGGCTGACCATCAGCAATTTACGCAGATCCAAGCCGAGCTTTGCAAAAGTATCAGCCTGTTCTTGAGTCAAAACAACTGTCAAAGCTGCTTCGGCACTTTTTCCGATCAAGGATTTTTCACGGGCATTTTCCAATTCCTTATTCACCTGGTCGCGGAAATCAAAGAATGTCTGCCAATCAGCCAGCAAACTATCAGCTTCAGCAATCGGCTGGAATTCCGGCGCCTCAGACAAATAAGAATAGGCTTCCGGTTCTTGGAGATTTTCCCAAATTTCTTCGGCTGTATGCGGCAAAAACGGCGTCAGAAGTTTCGTCAGCGTCACAGCAGTCTCGTAGAAAACAGTTTGCATAGAACGACGCTCGGCCGAATCTGCTTCATCGATATAGACAATGTCTTTGGCCACGTCCAGATAGAAGGCCGACAAATCCGTGGAAACAAAATTAATCAACTGTTTGAACAAATCATAGAAGTCATAACGCTGCATCTTTTCGTGCCAGTCTTTGACAAATTGATTCAATTTGACCGTCATCCACTTGTCAACGGCTGCCCGTTTTTCAAATGGTACGCGGTCTTTTTTAGCATCAAAGTCTTCTGTATTGGCCAATAGGAAACGCATTGTATTGCGAATCTTACGGTAAGATTCAGAAACCTGTTTCAAAATACCGCGCGAGACATGTACATCTTCACTGGAATCAATGCTCATGACCCAGAGACGGATGATTTCAATCCCCATTTGATCAGCAATTTCGTTTGGCGAAATGATATTCCCCAAGGACTTGGACATTTTCTGCCCTTTATCATCGAAGACAAAGCCCTGAGCAATCACAGACTTATAAGGCGCAATGCCATTAACAGCCACAGACGTGATGATGTTGGAATTAAACCAGCCGCGGAATTGGTCGGCACCTTCCAAATAGACATCAGCTGGGTAATCGAGATTGTCTCTTTGCTGCATGACGCCGGCCCAGCTTGATCCAGAATCGAACCAGACATCCATGATATCTTCTTCTTTTGTGAATTCACCATGAGGGCTGTGCGGATTTGTATAGTCATCCGGCAGCAATTCTTTAGCCGTGTGTTCAAACCAGTAAGTCGATCCGTGTTTAGCAAACAAATCGGCCACATGATCAATCAATTTTTCATCAACGATTGGTGTCTTGTCTTCAGCATAGAAAATCGGCAATGGCACACCCCAGACACGCTGCCGGGAAATAACCCAGTCGCCGCGGTCTTTGATCATATTGTACAGACGGACTTTGCCCCAATCCGGATAGAAAGTCACATTGCCGATCTGATCAAGAATTTGTTTTCTAAATGGCTCAATGGAAACAAACCACTGCGGCACAGCGCGCCAGATAATCGGCTTTTTTGTCCGCCAGTCAAATGGATATGAGTGAACAATTTTTTCCGTTGCCAGCCACAAACCGGCTGCTTTTAATTTATCAATCACAATCGGTGTCACATCATCATAGAATTTGCCTTGAAAATCAGGTCCGGCTGAAGCCATCAAATACCCTTTTTCATCGACAGTCATGGCTACTTCGATGCCGTATTTCATGCCGACATTGTAGTCGTCTTCACCAAAGCCAGGCGCCGTATGAACAAGACCAGTTCCAGCATCCAAAGTGACATGATTCGCGTTCATAACAAGTTCGGTCACATCTGGATCCCAAGGATGTTCGACCGTGATTTTATCCAAATCGATGCCTTTATAAGTGGCAAGAACTTTGCAATCCTGCCAGCCGAAACGCTTAGCATTTTCTTCTAGCAAGGCTTTGGCAACGACAAACTTGCGATCATCATTAGCCGCTTTGACCAGCACATAATCAAAATCAGGTCCTAAGGTAATCCCGCGAGAGGCCGTAATCGTAAAAGGCGTCGTCGTCCAGACAACCAGATAAGTATCGTGATCTAAAATCCCTTTACCATCTTTGACACGGTTGGCATAAAAAAGCGACGTTGATTCCAAATCATGATATTCGATTTCAGCTTCAGCCAAAGCAGATTCCGAACTCCAAGACCAATAAACCGGTTTCAAACCACGGTAGATATAGCCTTTGCCAGCCATGGCACCAAAAACACGAATCTGAGCCGCCTCAAATTCCGGTTGCAGTGTCAGATACGGATGATCCCAGTCGCCCAAAACACCTAAGCGCTTGAAATCTTTGCGCTGCATGTCGACTTGTTTGAGCGCATAATCATGTGCCAAACGGCGCCAATCAGCTTTTGCCATCGCTTTACGGTCATGGCCGGCCTTAGTCAGCTGCTGCTCGATCGGCAAACCATGTGTATCCCAGCCCGGTACGTAAGGGGCATAATAGCCAGTCATATTTTTATAACGGACAATGATATCCTTGGAGATCTTGTTCATCGCATGGCCGATATGAATGTTTCCGTTGGCATATGGCGGACCGTCATGCAGGTTGAAATGCGGCTTGTTTTTATTCAATGCCAAACGCTGTTCGTAAAGTTTGTCATCAGCCCATTGTTTTTCGCGGACAGGTTCAGTCTTTGGCAGACTGCCGCGCATCGGAAAATCCGTATGGCCTAAATGTAATGTATCTTTGATCTTCATAGTCTCTTTTCACCCTTTTCCAGATAATAAAAAACGTCTCGAAATATCGGGACGTTTTCACGTGGTACCACCCAACTTCACACGCTGACAATCACAGCATGCCTCAGTATCTCAATTACTCCAACCGGCTGATCTGAAAAAATTCATTGACGGCCGGCTTCCATCAACCCGGCTTGCTTGGCGTCTAAACTTTAACTTTCTGTTCCAGTGATATAAAGCCATTATACAAAACTGTCAGCAAATTTCTAGTTTTTTCCGACAATTCCAATCTTCAATCTAATTTTGTTGCGATTCGTGGTCCCACGAGTCTCGATCAGGCGGATTCGCCCAAATGAGTGTGTTGAAATCACATCGCCCAATTTAGCCAAATAACTCGGGTTATCATTCTCAAACCAATTGACCATGACTTGACCGCTCTCGATCAAATCTTTGGCGTGTGCCCGAGAAAAGTTGTAAATCTGGCTGATCAGCAAATCGATTCGCTGAGATGCCACGATCACCTCTTTTTCTTTTTCATCAGATTCAGGTGTCAGCAAATCAGAAGCTTCAACTTCATGAAAAGCAATTTTTTTCGACCCGGCTCTTTTCACATTGTCAGTCACAAATTGTGCCAGCTGGGAATCAATCAAAATCTGCCAGCGATCACTCTCGTGGATCACGTCACCGATACGATCATAGGCAATTCCCTGATGCAGCAAAGAACCAAGGATCGTAGAATGATGCAGGTGAATATACTTGGCTGCATAATCCAATTGGAGTACTGCAATCTGAAAGTCAGGTTCTCCAGTACCAGCCGAGATAAGGGCACGCTTATTCTCAGCCTGCGGATAACCACCAGAAAAAACAATCGACAAGTCAGCCTGTTTGGCCAAGCCGGCCAGCAGCAGCTGTTCTCGCGGATTCAAAAAGACAGTTAAAAAACTGTCTTTGAATGCAGCACGCACCCAGCCAAGTGCCTTTTTAATAAATGGCCTTTCTGGCTCAGGATATGCGTCTAAATTAATCTCAAAATTTGTCATTAAAACAATTGTACAAAAATTGCGAGCAAAGCACGATCAGCAAACTGTAAAACCAGTAATGCGATCAAAGGTGAAAAATCGATTCCGACAATTGGCGGAATCAGGCGTTGAAAAATACCGATAAAAGGCTGTGTCAAACGATTCAGCCAGTAAGCCAGTCTCGAGGCTCGTAAATTCGGCAGCCAAGTGATCACGGCAGACAAGACAATCATCCAAGAATAGATATCCACAGCCCAATGAATGAGGACGTACAAATAATAGATAAAGTTAGAAACGGGCATTTTGCCCCATCGCATCTGCTGCCGATCCAGAACCAGACACTGCATAATTATTAGGAGCGATCAACCAAATGTCATCAGAAATTTTTTCGATGGAGCCTTCAACTGCATAAATCGCGCCGGCAACAAAATCCACAATCTTTGAAGACTGGGTGCTGTCAATCGCAGAAAAATTAACAATCACCGCCTCATGAAGCAGTAATTGATTCACGATCGTTTTGGCATCAGAAAATACTTTTGGAACAAAGAGCGCAATATGACTATCAATTTTAGCTGAATTATTATTATTCTGCGTTGAAGAGCCAACAGCAGACATACGAGGCTGCTGCCGATATTCGTTACTATATCCGTAGTTACCCCTGCCTTGATAATTAGCTGAGTTTTGTGCGGTTGCAGTTTGTGCTTGAGGATTGGGATTACGCTGCGCCTGAGCGGGCTGCTGTTCGTAATTCGCGTCTTCGTATTCCTCTTCGTCGTCATCTGCGCCGCCGAAAAAACTTTTAAATGAAAATGCCATATCTGCTCCTAATTAAATATTAATGACGCTTGAAAAATGAGGGCCTCGATGAGGAGTCATCATCATCCGAAGGATCGTTGGATTGATTAAACGCTGAACTCTGATTATTTGGACGATTAAATTGCGAATTATTGTTCTGCGGGTTCTGATTTTGATCGCGCCGAACTGTATTCAGCTGCCAATCTTCGAATAATTTACCTGAATTATTCTTTGGCTCTGCGGATTTAGGTGCCGCCGAAGCAGCGCTAGAATTCGGAACAACTTTGTTGTTACCGCTAATCGGATCGACAGTCACATTTGGAATATCATCGAAAACGGAAGATTTCTTACCCTGATCAGCTTCGGAATCCTGTGCCTCGCTATTCATCGTGAAAACGTCATTGGAAGACGAACCAGCTGGCTGGCTTGGTCCTTGATTAATGTGTGTGGCCACAACTGTGACACGAACCTCATCTTCAAGCTTGTCATCGACCGAAGTTCCAAAGACAATATTGACATCTTGTCCTGCAGCTTGTGTCACAACATCAGCCGCTGTCTGAGCTTCGTACAGAGACATATCAGCCGAACCGGTAACACTCAAAATAACGTCTGAAGCGCCCTTTAAGTCAACTTCGAGCAATGGTGAGGCAATAGCAGCTTTTGTCGCTTCTGCGGCACGATTTTCGCCCGTAGCAGAACCGATACCCATGAGAGCCATACCACCGTTTGTCATGATGGTCTTAACATCGGCAAAATCCAAGTTGATGATACCCGGCTTGGTAATCAAGTCGGAAATTCCGCGGACACCCTGCAGCAAAGTATTATCAGCCGCTCTGAAGGAATCAGCCAACGATGCCTTGCGATCCATGATTTCTAAAAGACGATTGTTGGAGACAACCACCAAGGTATCAACGTTTTCCTTCAATTTTGCAATACCTTCAGCAGCAAACCGGGCACGCTTCGGCCCTTCAAAATTAAAGGGACGAGTCACAACACCAACAGTCAGCGCACCAACCTCACGTGCAATGCGCGCGATCACAGGAGCAGCACCGTTACCGGTACCACCGCCCATGCCGGCAGTAACAAAAACTAAGTCAGCTCCTTGCAGCACTTCTTGAATTGATTGTTGTGACTCCTCACCAGCTTTTTCACCGACTTCCGGTGTCGAACCAGCTCCGAGGCCGCGCGTCAATTTTGGTCCTAATTGAAGCTTGTTTGGCGCTTTTGAAGCGCTCAAAGCCTGCATATCAGTATTTGCGACAATAAACTGAACGCCTTCGATCCCTTCTTCGATCATACGATCGATTGCATTGGAACCGCCGCCGCCAACACCGATAACCTTAATGTTTGCACCATAACCGGACTGAGCTGCTGGTGCAACCAAGTCGTTATTATTATTTTCTGTTGCTTTTCTTTTACCTACCATCTTTACCTCTTATTCGAACATCCGCGAATAATATTCTTTTATTTTATCAAGAAAACCCGGTTTTTTTTCATCTGACCCGGTTCTATTACGCTTTCTTGCCTTTTGCTGCTCACCTTCAGGGCTTGCCTGTGTGAAATCCGAACTCGGAGGGACCAGTGCCAAATTTAGTGTACGCTTTGCCAGCCAGTCTGTCACAGATTGATTTGCAACATAGTTAGCAACGGACAAAGAATTGACGAATGATGGATGCCTGAGTCCAATTTCCTGTGGAACAAACACATGCACTTGTTTATTGAAACGTTTATTAAACAGTTCGTCAATGCCAGCCAAAGCTGCGCCGCCGCCAGTCAAAACCATGCTTCTAGGTACCGGTAAGGACTGCAGCTGATTCAGATGGGCATATAGCTCAGACGAAATTTCTTCTAGGCGTGCACCAATAATTTGCGAGAGATAGGAAACCGTAACTTCCTGCACCTGCCCGCTGCCAGCACGATTGAGCTCGATCTTACGCCCGCTTTCCAACCTCAGGGGGTCAGCATACCCAAAATCACGTTTAATCTGTTCAGCCTGATCAAAACTAATCGAAATATGATTTTCCTCAGCCAAGACGGTCCGAATATCAGAAGTGACGTAGGCACCACCCTGCTGAATATTTGCGATGAACTGTAAACGATGATTTTTAACAATGGAAGCCGTTGTCTGAAAGGCACCTAAATCAATAATGATGCTGCCTTCGCTCTGTTCATTCTCAGAGAGTATCAATTCACTTTCCGAGATTGGCGAAAGAATTAATTCAGAGACAATCAAACCCGCTTGGCGGACGGCTGTTTTCAAATTTTCAACAATCGTCTTGGGCCCGATAAAAGCCTGAGCGTTCACTTCGAGAACCACGCCAACCATATCCAGCGGATTGGGAACCTGGCCGAAGCCATCAATCACAAACTCCTCTGGTATCAAATCGACAACTTCCTGGTTAGCTGGCAGCTGAGCCGTCGAAACTGCTTGTCGAAAGGCATTGACAACATCATCCTCAGTAATGCGTTTATCATTTCTGGCAACATTCACCGAGCCGTGCAGATGCCGCATCGAAATTTGAATTGCCGGTAAGGATAGGCTCACCTCGGTAATCGAGAAATTCGCTTTGCTTTCTGCCTGGGCAATCGCGTCGGCAATCGACCGGCTGGCTGCGGCTATATCTACTACCATACCATGCTTAACACCCTGGCTGACTGTCTCGCCGACAGCAACAATACCATAGTGCTGATTAGGCGTGCGTTTGATAATCACACATTTAATTTTATCCGAGCCGACATCTAGGCCGACAATCACATCATTATTCATATCCAACAAACACAAATTTAACAGTGATTACCATGATAATAAAGGTCTTTAAAACCATCTTAATTTTCAAACATTTGTTCGCTGTTTTCTGACCGGTAATCCAGTCACTTGTTATTTTGCATTGAATCAGTCAAATGTTTATCGCTTTCCTGAAATTTTCTTGCAAAAGAACCATATTGCAAATCGATCACCCCTTTTCCAATGCCTTGTGCTTTCATCGCCGCTGCCATTTGCGGATACAGTGCCATCTTGGCCGCCATCGAAGCAGGCTGTACATAAACGAGATTGCCATCGTTCATAATTAGTGCCAGTCTTGTCTGGGCACTTTTAACCGGCGAAAATACGATTTGCCCAATAGATAGACGAATCACTTTATCCGTAGACAAGTAGGCTTTGACGGCCTGTCTCAGAATAGGCGACTTCTGTGAAAAGTTTGTATAAACAGGTGTTCTGCCATCGGGCTGAGCAATTTTGCGACCCAGGTTTCCCCGCTGGTCCAAACGATACCAGCTTTGTCCATTCTGGACGAAACCAGCCGTTAAGATTTCTTGAACATGCAGACTCGCGACGCCGTTTTTAGACAAAGTCATACTGACAGATTTAATCATCGGATCGTGTTTAACCGGATAGTTGACGGTTTGCCCTTGGCCAGCCCAGCGCCAATAAGGATCACCAGTGTGAATACCAACGCGGTCCAAAATCTGTTTATAATCCATCTGGTCGGTATAAACTTTCACTTCGGTAATTTTTTGCAAAGGCCGCAAAAATAGCAGCATTTGAACAAGCAAAACAACAAATATCAAGGCAGAAAAAAATAATCCAATCTTATTCAGTATTGGATTTTTAAAATGCGGCAGATTAGGCGAGCCCTTTTGGAAATTGATCATTGTCCGTTTATGGACTTGATTGTGTGTTTTAGCGGCTCTGCTTGTCATTAATCACTTCAAGCAGCAGATCGTAAAGCCGGTCTGCGGCGTCCGGGTGACCAAGGCTTTTGGCTTTAGCCGCCATTTGCTCCAGTTTTTTTGAATCAGACAGCAGCTCTGTCATATCGTGATAAAGCTTTGCGGAAGTTAATTCTGATTCGACAATGACTTGTGCCGCACCAGCCTCTTCTAATTGGCGGGCATTTTTTTCCTGATGATTAGCAGTCACATTCGGTGACGGGATCAGAATCGATGGAATGCCTAGTGCTGTAATTTCAGCTAAGGTTGTTGCACCGGAACGGCTGACCAGCAAATCTATTTTTGGCAGTACTTCATCCATATTATCTAGATAAGGCAGCACTGCCAGATTGCTGCTATGAACGTCAAGATTAAGCAATTTTTCGCTAACAGAGGCAAAGTATTTTTTACCAGTAACGAAAATTGCCTGCATCTGTGTTTGTTTGGCAAAACGCTGTGCAAAATCAACAACAGCCCGATTTAAAGCCAAGGCACCACCGGAACCGCCAAAAATCAAAACTGTTGGCAGTTTCTCTTTAAATGAGATATCTTTCAGACTGAAAGTGCTCTTTTTTTCAGCCACCTGCTGACCGCGCGGATTGCCAGTCATGACGACCTTATCTTTCGGAAACTGACTGGCCGCGTTAGGAAAACTGATCGCAATTTTGTCAGCTCCTCGGCTAAGAAATTTATTTGTCATGCCGGCAATGGAATTCTGTTCATTAATCACTGTTGGGATATGCATGCGTTGAGCCGCATATAGGACAGCACCCGAAACATAACCACCAGTACCTAATACGATATCCGGTTTGAAATCAGCAATAATCTTTTTAGCCTCTTTAACAGCTTTTAAAAACAACCTGATTGTCTTGAAGTTCGTCAAAGAAAGTGAACGCGAAAAGCCCTGCACATGAAGCTGCTTAAATGACAGGCCCGTTTTCGGGACAATGCCGCCCTCTAAGCCGCGAAATGAGCCGACGTAAAGTACTTTGGCATCAGGATCTTTTTTTCGCAGCGTCTCTACTAAGGCCAAAGCCGGATAGATGTGTCCCCCGGTGCCGCCGCCTGAAACAATTAATCTCATACTCATGACCAGCCCTCCTCGGCCTGAATTAGTTTCTTAAACTCACGCCCTCGTATCTCAAAATTAGCAAATTGGTCCCAACTTGCAGCCGCCGGGCTGAACAAAATGACCTGACCAGGCTGGCTGATTTCTTTAGCCTTCGCAACAGCATCTGTTAAATTGTCAACGACAACAATCCGAGCAATGCCGGCCAGTTTCCCTGCTTCCTGCAGCTTGCCCTTGGTCTGGCCGTAAACAATCAGACTGACAACTTTTTTCAGATTCGGAACTAATCTGGTCAGATCATCGCCACGATCCAAGCCGCCGGCAATTAAGGTAATATCTTGTTTGAAACTGCCTAAGGCTTTTTGAGTGGCCTCAATATCAGTTGCCTTAGAATCGTTGTAAACAATGCGGTCGTGGATGGTGCCGACATGTTCCAAACGATGTTCCAGGCCGCTAAAACTTCTGAGAACGGCTTTAATCGCCTGATTGGATACGCCGAAAAGCTTGGCAGCTGTGATTGCAGCGAGAATATTCTCCAAGTTATGTTCGCCTACCAAGACGACTTCATCTAGATCAATAATCTTTTCATCCTCAAAATAGATGACATCATTATTGACGTAACTGGTCACATGCGTATTGCTTGGCGAGAAATAATAAGCCTGTGCATGGCTGCGTTTGGCGAAATCTTTTTCATCTGCCGAGGCATCATTTAAGACAAGGTAATCGTCAGCAGTCTGATTTTGTGTGATTGCGAATTTAGCCTTGAGATAATTAGCACGTGTGCCATGAAAATCGATGTGCGAAGCAAACAAATTGGTAATCACAGCAATTCTTGGTTCGATATTTTGCGCCCCTTCAAGCTGAAAACTGGATAATTCCAGCATTAGCACTTTAGGATAAGGTTTTGTTAACAATAATTCGCTGACAGGCACACCGATGTTCCCGCCAATTTTGACATCCACTTGATCAGCCTGAAGCATCTTGCCAATCAAAGTCGTGGTCGTCGTTTTACCATTAGAACCCGTCACCGCGATTACTTCACCATGATATTGGCTCAAAGCAACCTGCACTTCGGTCATGACAGGAATGTTTAAGGCTAATGCTTTTTGGATAATCGGTTTATCGTATCTGATCCCAGGATTTTTTACGAGATAGGCAAAACTATCATCGATATCGGTGACAAAATTAGTATCATCCGGCAAGTCCTGTGGTTTTTCATCTGTTGTTAAAAATACCTGAGCACCCAACTCTTTTAAAAATTGATAAGCAGCCCTTCCTGAACGTGCCCAGCCATAGACAAGCACTTTTTTATTTTCAAAACTCATCTGATCCATACATATACTCCAATCACGGTAATTATAAACTGAATCAGCCAATAGAGACTGTCAATGCGCCACTCCGGCCAGCCAATCTTTTGAAATGCATGCTGCAGCGGCGTTACCGGAAAGACACGAACGTGGAAGAAATGATAGACAGGAACCTGAATCATGACGGACAAAGTATGTATCAGCGGGATTAAGCCAAACCACAACAGGCTCCAAGGATTTCCTAAAATAATCACATTAACAGCCATTGCGGCGCCTAGTGCCATACTGCCGCAATCTCCCATAAAAATCGATGCCTTGGGCTTATTGAAAATCAAATAGGCCAATAGAGATCCGATCAAAGAGACATCAAACAAGAACAGTACCGTTGAGCCATTCCGCCAGGAAATCAAAGCAAAGCCCGCAAACATAATGATGGCAACACCTGCCAGCAAGCCATCGATACCATCAACGAAATTAGCGGCGTTGCTCCAGCCGACAAACCAGACTAAATAAAAAATAAATTCAAAAAGCAGGTAAATCGGCAGCTGTTTGAGAAATGCGAAAGTCAGCTGATCAGATAAGCCGGAAAAGAGAAGGACAAGCGTTGTTAACAATCCGGAAAAAATCTGAGATAGCAGTTTCGGAAGAAAACGGAAACCATCGTCACGGTGGTAGAAGGCCTTCAGCCAATCGTCAATAAAACCAATCACGCCATAGGAAAATACCGAGACTAAAATCAGCAGGTAAACTGTGGTCACCTCGTGAAAAATCATGAGCAGCAGCAGAGATGATAACAGAGACGATAAGATAAAGGCCAAGCCGCCCATCGATGGTGTCCCGTTTTTTGCAGAAGTATCTACGCCAAAACCATGTTTGCCACTTCTTTCGACGCCAACCTCGCCTCTTGCTTTCAAGTATTTTGTCAGAATTGGAATTGCCAACAAAACAATCAAGAAATTAATAATTAATGCTAGAAACATTTGAAACATCATTGCAGATCTACCTCTAATTTTTGTCCTTTTGTGAGATTGCTTCCGGGTTTGATATTTTGCGAGACGAGCTGGCCAGTTCCAGAATAGGATAGATTTAATTTTGCCATACTACTGAATGTGGAGATATCAGAGATCGACCAACCCTTCATATCCGGCATGATTATTTTGCCAGATGTTCTCAAAAAAATCTTTTGTCCAGTAATCACCTGAGCGGATGGGCCAACAGACTGCCAGCAGATTTTTTTGTCAGCATCACCGGCAATCACAACAGTCAAACTATTGCTTTGAGCAGTTTGACGAGCTTGGTCAACTGTCTGCCCAACAAAATTCGGCAGAAGTAAATTTGTATTTTTCCCCGCTACGGAAGTTTTAGCATCATTGAGAGCCGACAAAATCAAAGGATGAAAAACTGTATTGATCGTGGCATCAGCAAAACCGCCAATAAATTCTTTCGGCTGCCGCAAGTACATGTAAAAAATAAATTGCGGATCATCAGCTGGAACTAAAACCTCTACGGAATGTGTCGAAGCCGAATAATTATTCGTATATTTACCATTGATAGCGATTTGAGCCGTTCCGGTTTTTGCTGCAATTTGAATACCTTGTTGAGCTAATGAATAGATCCGAGCAGTCCCATCTGGTAAATTAACAACGTCAATCATATCTTTTCTGACCTGCTGTGCTGTTGTCGGACGCATCACGACAGATAAGTGCTGCACTTTATGTTCATAAGCCGTTTTCTTGCTGTCAGGATTAACAATTTTTGAAACAATATATGGGCGCACCATTCGGCCGTTATTGGCAACTGCTGTGAGCGCCTGGACGATCTGCATGGGCGTCACTTCAATTCCTTGACCGAAAGCTGTATTCGCCTGCTCGATTGGCTCATTAAAGACCATTGATCCGGCTGCTTCGTTTGGCAGCATCGTCTGTGTGGCTTTCAGAAAATTAAAACGAGTCAGATAGTCCCGCCAGATAGACGGCCCCATGGCCATCTCTGTTTTTGCAAAGGCCACATTGGAAGAGCGCGCAAAACCTTCCCGATAACTGATATTGCCCATATTCCTGTTAAAATCAAAGACTTTTTGGTTACCAATATTTAAGGTACCGGATTTATAGATAGCATTCGGATTCCAATGGCCGCTGTCAATCGCTGCAGAAAGCGTAAAAGTTTTCATTGTTGACCCAGGCTCTACCGGATCTTGCACCAAAAGATTGTCCCACATTTTACTTAAGCCGGCCTTTGTCGAGGCATTGAAGGTCGGCCTTTGCGTCGCAGCAAGGATTGCACCCGTTTTAGCATTGGCAAGAATAGCTGTCATTGCTTGCGGCTTAGTCTTATCAAAGACATTGCTCATTAAATGTTCGAGCTGAAACTGCAAATGATAATCCAGAGTCAGATAAACGTCATCACCATTTTTGACCTTTTTATTTGTAAACGATGTCAAATCCACACCACCTGCAGTCTGTTGGCCGGTTTTGATGCCTGCCTTTCCTGTTAAGTAGCGGTTTAAAGACTGTTCCAGGCCCATAATGCCGGTCATCTTAGAAGGTTGATTGCCGTCATTGTTGTTCGCAACAAGGCCGATCAATTGTGAGGCAAAAACACCATTCGGATAAAAACGAGCTGCATTACTGACAAAATTCAGGCCTGGCAGTTTTGCCGCCACAATTTTATCATGCTGAGCAATGGACAGATTGTCTCCTGCTGAACCAAATTCGACCTGAAAAGTACCAGGACTGGCCTGCAAGTGATTTAAGACGTCCGCCTCTTTCATGCCGAGTATTGGTGCAAGAATACGTGCGGTTTTCTGCTTGTTGACAACATAGAGCGGTTTAGTACCCGAACGAAAGCCTTTTTTGACAATGGCATAAAGATTGTAGGTTGTCGTATTTTCGGCCAATGCCTGACCGCTGGCATCAAAAATATTGCCACGATGAGGCTGAATCGCCTGATCGCGCATAAAATGACGCAGTTCGGTTTCGGAGAGTTTGCGTCCTTTAATATTGCGAGTTGCAGCGACATAAACAAAATGCCCGGATAAGAGTAAGAGAACCAGCGAAATGGTAAAAAAAATCACCACACCAGCTCTTTTGCTGCGGTTAATCGGACTTGATACTTTTTTCTTTCTCTTCTTTGCCACTATTTATTAATATTCTGAACGTTTGCTGAGTTCAACGTCATGCCATTCTGTTTGGCAAAACGCTGCAAAGCTATCACGCTCGTCGCCTTATTAATCTCTTCTTTGGATTTATCGTTTTCGCTACGCAGTGCCTGAATTCGTCCGTTCGCTGCCTGCAGCTGGTCATCAACGCGTGCAGTCGTATTGGAAAGCAGAATACTGGCAAACATGACAGCCGATACGCATGCTGCAACTATAAAGACAAACACAAAATCGCCAAGCGACCAGCGAGCTCTCTTATAGGTTCGTACAACTGGTCGGCTTTTAACGAGTTTTAAAGTCGATGCTTGTTTATTGACTTTTCTATATGTATATGAAGGTGCATTTTCTGCCATTAGTTTTTCTCCAAAACACGCAGCTTTGCGCTGTGAGATCGATGATTTGCCGAGATTTCTTTTTCATTAGGTATGATCGGGTGCCGCGTGACCAATTGGAAATCTTCTTTAATGTCTTTGTCTAAGACCGGCAGCTTGTCAGGAAGCTGATTTTTCGTTGACATTTCACGAAAAAATTGTTTAACAATGCGATCCTCTAAGGATTGAAAAGTAATCACTGCAATTCGGCCATGGGGCGCTAATAGATTAGCCGACTGAGCCAGCGCTTCTTTAAGGACATTCAATTCGTCATTAACTGCGATTCGAATGGCCTGAAAAGTTTTTTTAGCCGGATGCCCTTTAGCATGCAGAACCCGGTCAGGAAGTGCTTCTTTGATCACCGCGACCAGTTGTTCAGTCGTCTCGATCGGAGCCTGCTCACGCTGCAACAAAATCCGTCTGGCAATCGAAGAAGCAAACTTTTCTTCGCCATAACGATTCAGAATCTGAGCTAGTTCCTTATAATCCCAATGATTGACAATCTCATATGCATCGAGGGATTGTTCCTGATCCATTCGCATATCTAAGCGCGCATCACTACGATAACTAAAGCCGCGGCCTTGTTCGTCAAACTGTGGCGAACTGACGCCCAGATCAAAGACAATGCCATCAATTTGTGCAACGCCGTATTTTGCAAGTTCACTGGCCAAGTTTTTAAAATTATCGTGAATCAGCGTCATCCTGCCAGCAGCAATTTCATGAGCAAAACGTTTTTCATTGAAACGAATTGCTTCTTCATCCTGATCAAAGCTGTACAGATGGCCTTGCAGTGCTTTTTTGAGAATCAAGTCGCTGTGACCGCCGCCGCCAAGCGTTGCATCAACATAAATCCCATCAGGACGGACTTCCAATGCTGCAACCGCTTGCTGTAGGAAAACTGTGATATGTCCATAGTCGTCTGTTTTCATAGGTCAAAGTCCGTTAATTCTTCGGCAATCTGATCAAAATTCTCAGTTGTACCCGCTGTATATTCGTCCCAGTTATTCTTGCTCCAGATTTCAAACCCATTACCAGAACCAGTAATGACAACGCTTTTAGCCAACTGAGCATGTGTTTTTAATACGGCCGGAATAATAATTCTTCCCTGTTTGTCAAATTCAGCTTCCACCGCGCCAGCCAGGACAAAACGCCGAAAAGCCCGTGCGTCTTTTGCACCTAAAGGCAGTTTATCCAGCTTGCTTTCGAACTTGTCCCACTCGTCTTTTGGGAAGGCAAATAAAGAATGTTCCATCCAACGGGTCACAATAAAAGTGTCCCCCAGTTGATTTCTAAACTTGGCCGGAATAATTAAACGGGATTTATCATCCAGCGTGTGCTGATACTCGCCCATAAACATGCGTCTAATCCTCCTTTCAAGTTCACTTCATAAATTTACCACTTTGCCCCACTTATTTCCACTCAAAACCCACTTTGAAAAACGCCTATTTTGGACACAAAAAAAGACCTTTCGGTCTAGCTTTTAATCTTTGTTTAAGAAAATATAGGCGGCAATTCCGATCACCTCTAACAGTAGTAAAATGCCGCTTAAATTAATAAAAAATGACCAGTAACGCTTGAGGCTCCGACGATCTTCGGACCGCCAGATTAGCAAAATAATAATCGAAAGCCATAAAATCAGCCAGGCGGTGATCAGGATATATTGAAAATTAAAACTTAAATATTTATTAATAATTCCAATCGCCAGGAAGAAGTCTGCTGGCAATAACCAGGTCCAAAAGGGCAGGTCGCTAATATGATATTGGCGTGCAAAAAATTGCAGTGCAACCCAGGAGAAAAGTGAGATCAGCCAGAAAGTTATTGCAGAATAGAACATAGTTTATACAATACGTTAAATATCGGCCGCTGGAAAGTTTTTTTAAAACTCAAGACTAGCGATCTTCTTCCGGATTATCTTGGTGACTAACCAGCACATCCCTGGGGCGGCTGCCATCTTGCGGCCCAACAATGCCAGCCGCTTGCAAATCATCGATAATTCGGGCTGCTCGATTATAGCCAATACGGAAACGACGTTGAAGCAGACTCGTAGATGCTTTTTTCTGTTGAATGACAAACTCAGAAGCTTCGTTAAACAAATCATCAACTGGCTCGCCATTGGCACCTGTTTCATCCGTTTGGTCATCTTCCTGGCTGTCATCGTCTACCAGCATACTGGAAGCGTATTGAGCCGGAGATTCCTTTCGAATAAAGGCCGTTACGGCCTCAACGTCCTGGTCAGAGATAAACGCGCCTTGAATTCTCGTTGGTTCCTTGCCAACCGGCGCAAATAGCATATCCCCCTTGCCTAGCAATTTTTCAGCCCCATTTTGGTCCAAGATGGTGCGGCTGTCGATACCAGAGGAAACGGCAAACGCAATCCTGGATGGGACGTTAGCCTTGATCAAACCGGTAATAACATCGACAGAAGGCCTTTGCGTTGCCAAAATCAGGTGTACACCAGCAGCTCGGCCCATCTGTGCAATACGCACAATTGTCGTCTCGACATCGCTTTTAGCAGTCATCATCAAATCGGCCAGCTCATCAACAATGATCACGATATAAGGCATTTTGGGCATCACATGTCCCTTTGTTTTATTGTAATCAGCGACTTTTTGGTTCCAGCCATCAATGTTGCGGACGCCATGGTCGGCGAAAAGCTCATAACGCCGTTCCATCTCTTTAACCGCTTTCTGCAGTCCGCGTGCTGCTTTTCTCGGCTCTGAAATAACAGGCGCAAGCAGATGCGGCAAATCATTATACATAGACAATTCAACCCTTTTAGGATCCACCATCATCAGCTTGACTTCGTTAGGCTTCAGGCGCATTAACAAAGAACTGATAATGCCGTTAATAGCGACCGATTTTCCAGAACCAGTCGCACCAGCAATCAGCAAATGCGGCATTGCCGCTAAATCAGCTGAAATGACTTGATTATCAACATCACGGCCCAAAGGAACCGTCAATGGGTGTTTCGGATTAAAGCTTGAATGTTCAATCACATCAGAAAAGCCCACAGTTGCCTGAACTTCATTGGGAACTTCAACACCAACGAAGGGTTTGCCAGGGATTGGTGCCTCAATACGAATAGATTTTGCCGAAAGAGCTAAAGCCAAATCATCAGCACGGTTGGCAATCGTCGAGACTTTGACACCGCGTGCCGGCTTGAGTTCATATTGTGTGACAGTTGGGCCCAAGCTGACAGAACTCACTTCTGTCTCGATATTGAAAGACTTGAGCGTATCACGGACAATTTGAGATTTTTTGTTCAACTGGCGAAATTCACCGGTCTGATCAACTGCACGTACGTGAGATAAGATCGTCGCCGGTGGTACCTGATAATCAGGGTTATCAGCTGTTTCAATCGAATCTACCACCTGATCGTCCGAAATTGCCGTAGCAGCATCTTCGCCAAAATCATCTGGCGCAGCACTTGTTGGAACAGGACGAAGGCTATTCAGCAAAGCAGCGCTTTCTTTGTCGGCAGAACTACTGTCTGTGGGACTTGTTGTCTGATTCCAATGGATTTTTGGCTGAACCGGTGATGGCTGGCCACTGGTTGGCTTGCCTGCCTGCGCATCGCTTTTGGGGTCAGCACTATTAGGATCCTCAAAATATTTTTTGAAAAAGTTCGACTCTTTGCCATTATTTGGTGCGTTGAGCCGCTTTTCTTGAATGTCTGAAATCTTATCACGGCTGAATTCAGCAGCCTTGGAGGCAGAATGCAGAACCGATTTATTCAACAGACGGAAAATGCCAAAAATCAGAGATAGAATCGAGATCACCCAGACTCCGGCGTTTGCAATCAGGCGTGCCAACCCAGTATAGATGGCTGCACCGATAATCCCGCCGCCGCTGGCTGATTGTGAATGCCCGCGACGCATATCATTTATGATAATTTGGCCCAATTGAGATATCAGGCTGCTATCGTTTTTCAGAGTTGATGCAAAAAAAAGTGAACTGATTGTCAAAAAAGGCAAAGCGATGAACAAGATACCAACTATAATCCGGCCGGGAATTTTAGGAAATTTGCGATATAACAGCCAATAAGCGAAGAAAATAGCGATCATCAAAACAAAAATGACAAAATAGTCGCCAAAAACATATTTATAGGCATCTGCAAGAAAATTCCCGACAAGGCCCAAGCGAAAGATCCCTAAAGCAAAAAAGATCTCAAAAATGAGAACCACCACAATTTTCGGATCAATACCTTGATTTTTTCTGCTTCTTCTTGTACTTGCTTTTTTTCTAGTTCTAGCTGCCATAGTCCACAATTAAGTCTATAAAAAAACAGGTTCAGTTAAAAATGCCTTAAGGTTTACTTTAACTTGTCCTGTTCATAAAAATGTTCACGTTCCAAACCAGAAAAATTCTGTTGACGCAAGACTTCGTATAAAACAATTGCCACAGAGTTGCTTAAATTCAATGATCGGACATGCTGATCATTTTGTGGAATTCGAACGGCTTTTTCTGGATTCCGGCGCATAAATACTTCCGGCAAACCATAAGCCTCATTGCCAAATAGAAAATAACGATCTTGGCTGCGATCCGAATAATCTATCTGATCATAGGATTTTTCAGCATACTTGGACACAAGAAAGAGCTGAGCATTATCGATGGTCGATAAAAAAGCAGGTAAATTTTCGTGCAGGGTAATATCAACATTTTTCCAGTAATCTAAGCCTGCTCGAATAACCTTTTTATCGTCCAGATCAAAGCCCAATGGCTTAATCAAGTGCAGCCGTGCATTAATGGCGGTCGCAGTACGGGCGATGTTCCCTGTATTTGCCGGCATAGACGGCTCAAATAAAACAATATGGTTCATGACTTGAATAACTCCGAATTCTGGCGCCACCAAAGATAAATTCGGCTAATTAAGACCTTCAGAACCGCGTAGGCTGGAATGCCAAAAGCGACGCCAAGCAAGCCGAACATCTCGCCGGCAGCTAATAAAATAACTAGAATCGTGACCGGATGAATGTGCATTGAGGCACCCATAATTTTTGGATGAATCAGACGAGACTCTAAGGTCTGTTCAATAGCAAACACGACCAAGACGGCCAATAAGAGATTTGTACTTCCGAGCAGAGCAATGATGACAGCTGGTACCATAGCGAGAAAAGAGCCTAGATACGGGATCAGGTTCAGCGGCCCAGCTAGCAGGCCGATCCAAATACCGTAAGGCAAGCCAATGACTGAAAAACCGATCATGAACATAATCGATACTGCTAGTGCAGTCAAGATCTGGCCTCTTAAATAATCGGAAATCTGTTTGTTAATTTCATATAAGACTTCCATGAGGCTTGAGCGTGTTTTTTCAGGAAAAAATTGCGATATATATTTTGGGAACTTATCACTCTCTTTTAGCATGTAATACAGCATAAAGGGAAAAGTGACTAGCGTGATCGCAGTCATTGTCAAAAAGCGTGTAATCCAGCCAACACCGGCAATGCCATTGGATAAATAACTTCGAGACCAATCGATAATTGTCTTGTTCAGATTATTGTTGGCATCCAATGCCCAGTTCTTAATCGGGTTGAGTGCTGGATAGTCCAGCCAGACCAATAACTGGCGTGACCAGTGTTTATAGTAGTCCGGCCAGTGTTTGGCAAATTGAACAAAATTAGTTCGAATAATCGGCGAGATAAAAATAATACCAAGAATCAAAATTGCAAACACAATCAGAAAGATAATCAAAACGATCGTCTGCTTGGACCAGCGGAATTTTCGGTTAGCCCAATTCACAATCGGAATTAGCAGATAGTAAAAAATACCAGCTGTGATCATCGGCGCACCAACTGCTGTAAATAGTGCCGTAATTGGTTCGAAAATGAAACTGACTCGGCGCATCATATAGACAGCTGCGAGAAGCACAATAACCACTATAAGTGCCGCAACTAAGCGGTTATTGACAACCCAACGATAAAACCAGCTTTTTTGTTCAGTGCTATCATTTTTATTCAATCGCATTTCCCTTTTACTCTATCATGAATGATAATAGTAATGTAACACGAAAGGAAAAATAATGAGCTACAAATTGTTATTTGGAACTTATACGAAATCTGATTCCAAGGGTCTATATGAAGCCTTCCTATCAGATGATGGAAAACTTAATAACCTGGAAAACGTTGCACAGATAGGATCTCCGACCTATTTCGCACTTTCAAACGCAGGTTTGCTTTACGCCGTAGATAAACAAGGCGATCGCGGCGGCGTCTCCGTCTGGGACACATCGACGATGCCCTTTACAAAAACAGACGAGCAGATTAGCGATGGTGCTTCGCCAGCTTACGTTTTTGTCGATGAAGGCCGACAGCTGGTGTTCACAGGCAACTATCATACCGGCTTGATCACAATTTTCAAGATTGACGGCCAAAAATTAATTAAGACAGATGATTTTCAAAACGAAGGTAAAGGGCCAAAAGCCGAGCAGGATTCGGCTCATATCCATTTCACGAGTCTAACACCCGATAATCGTTTGGTGGCTGTTGACCTAGGAACTGATGAAGTACTGACTTTTGAAATTTCTCAGGATGGCAAATTATCAGAGCCGATTCGTTTTCGGACTGAAGCCGGTTTTGGCCCGCGCCATATTCGTTTCAGCGAAGATGGCAAACGTGCATTTCTATTAGGCGAACTTTCTTCAAAACTGTCCCTATTGAAATATCAGGAAGGAAAATTCAAGTTAATCTCGACAATTTCGACTATCCCAGCTGATTGGACCAAACATAACGGCGCAGCAGCGATCCGCCTGTCGGATGATTATAAGTATATTTACACGTCAAATCGTGGATATAATTCAATCGCCGTTTTCAAAATCGCAGACGATGAGAATGATGTCAAACTCATCCAGCAGATCCCAACCGAGGGTGATTTCCCGCGCGATTTCAATATCACACCGGACGGCCGTTATCTGGTCGCGGTTAACCAAAATACAAATAACGCTTCTAGTTATGCCATTGACAAGACTAGCGGCGAATTGACCCTGATTCAAAAAGACTTTTACGTGCCTGAAGCCGTTCGTGTTTACTTCCAGGCGTAATTGAATTAGTAGTGTCCAGCATCAATCAAACGCTGAATATCTTCTGGCAGGCCAGCATGAAAATGCTGGTTTTTGTTTGCAAAAGGATCAAAAAAAGTCAAATCCGAAGCGTGCAGGGCCTGACGGAAGATAAAAGCTGATTTCGGGCCGGCATAAAGTTCGTCGCCGACCAAGGGATGGCCCGCCCAAGCTAAGTGAACGCGAATCTGGTGAGTACGACCCGTATGCAGCTGGACTTTTAACTGGGTAAAGTTGTCAAAACGCTTTTCGACCCAATATTCAGTCAACGACTCCTTACCGTCCGGCCGCACCTGCCGCCTGATAAAGTCGCCTTCAATACGTCCAATTGGCTGATCAATGATGCCGTGGTCTTCAGGAAAATCACCGACAGCAAAGGCTTGATAAAATTTCTCGATGTCGTGATGATCCATGAGCGCGTCATTTAACAACGCGTGTGCAAATTTATGTTTGGCCAGCAAGACCAGCCCGCTTGTATCACGGTCTAAACGCGTCACAACATGCGGCACAAGACTTTCGGCTTCTTCAGTAATCAGATGGGCTTTCACCATATTGACCAGTGTCGTTTGCCGGTCAGCGTGGCCAGGAACAGTCGTCACAAATGGTGCTTTATTGATAAGCAAAAAATTGTCGTCCTCAAAAACGATATCCAGCGAATCTTTAAAATCGGCTGTCAGTTGATCGTTTTCTTTTTCAGCTGGCATGAAAATACTGATCTGTTGACCTGGCTTAACATAATCATTCGTGAAAACCTCACGATTATCCACGACGATTTTGCCGCCAAAATGCTTTAATTGTGAAAACATCCGATGCGAAACGCCGCGCGCTTTTAAAAAGAGACGAACTTTTTGCATGTCGTCTAGATCAGAAACCCAGGAAAACTTCATTGATGGCCGTCTCCAATAAATGAATTCTTGACGCGTTGCCAAAAACTAATCTGTTTGTAATTGGCCATTTTTAATGGTTCTTTGGAAATTTTGAATAAAATTTGTCTGTAGGCTACCTGCGGCAATTGGAAACTATCATAATTAATTGTCGAATTCCCCACTTCCAAGACAACACGAATGCGTGTATCAGCTGACACAATAATCGGTGAGCCTAATGTCCGATAAACACGGTTATTAATGGAAGCAATCTCGGTCATCTGTAAAGCTGCAAAATCTGGATCAATCAAAGCGCCGCCCAAAGATTTGTTATAACCTGAAGAACCAGCCGGTGTGGAAACAGCTAGGCCATCCCCGCGAAACTTTTCAAACAGCACATCATTGATATAAACATCAATCGCCAATGAATTGGTAATTCTGTTCAAAATGATTTCATTGACCGCTAATATCTCGGCAACCTGCCCATCGGCATAAAAAACCTCGCCCTCCATTAACGGGTATTCGTTCAACTGCCCGTGATCATGAGTAATTTTATCCACCAGGTCATCGAGTTCATCAACGAGCCAATCCGAATAAAAGCCTAGATGCCCTGTATGTACGCCAACAAAACGAATGTTGGCTAATTGATTGGAAAACTGGTGAACTGCTGACAAAAAAGTGCCATCTCCACCGATTGAGACCACCAAATTCGGCTGTCGGCTGGAGACTTCCTGGCCGGCTGCTTCTAATTTATTTTTTAACAAGTCAGCAACCTTCAAGGACTGCGGCTGGTCATTAGGAAACAGGCAAACTTTCATATCTTCCATTCTAGCGGAAAAGCGATCATTATTAATCCCTGCCGCGTTTTTTCCAGAAAAATCATGATTAATCAGCAAATAAAAAACAGCCATCAGGCTGTTTTTGATGCGATATTGTTACTTGGACATGAGTTTTTCAAATTCATCCAAACGATTCTCAAAGACGGCAAAGGCCTTGTCCAGATAATCAGTTTTCTCCATATCAACACCGGCCTTTTTAATCACATTCAAAGGATAATCTGAAGAACCAGCTGACAGATAGCCCAAGTAAAGCGGGACATTTTTCTCCGGATCGTCAATAATTCCCTGTGAAAGCGTCGTTGCCGCTGATTCGCCAGTGGCATATTGGTAAACATAGTAGTCATAGTAGAAATGTGGAATTCGTGTCCATTCCAAAGCGATCTGCGGATCAAAAGTGAGTGCGTCGCCATAAAACTTTTTGTTCAAATCGCCATAGAACTTAGACAAGGCATCAGCTGTCAAAGCAACACCGGCCTGAGCCTGTTTATGCATCCAATCCTCAAATTCAGCAAACTGTGTCTGACGGAAAACCGTACCCTTAAAGCCATCCAGATAATGATTCAAAACATAAGCTTTAATCTTTGGATCTTTCTGTGTCTTCAGCAAATAATCGGTCAACAGCATTTCGTTGGTTGTTGAAGCAATCTCCGCCAAAAAGATTGGATAGTCACCGTACTGGTATGGTTGATTACTACGGGTCAGCAAGGAGTGCTGAGAATGTCCGGATTCATGAACCAAAGTAAAGATATTGTCTAAAGTATCCTGCCAATTCAGCAGCACATAAGGATTGGTGTCATAAGCACCACCTGAATAGGCACCTGACCGTTTGCCGGCGTTTTCCGGAACATCAATCCAGCGCTCGTCAAATTCGCGCTGCAAACCGGCCAAGTACTTGTCGCCCAATGGCTTCAAGGCTTCTAAAGCAATTGCCTTGGCACCTTCAAAGTCGACTGGAAAATCAACATCACCTGTAATTGGCGTATAGAGGTCATAAGTATGCAATTCGGAAACACCTAATAATTTTTTGCGCAGTGCCACGTAGCGGTGCAGCAAACCCAAGTGAGCGTCCGTTGAGGAAACCAGACTTTCAAACACAGTTTCCGGAATATCACTCCTAAAAGTAGCAGCTTCGCGCGCACTTTTAAAATGATGGGCACTGGCAAGGAAATTATCGGCTTTCATCTGCCCGTAAAGCGTTGAGGCAAAGGTATTTTTGTAGGTGCCGTAGGCCGCATATAGAGTCGTAAAGGCAGTCTGGCGAATCTTGCGATCACTGGATTCCAGCATTGTCGAATAAAGGCCTTGCGTTAGTTGGACTGTATCGCCATTTTCATCAACGACATCGCCATATTTCAAATCAGAATCGTTCAACGTACTAAATGTCTGAGAACTTGAGGAGAAGACATCCCCTGCACTGGCCAAGAGCTTTTCCTCGGCTGGTGGCAATGTATGATCACGTTTCTTTGCAAAAGTATCAATCAAATGATGGTAGTCTTCTAATTCTGGCGCATCTTTGTAAAAAGAAGCCAGTTGTTCAGGCGAAAAGGCGATAATTGCCGGTGTCAAAAATGAGCTGGCCGAGTCGGATTTAGCAGCCAGACCTGCAACACGTGCATCAAAAGCAGCGTATTTATTATTGCTGGTATCCTGATCGGATTTCATCGAAGCATAGACATACACTTTTTCTACCAAACGGAATAAATCCAGAACAGCTTTGACTGCAGCGAGCAAACTGCCCGCGTCTTTGACTGTATCTGATAATTTTGCAACTGCTTGGGCTTTTTCTTCGGAAAGCTTAAATGCCGCTTCCCAATCATCATCTGTCTTAAAAATCTGACTCAGGTCCCAGGTCTGAGAAGGATTTTTTTCCACCTCGGCCCTTGTGATCTGTTTTTTACTCTCTGTCATAAAACCTCCATCAATTGAGAACTATTCTACCGCAAAAGTGCCAGTTTCTGTTGATAATTGTCAGGCCATGGCGGCAGTGATCTCACCAAAATATAGGCACTTTTCAGATAAATATAGTCCACCAACGATAATTCTCGCAGGAAATTAACAACCGCCTGCTGGGAAAGATGGTTCTCCCAGCTGCGTTCATAAAAATAGCTTTCTGATGAAAATTCTTTAATAAACGCATTACGAGATAGACGGCCAGTCTCAGAACCTGCTTCCAAAGCTAAAAGCATTGCAAGCCGCCAATGCTGGTTGCTGACTTTTAATCCGGCCTGGTTGCCACCATGAACTAGCCAAGGCGCATTAATCGGGCTGGTGTGTTTTTGTTCATAGACAAGACGAACCACGTCTGGCGAAAATCGTTTCAAAGTTAACTGCTGCTGCATATGTTTGAGATCTCGACGCAAATAGCTCTTCGATCTTATCGCCTGCACTTGCTGGCTTGAGTGATGAGAACCACGTAAAAAAATATCAAAAAAAGATTCCGGAGAATATTGATGCTGCTGCATTTTTAAAACTGATAAATCATTTTTTTGAAAACAGCTACAGACCGTTAATTGATTCGATGATGGCGCCCAAGTGAATATCATGTCATTAGCGTCAGCAAATTTAAAAATCGTTCTTTCTTGTAAACGCTGGCGAAAATAATTGGGCCCCAGAATCCAAATCACTTGCAGGCCAATGCGATGATAGCCTGCCGTACGCTGTCTTAATTTGTCAACGCTGATCGGGCTTTGCTGAAATTCAATCGCAAGCTGCCTGCCGTCAGCATCTTGTATCCAAAGATCAGCTCGTTGTTTGATTTCTGGAAACACTTTTTCCAGCTGAGTTTGGTAGCCTGCTTGGGTTAAGGTCTGATTCAAACACTTTTTAGCCACTAAATGCAGCTGACTTTCATTTTCTGAAAAATAATCGCAGACCATACCAGGCCGATGGGCAAAATGCGGCATTTTGATTTGCCCTTTTTTTAGGCATAAAGGCCGCTGACATCCAGGACAGGAAAAAAGCTGGCCGGCAATAGCCTGGTCAGCCTCAATTAATTCACCAAATTGATTCTTCGCAATCAGCACTGACTAGTATTACGACATCAGCAGGTGAAAATCAAAAAATATGTTTTGAAAGTTCTAATGCAAGGTTAGTGAAAATTGGTTTAGTCAAGTCAGTCTCTTGAATCTTGCCGCCATCGAGACGAACACCAAAGTCTGTCATCAAGAGTTGGATCGCTGGTGCTTTTTTCGTTCTTGAAAACAAGTGAAGCAGGAAAGCACGATGGGTTTGCGAATCAACCCCCGGTGCCTGAATTTCATAAAGATCAGATACGACTTGTCTAGCATCAATCTGACGGGCAACACTCAAAAACTCATCAAAGTCTGTCAGCAGATACCAGCTGTCCAGAGTTGCGTTCGGTGTGCTATCTGTTTTCTTCATTACCGATGAATTTGAAGTCTTTTGTTTGATCGTTTTTCTTTGCCCCGCTGATGAACGGTCGTAACCCGACAGCAGCTTGGAAACTGCCGGATCTACCTGCTCGTCTTTTAACGCAAATACTGTATTGCCGCTCTCATCAATTGAAATATTCGGATCGTCAACAATTTTCGAGATAAACAACTCAACACCGTGCTTGCCCGTCGGCAAAATCTGAAAGGTCACCTGGTCATCATTGCTAAAGGAATGGTCTGCATCCGCCTCGTCTAAAATTGCATAGAAAAAACTTTCGACTTGATTACGGTCGGACATCAAATCCATCATCGAGACATGACGATCATCAAGATCAGCCTTGGTCAACATGATATGCAGAGTATTCGCATCAATTTTTTCTAATTTCATTATCTCTATTATACCAATTCGTTTAGTTGCTTATTATAGCGTTAAAATTTAGTTATGGATAAACTATATTTAACCTTCGGAAGTAAAGATTATCTGCTCGGATTAGCAGACCGCTCGAATGTTTCAGATATCCAATTCATCTCCAAACCGGGTCAATCGCAGTTTGGCATTATTTCTCGGGAAATTTTAGCTCCCAATGCCCGCCCAATCGAACTGGATATTGAACAAGAATATGCCAAACCGATTAAGGGACCGGAATTGATTGGGCTTTTCTACTTTATCGGTGAAGACAAACAAGCCGAGATTGCCAAGAAAACACTTGAAATCCACCGGGACGAATTAAGACGGCTTGGCGCTCATGGTAGTGCTATTTGGGCTAAAGAACACAAATATCTGCATCGAAACGTGCTGCTGGTCCAATTAGATGACGCAGCAGCCTACGAACATTTCTCACACTCCAAGATCATGCAGGGAATTGCTGCTGATTTTTACTCGAGCTTCAATGTCCTATACGCAGATGGCTTTGACCAGGATTAACATAATTAGCCATTTGAAAAACAGCCTCAAAAAAACGAGCCTCGCTGTCGGGGAAACCTAAACAGGAAGTTCGTTAATGTCTATGAAGCTGTTTTTTTATTCGTCGTCTTCAGTCTTTAATGAATCATCTGCAACGAATGTATTCAAAACTTCAGCCACCATGTTCCATTCATCTTCATCTTCGATTGGGAACAAATCAGAATCAGTCTCGGAGTCCCCAGCCTGCGGGTCGAAACTAAAGGCCTGAATCTCTACTTCCTGATCGGGATTCTCAATTGCAATCTCATCAGCGCCAGCCGGCGTAAAAAGGATGTAATCTTTGTTGTACTCATCAGAATGAAAAGTAAACAGTACCTCATAGAGAGATTCATTGCCCTGATCATCAGTCAGAGTTACATATTTGTCATTATCTTGGTCAGCCATTTACGAGTTTTCCTTTTCTATCTAGATAATTTTGCAGAATCAACTGAGCCGCCAGGCTATCGATGACTTTTTTGCGCTTCTCGCGAGACAAGTCAGCTTCCTCAATCAGCATTCGATTGGCTTGGACGCTGGTCAGACGCTCATCTTCATAATCAATCGGCAAATGAAAGCGGTCGATGACCATCTGGCCATAGCGACGAGATGCATCCACACGCGGCCCTTCGCTGTTGTTCATATTCTTGGGCAAACCAATGACGATGCCAGTCGCCTTCTTTTCGGCAATCAGTTGAGCTAAACGGTCCAGACCGAATTCGCCTTTATCCTCATTGATCCGAATGATTTCAACAGAACTGGCCGTCCATCCAAGCGGATCGGATTGTGCGACACCGACTGTCCGAGAGCCGACGTCGAGACCCAAAATTCTCATTTGTCTTTATCCGTCGGCTTTTTAACATCTTCAGCCAGGTAATTTTTGACCAATTCTTCGACGATCTCATCGCGTTCGAAACGGCGAATCAGATTCCTGGCATCGTTAAGACGCGGGATATAAGCCGGATCGCCAGAAATTAAATAACCGACAATCTGATTGATCGGGTTATACCCTTTTTCCTCTAACGCCTCGTAAACCAACTTCAGCATCGAACGGACGTTTTCCGGTTTCTGTGAACCGAAATCAAATACTGTTGTGTCTTCAAATTCTGCCATCTACTATATTCTACCCTATCATAGGTTTTGTAGATATTGCTTAACAGCTGATAACGCATCTTTAATACCGGCCGGATTTTTTCCGCCAGCCTGCGCCAAATCGGGTCGTCCGCCGCCGCCGCCCTGAATCTTCACAGCAAGGTTTTTGATAAGATCGCCGGCTTTAATCTGTTTTGGAATTCGCGATGCAGCAACTAGAATTGGGCTGCCCGCATTATTGCTGGCGAGAATAATCAAGTCAGAAACCTGTTTGGCACGCCAATCATCGACAATCAACCTCAGGCCATCAGCAGTCTGACCATCTATTTGAGCAGCAACGTAACTGATGCCGTTAACCGTCTGGCTCGAATCAAATAATTTTTCGGCTGCTTGATTGGCAGCTTTGGCTGATAAGGCCTCTAAGGCCTTTTTACTGTCTTTGAGCTCCTGAATTAATCCAGCGACTTTTTCTGGGACATCTGTGATTTTCTGAGTCTCCAAAATGGCAGCCGTCTTTTTTAATTCATCTTCGTGCTGTTTGAAAAGGCGAAAAGCTGCCTGCCCGGTAACGGCTTCAATACGCCGAGTGCCGGCACCGGTTCCTGACTCGCTGACAATCTTAAACAGGCCCAGCTCGCTTGTATTGGAAGCGTGCGTGCCGCCATCAAACTCTTTGTTGTAATCGCCGATGGAAACGACACGTACTTTTTCACCATACTTCTCGCCAAAGACAGCCACTGCACCCAATTTCTTGGCTGATTCGATATCAGTCTCAATCCAAGTAATCGGCAATGCTAAGGCGATCTGCTGATTCACTTGGTCTTCAATCTGATCCAAAATTTCTTGAGAAACAGCACCTTGATGGGTAAAGTCAAAACGCAGATAGTCTGTCTCAACCAGCGAACCGGCTTGGTGAATATTGCCGCCAATCACATTTCTTAAAGCCTGATCTAATAAATGTGTCGCCGTATGATTTTTAGAAACCGCCAGATGACGCGCCATATCAACTGCTAAAGCAACCTGTTGTCCAACTTTGACATCCCCTGACAGTTTGACGGTGTGAATATGCTGCTTATTGGGGCCATTTTGAACATCCAAGACTTGGCCTAATAATTGGCCGTCAAGAGATTTCACCGTGCCATGATCGGCGACTTGGCCGCCCATTTCAGCATAAAATGGCGTCTTGGCAAAGACTAGTACAGCCTGTTGCCCAGCCCGTGCTTGGTCTACCTGCTTATCGTCAACGATGATCGCATTAATTTCTGTGTCATCAACTGAAGTCTGCGACCAGCCAACATACTCGGAAGCCACTTTTAAGTTCATTAAGGCTGCATCTTGAACACCGAAAGTCCTCAACTTGCCCTGTGCTTTGCGGGCTCGATCTTGTTGCGCTTTCATTTCAGTCTCAAAGCCCTTGCGATCGACTTTTAATCCGGCATCAGCTGCCTGTTCTTCGGTTAATTCCAAAGGAAAACCATAAGTATCGAATAATTTAAAGGCTTTGGCGCCGGATAATTCAGTTTCATGTTTGTCTTTGCTTTCCTGAATATCCTGGTCCAATAAAGCCAAACCAGCTGTCAAAGTCTGGTCAAAGCGGTCTTCTTCAGCCTTAATCACTGGGATAATCTGATGCTGATTGGCCAGGATTTCCGGATAATATGAGGACATAATCTGCCCGACAATCGGTACAAGCTGTGTCAAGAACGGCTTTTCAATGCCTAATTTACGCCCATGCATGACAGCTCGGCGAAGCAGGCGGCGAATGACGTAGCCACGACCACTGTTGCCCGGCAATGCACCATCAGAAATAGCAAAAGTCACAGCACGAACATGGTCGGCAATCACCTTAAAACTGACATCCAATGTCTTGTCCTGACCATACTTTTGACCGGAAAGCGATTCGACTTTATGAATGATCGGCAGGAAAAGGTCGGTTTCAAAATTAGTCGGCGCATTTTCAAAAATCGAGACAACACGCTCCAAGCCCATGCCGGTATCAATGTTTTTATGCGGCAATTCGGGATATTGAGAGTTATCGGTCATGCCGGGAAGATGATTGAATTGTGAAAAGACGATATTCCAAATTTCCAGATAGCGTTCGTTTTCGCCGCCGGGATACATTTCAGGGTCATCATCAGGAAGATCCTGAAATTTCGGCCCGCGATCAAAGAAAATTTCCGTATCCGGTCCAGAAGGGCCTTCACCAATGTCCCAAAAGTTGCTCTCTTCGGCAACTGTGTGATTGGGCAGAAAACCTGGCTGAGCTTCCCAAAGAGCCTTGGTCTCGGTATCGCGCGGATAATAAGTGATATACAATTTTTCCGGCTCAATAGCAAACCAATCAGGGCTGGTTAATAATTCCCAGGCCCAGGGAATAACCTCTTTTTTAAAATAGTCGCCAACTGAAAAATTGCCCAGCATCTCAAAAAAAGTATGGTGTCGTGCAGTGTGGCCGACGTTTTCAATATCATTAGTCCGGATCGATTTTTGTGCGTTCGTAATCCTTGGATTTTCCGGCACGACAGAACCGTCAAAATATTTTTTAAGGGTCGCGACACCGGAATTAATCCAAAGAAGGCTGGGATCGTCTTTTGGAATCAAGGATTGGCTGGGTTCGATCTTGTGTCCTTTAGATTGAAAGAAATCAAGAAACATTCGACGAATTTGTGCAGAATCAAGTTTTTTCATTTTTCCTCATTACTGTAAATAGAAAAACACCGCGTAATGCCGGGGCGAAAATTCGCGGTACCACCCGGCTTCACACAGTGCTGTGTCTCTATCTGCTATTTTTTAAATAAACGGGAGCATCCTGATTGAGATTTCAAGCCTCGCAGCACCGGCTTGTCTCTTAAAAATCCGCTTCAGGACATATCCGCTTTCCTACATACTATATCACGGCCGGAAAAAATTGAAAACGGTAAATTCAAATTGAAAAATCTGTTAGCTTTCCTGACATTAGTTTCATTGCTTAAAAAAATAAGAGATAGAATTGTGACTAAATTTTAGAAAGGTGGTAGTTACATGGATGTGTTTAGAAAAAAAGACGTCAACGAGATTTTGAAATACTCGTCGCCGTTGAAAAGAACGTTAAAAACCTGGGATCTTACCTTCCTAGGCATCGGTGCCATTATCGGTACCGGAATTTTCGTCCTAACTGGTAGAGGAGCACTGACCGCTGGTCCGGCTTTGTCGTTATCCTTCTTGATTGCGGCAATCTGTTGTGGATTTGCCGGCTTGTGTTACGCGGAATTTGCTTCAATGGCCCCTGTCTCCGGGTCAGCTTACACCTATTCCTACATTGCTTTTGGTGAGATTATTGCTTTCATCATTGGCTGGGATTTAATTTTGGAGTATGCCCTCGGGGCTGCGACCGTCTCAGTCGGCTGGTCAGGTTACTTTGTCAATCTGCTGCAAAATCTCGGAATTCATATTCCAACAGTTCTCACAGCTGCTGCAGGCACAACACCTGGCGTGACAACATTCTTCAATTTACCGGCGTTTTTAATTGTTTTACTGATTACTTGGATTATTTCTATTGGTATTACACAGACAAAAAGAGTCAATGATACGATGGTTATCGTGAAATTAGCCGTCATCATCCTCTTCATTGTCTGCACGATCTGGTTCATCAAGCCACATAACTGGGTACCATTTTCACCTTACGGCTTGTATTCGTTTCATGGCGGCAGTGCAGCTGGTATTATCCCGGCTGCCTCGATCGTTTTCTTCTCCTTCATTGGTTTTGATTCAGTCTCTTCCAGCGCTGAGGAAACGATCAACCCCAGCAAGACCTTGCCAAGAGGCATCCTGGGTTCGCTTTTGATCTCAACTGTGCTTTACATTATCATGACCTTGATTATGACTGGTGTTGTTAAGTACACAGTCTTCGCTCGTTTCTTGGATGCACCGATTCTTGCTGTTCTTCATTCAACCGGCCAGACTTGGTTGTCGATTATCGTCAGTGTCGGCGCGATTCTTGGTATGACAACAGTTATTCTTGTTCAGCTTTACGGTCAGTCACGGATTACCTATTCAATGTCTCGTGACGGTTTATTCCCGAGTTTCTTTGGTTCAGTTAATCCCAAGTACCAAACACCCTTCAAAGGGACTTGGTTCTTTGGTATCGTCACTGCCATTGCAGGCGGCTTAATCAATTTGAACATTCTGTCCGAACTGGTTAACATTGGTACTTTGACAGCCTTCGTGCTTGTTTCTGCAGGTATACTTTGGATGAGGCACAGTCATCCAGAACTGCACCGCGGTTTCCGTGCTCCCGGCGTTCCCGTGACACCAATCATCGCGATTCTCTTCTGCTTGGTACTGATTGCTGGTCTGAACTGGGAAACCTGGGTTCGGTTCATCGTCTGGTTTGCTATCGGTATGGTGATCTACTTCGCCTATGCTAAGCGCCATTCAAAGTTGAATCCGTCCAATTCTGACGGCACGGCCTCTGCTAAAAAAGGAGCTGATTAATATGACTTACAAGCATATTCTGGTTGGCCTTGATGGTTCCAAGAAAGCTGATAAAGCCTTTGAAACAGCTTGTGCACTGGCCTCAGCCTTGTCTGCAAGCCTCAGTGCTGTTTGGATTGTCAATCGCGACCGCGGCATGGATTCGACCTTTGGCGTTAGCGAAGATTTCTATCAAGACCGTATTGGCCAAGTGAAACAGAAACTGACCCCATATGTCGAGAAAGCTAAAAAACAGCATATCGCTATCACGGCTGAGACGCTGTTGGGCAACGTGAAAATGCTGCTGGCTAAAGAATATCCCGAAGCGCATGGTATCGATCTGATTGTTGTGGGCGATACAGGCCTCAATTCAATTGAAAGACTGGTCGTTGGTTCACACACAAGTTACGTGATCCGCAACGCCAGCTGCGATGTTCTAGTCGTTAAATAAGCAAATTAAAAGCCATCTTGCAAATTACAAGATGGCTTTTTTGTCGGCTATTTGATCTGACCAAGGGCTTGTTTGAAATCGGCGATCAAATCATCGACATCTTCCAAACCAACAGAAACACGCAGTAAACCGGGCGTAATGCCCTCTTTTTTTAAGTCTGCCGCACTTAATTCGGCATGGCTCATCTTCGGTGGATAGGACACAATTGTCTCTGTCGCACCCAAAGAAACAGAAAATATCGGAATTTTCAAAGCCGCGACAAAGGTTCTCACTGCAGCCTCACTGCCAATATCAAAAGAAAAGACAGCACCACCGTTTTTTGCCTGCTTTTGTTGAATCTCATAGCCCGGATGGCTGGGCAGTCCAGGATAAAGGACGCGCACCACTTGGGGCTGATTTTCCAGCCAAGAAGCTAGTTTTAAAGCCGAAGACGATGAACGGTCCAGACGTACAGCTAGTGTCTTTAAGCCGCGCAATAACAACCAGGTATCAAAGGAACTCAGTGTAGCACCGACAGCGTTTTGGATGAAATAAATCTGTTTGGCTAATTCTGGCTTGTTAGTCATAACCGCACCGGCTAAAAGATCGGAGTGGCCGGAAAGAAATTTAGTCGCCGAGTGAACGACAATATCAGCACCCAAAGACAGCGGCTTTTGCAAATAGGGCGACATAAAAGTATTGTCGGCGATCGTGATCAGGTGATGCGCTTTGGCGATTTGAGAGATGGCAGCAATATCCGTCACATCCAAAGTCGGATTCGAAGGCGTCTCAATATAAAGTGCTTTCGTATTGGGCTTGATTGCTGCTTCAACTGCACCTGGGTCACAAAAATCTGCGTAGCTGTGACTGATGTTAAAACGGGTCAGAATTTCATTTAAAACACGATAGGTCCCGCCGTAGACGTGTCCAGAAATCACGAGATGATCGCCGGCACTAAAAGTCAGCAGCACACTGGAAATAGCTGCCATACCAGTCGAAAACAGGTAACCATATTCGGCCCCTTCCAACTGAGCCAGTGCTTTTTCACCAGCTTGGCGCGTCGGATTCCCAGATCGTGCGTAATCAAACTCATGAAAATGATCCAAATCCGGCTGGCTGAAAGTCGATGTCATATAAATCGGCGTATTCAGCGCACCATTCTCTGGATCATGCGGTGTTGTTAATTTAATTATTTTTGTCGGATCACTAAAATCACTCATGCCACCTCTTTAAATAAATTTTTCTTACCTTTTGCAGCAGAATTTCCAGCTAAACCAAGCCAGTCTGAAAGCAGCTCGGATGCCGGCTGACGCCAATCGTTCACCTGCTGATTATCAAGCAAGTAATTTTCGGGTTTGGCCTGTTTCATTCCCTTGCCGATATCACGCAAATACTCTTTTTGCAGCGTATCTTGATCATATTCAAAATGCCCGGAAGATAGCAGCACGCGGCCTTGTTCTAGTTCGGCTAAGGAAACACCAAAGCGCTGGTCACCTGACAGAATCCGCCAACCGGCTTTTTGCGCCGCCTGAAAATCAATCGAAAACCAGCGGGAATGCGGTGCACGGTCAACAAGTGCCTCACCCAGGTCAAAACGATAGATACCAAAACGCTTGCGTTTTAATTGTGTCACATGAACTCGTTTGACGTGTGCGTAAGCCGCAGCCGACCAGCAGGCAAAGAAAGTCCGCTTGGAATTCTTGTTCTGCCAGTCGACAAAGTCAGCAAATTCCGACCAGTAATCGACCTCTTCAAAAGCTATTCGATCCACTGGTGAACCAGTGACAATCGTCCAGTCGTAGTGGTTTTTTTCGGCTTTTGGCAGGGGCTCATAGCAGCCGCGAATCGTTTCCGACTCTTTTTTTAGATGATGTGTCGCCGGCATAGCAAAACAGACATTGAAATCCTGCCCGGTCTGATCAGAAATCAGTTTCAGCAAAGCCAAATACTGCAATTCGCTTTGCTCCCGAGTCGACATCAGACAAACAATTAAAACATTACTCGCTTTGTCCGAATAATCGCTGTCCTTGTCGGCCAACTGGCGAAAGTTGTTTTCAGTCTGCCTGGCTCTGGCCAAACCATTTGCGACATAAAGCGTCATACTTTTGCCCCCTTAATCGCCTGCTTGAGATCGGCCAACAAATCGTCCTGATCTTCCAATCCAGCACTCACACGCACAAGATTATCCGTAATGCCCAGCTGATCGCGCCTTTCTTGACTCATGTCATGATGCGTCTGGATACTAGGAATCGTAATCAGGCTTTCAGCGCCACCAAGGCTTTCAGCAAAGGAAAACACTTTTAATCCCTTCAGGAATTTATCGGTGTCATAACCGTCAGCCAAGTAAAAGCTCAGCATGCCGCCCAGACCTGGATACAGGACTTTTTCAACACCGGCAAATTTTGGCAGGTGTTTAGCTAGAAAACGGCCATTGCTATCGTGCCGGGCCATCCTGAGATGCAATGTCTTCAAACTGCGCAGCAACAGCCAGCAGGAAAATGGATCCAGTACCTGTCCGCGCGTAACCAGATTATAGTCAATAGTTTCGCCTAAATCATGCGATTTTGTGATCACAGCACCAGCCAGAATGTCGTTATGTCCACCCAGATACTTTGTCGCTGAGTGAACGACAACATCAGCACCATCGTCGATCGGATTTTGAAAAATCGGCGACAAAAAAGTGTTGTCAACGGCCACGATAATATTGGGATTCTTCTTGTGGGCAGCTTGCGCACATTTTTTGATGTCAATGATTTTCATGGTCGGGTTGCTAGGTGTTTCCAGCCACAAAAGGCGCGTCTTGTCGTTGATTTTGTCTGCTAACGCCTGCTCATCCTGGCCATCCCAAAGTGTGTAGCTGACGTTATCCTTTTTGGCAATATCATCAAAATAGCGAAAAGAGCCACCATATAAATCATCGGAACTGACAAAATTCTCACCACTGTGCATGACACTGGAAAACAGCAAATCAATCGCCGCCATACCCGAAGAAACAGCAAAACCATCGGAACCGTGTTCCAAAACGGCTAACTGTTTTTCCAAAATCGCCCGCGTCGGCGTCTGCAAACGGGCGTAATCAAACCCGGTCGACTCGCCTAATCCCGGATGACGGAAAGCCGTCGAAAAATACAGGGGCGTACTGACAGCGCCGGTCTTTGCATCATCAGACCCATTGCTGGCCTGGACCAAGATTGTGTCGATATGTGCCAATGTTTAACCCCATACCTCTTCGATGATTGACTTCACCAGAGCTAATTTCTTCCATTCGTCGGCTTCGGTTAATTCATTCCCTTCTTCGGTCGACGCAAAACCGCACTGGGTCGACAACCACAAACGATCCAGAGGTAGGAATTTTTCCGCCTGATGAATGCGGTCGATAATCACTTGACGGTCTTCCAACACTGGACTTTTAGAGGTCACAAGGCCTAAGACGACTCTTTTGTCACCACTAACTTTAGCTAGGGGTTCAAAACCACCGGCACGATCAGAATCATATTCCAAGAAGTAGGTTGAAACATTTTCCTGGCCGAAAAGCTTGTCGGCGACTGAATCGTAACCGCCTTGTGCTGCCCAATCAGAGTGATAATTACCTCTGCAGACGTGTGTATTGACTGTTAAATCTGAAGGCAGGTCAGCGATCGCACCATTATTTAGCTTCAAATAGGTATCCTTCAGCTTTTCGGGATCGAAACCGGCACCAACCATTGTCTGCCAAAAATTCTTATCTACCAGCATCCCCCAAGTGCAGTCGTCAATTTGTACAACACGAGCGCCGGCATCATAAAAGGCCAAAATAGCTTCGTGATAAACTTTGATAATATCGGCAAACAAGGCATCATCTGTGGCATAAAAATTGCGGACTGTTTTTGCGTTATCGCCGCGGACTAATTCAGCATAAAATTGTGCGGGTGCAGGTATCGTGATTTTAGCTTTAACATTATTTTCATCAGCAAAGGCTTTTGTGATTTTAAAGTCATTGATAAATGGATGTTTCTCAGCATCAAAAGACAGCTTGCCATCCAACACGGCCGAGTCATCACGTGTCTCTTCATGGGCAAAACGATAGCCTTCACCGTAGTGAATATGTTTTACGCCACCAAATCCCCAGAAGAAATCAAGATGCCAGTAACTGCGGCGGAATTCGCCATCCGTGACATAATCAAGTCCAGCTTCAGCTTCTTTTTTGATTAATTTTTCAATTTCCTGATTTTCAATCTCGTGCAGCTGGTCGAAAGTAATTTCCTTTTTAGCAAACTTTGCCCGCGCCTCCTTGATTACCTGCGGCCTTAAAAACGAGCCAACGTGCTGAAAACCGATTTTACTTGCTACTAATGTCATAATTTTTCCCCTATTCTTAATTTGTCTGCCATCTGCACAAAAAACCCGCAAACAGAAAGACCTGTTTACGGGGCGAATAAGCGCTTTACCACTCGTGTTCAGCATACAGTCACCTGCATACCCTCTGTGGCTACGTCACAAGGTAGATGAACCTGTGATAATAGTCTGACGTGATAACGGACGCAACCGATCCCTACTTGCGGTAAACCACTCGTAGAAACAAAGCTCAAAGACCATGGTTCATTAGCTGTCATTATCGGATCCCAGCGACCTCCGACTCTCTTAAAATTTCGCTAATTACTTATCTTCTCTCTGCCAATATATTGTCTTCAATGATACATGAATTTATTGGATTGTCAAACGATTTTCCAAGATAATCCGCTTCAGAAACAAATGCCGAAATTTGATAAAATTGAGGTGGATGTAAGCGCTTAATCCCAAAACAAGGAGGTTATCCGATGGTTTTTGTTTTACCCGAATTACCCTACAATTATGATGCGTTAACACCTTATATTGACGAGAGAACCATGCATCTGCATCACGACATGCACCATCAGACCTATATCGACAAATTGAATGCGCTGCTCGTAGACTATCCCGAATTTGCAAATTGGCCGATTGAAAAAATATTGACAAATCTGAACAAACTGCCGGAAAAATTACGGACACCGGTACGAAATCAAGCTGGCGGCCACTATAATCACAGTCTTTTTTGGAAGATGCTTTCTCCAGATTTTGATCAGAAAATCGATGCCGGACTATTGGACAGGATTAACATGGAATGGGGAAACCTGCAAGAATTTAAAAACGCCTTTTCCAGCAGCGCCGTTGCCGTCTTTGGATCAGGCTGGACATGGCTTGTGATGAAGCCGGATGGAAAGCTGCAGATTGTCTCGACGGTGAACCAGGATTCGCCAATCTCAATGGGGCTGACACCACTTTTGGGAATTGATCTTTGGGAGCATGCTTATTATTTGAAATACGAAAATCGCCGGCCTGAATATATCAAGGCTTTCTGGCATGTTGTCAATTGGGCACAAGTTGCCGAAAATATGTCACAGTCTTCGCTTTCAGAAATAGTGATGTAATCTCTCCGGACAACAAAAAACGCTGGCCAAATGGCCGGCGTTTTTTAATGATTAATTTTATAATTGACCATAAGCCGCAGAGGTAATCGATGGGAAAAGGTAAACCAGGCGATTCAACTCAGCCGGCCCAAATTTGAACTCAATAGCAGGCAGCAGACTGTTGATCACATTTTCCGCCTGATTGCTGACCTCAGTCGCGCCTACCAAATGATGTGCCTTATCAAAGACTAGCAAGTTATCGCCAAGCGTTTCCTTGCTTGCCTGGCGATACCAATCATTAGGAGTGTGATTGGCAGAAACAGTGTAATCAGATGGTGCTGCAGCGGCTGTTTCCGGTGAAACTCCTGCTTTGGCCAGACGCGGCGTCGTAAAGACAACCGACGGAATGACCGGATACTTGATCGGGTCGCTTGATTCGCCGGCAAACTGTGCGGACAGATACTTGGACTCAAAGATCGCCGTCGGTGTGAGCTTTGGCTGTGCCTTATCAATGACATCGCCAGAAGCATAAATACTTGGGACAGAGGTCTGCAAGTGGTCGTTAACCGTGACGCCCTTAGCCGTATAATGCACACCTACCTTCTCAAGGCCGATATTTTCAACATTCGGGATTCTGCCAGTGGCATCCAATACCCAATCTGTGGTGCTTGATTGGCCATCTGCTGTCAGCACTTGAATCTGGTCGCCAGCGGCTTTCAGTTCTGTTACTGAGATCTCGCGTTTGAATGTAACACCATGTTTTTCCAAATCGCTGATAATTGTTTCGACAAATTCCTGATGAAAGGCACGCAAAGCCTTATCGCCACGAAGCAAAACAGTCACATCAGCCCCAGTAGCATTAGCAATCGTCGCAAACTCCATCGCGATATAACCACCGCCGATAATCGTGATCTTTTTTGGCATCTTCGTCAGATTCATGAAATCGCTGCTGTCATGAGCCAAATCAATACCGGGAATATCCAGACGATTTGGACGCAGACCAGTCGCGATCACGATTTTGCCAGCTGTTTTCAAAGTGCCATCAATCGAGACTGTATGAGGATCCTCCAAAACACCTTTGCCGTGAATCACATCGATATGGACTGAATCCAACAGGCCGCCGATAAAGCCGGGAAGTACCCCAATAACTTCATCTTTATGAGCAACATTCTGAGACCAATCAATGGCAACACCGCCAGTCACGACACCATTTAAATCCTCGAATTGGCGACGAAGTGCAACAGGCATATCCAAAATAATTTTCGCGTTGCAGCCGCGGTTGGGACAGGTGCCACCAATTAGATCGGCCTCTACAACTGCTACTTTATAACCCTTGGCTGCAAGTGGAATCGCACCGTCAAAAGTACCATGTCCGCTTCCAATGTACAAAACATCATAATCAAACTGCTTTTCAGGCATTGTCGTTCCTCCAATTTCTTCTTATACTATCAAGGCTACACTAGTTTTTTTAGCCTTACAATATGTTAGTAGCAAATGAAAAAAATAACTTGAAATGCTTTGACTATCATTTGACACGCGCCTATGCTATATGCAAGAGGTGAATAATGCTGGAACAGAAATTTCAGTTTGATGATGATTTGACCGTTAATCGCTTGGGATATGGCACAATGCAGCTGCCAGGACCAGGCGTCTGGGGGCCTTCTGCCGACCCGCAAAACGCCGTTCGCGTGATCGAGACCGTGATTGACCATGGCGTGAATTTTATTGACACAGCCGATGCCTACGGCCCGCTGTTTGCCAATCTTTATTTGAAAGAGGCCTTGAAAAATAGGCCGGATGCCAAGGTCATGGTGGCCACAAAAGTCGGCTTCACACGCCAAGGACCTGATGAATGGACAGCACTCGGCCGCCCTGAATATCTCCGTCAGCAAGTCGAAGAAAATCTCTATACTTTAGGGTTGGATCACATTGACCTGCTCCAGCTCCATCGGATTGACCATAAAGTCGACTTGGCAGATCAAATCGGCGTGCTTAAAGATATGCAGGACGAAGGTAAAATCAAGCATATCGGCCTCAGTCAGGTATCAGTCAAGCAGATTAAAGCCGTCCGGAAGATCGTGCCGATTGTTTCCGTCCAAAATCGCTACAATCTGATCGACCGCCGCGATGAGGATGTCTTAAAGTACGCCGAAAAACACCATATCGCTTTCATTCCTTGGTTCCCCTTAGCGACCGGCAAACTGCTGGAAAATCCTGAATTGGCTGCGCTGACAGAAAAATACGTTGCCAGCCCTGCCCAGCTTGCATTGGCTTGGCTGCTAAAAAGGTCCGATGTGATCCTGCCGATTCCGGGAACCAGTAATGCAGGCCACGCGATCGACAATATCGCCGCTCAAAAGATTGAGCTGGATGATGCCGATTTCAAAGCACTGAATAAGCTTGGCAAATAAAATAAAACCGACCAATCAAGGCCGGCTTTTTATTAGCTTATTTAAAGAAAAAACGCATGCCAAATTTCAGCTGCCGCATGGCACTTGGTAAATCATGACTGCCGTTTTCATCGATGTGGAAACGGATGTGCGGCACGTTTTTCAGCGTATTCATGGTTCGGTCGATATCATAGGGCGTCCCATTATTCACATAATCATCACTACCGACACTAACTGTGACGTCATAAGCCAGCTTACTTTTCAAAAGCTTGCTGCGTAATTGAGCAGCCCGGTTATCCCCACCTGCGATCATTTGAAAATATCTAAAATGGCTTAATTGATCCTGCATGACGGCCCAGCCTGTAATGGCACCAAAAGAAAATCCGGCAAAAGCATAGTGGTTACGGCTTTTATAAACATGATACTGGGCTTGAACAACTTTTAAAACCTGATTGATTTCAGTTTTAGCAAAACGCTTTGTCAGCTTGTCCTCGCTAGCTTCGTCATCATTTGTAAAGGACCGATTGGGATAATAGGTCGGAGAGACAACGATAAAAGGATTTTTCTCGTCCTTCATTAAATCATCAATCACAGGTGCTTTGTCATTGGGATCGCCTTTGATAAAATCATTCTCGGACATCCCCCATCCATGCATCAAAAACAGCACATTATACTTTTTTGATGAATCCTGATAGCCACGCGGCAGATAAACCAGAGCCGTCTTGTCATAGGGCCTACCTTTGTAAACGGTCCGATAGCGAACTAATCGATTGCGAGCCTGACTAACATGTGATTGGTTTACAAAAAATAGACAAACTAAGACAGAAACGGCAGCAATGGCCGCAATGATTAAAATGGTGATGCTGATTATCCGTTTATGCTGCATCTTTTCATGAACCTGATTACTTCAAAGAGGTTACTTCCGATTCTGTCCGATTTTCGAAAGCCAACTATTGACTTCTTTGTTGACTTGAACGCGTCGATTGCCCTTAATAGCTAGCAAAATGCCATTCGTCTCCTGGCCGCCTTCGACAGAAAAGCCTTGAAGCACACGATCTGCATTTTTTGCACCTGACCTAATCTGTGTGAAGACAGAACCCACACCATAGCCGCCATTGGTATTAAAAGGAATCACTGTCTTGTTGGAAAAATTATAGCTATCCAAAAAAGTGACAACAGCTTGCGGCAGAGCCATATTCCAAGTCGGCGACCCAATAAAGACACGATCATAGGATGCAAAATTCGGGACTTTGCTTTTCAGGGCCGGCAAAGTATTATCATTTTGCTCCTGCTCATTTTGATTAACCTCGGCACGATAATTTTTTGGCCGCGGAACTTTCGTCTCGATTTGAAAAAGATCGCCGCCGACTTGATTTTGAATTAATTGAGCCACTGCCTTTGTATTGCCTGTCCGAGAATAGTAAACGATCAATGTCTTCTGACTAGACCCTGTCCCCGATCCTGATCCGGAGGTACTGCTTTTGGACATTTGCGAGCTGCTTGAAGATGTCTGAGGTGCAGTCCTCAAGCCATTCATCGCCCAAACAACCCCTCCGATGATGACAATAGCGGCAGCGATAACTGCTAAAATTATTTTTTTCATTTGGCCTCTTTTCTAGTAATTGGATTAACTGCAAATAACGGATTAGCTAAAGCAGCAAAAATGACAGTAGACGCAATTATTGAGATAAAACGCTACTTTTAAAGAATAGTAGCATAAAGCCAGCTCCAACCTCTAGTGCTAAAAATAAGATGACGATTAAAAAACTGCGCCTTAGTTGATAAATAAAGTCCGCGGTTTATATAGGTAATTTCAAAATTGTCGCTACCGATGAAGTTGCCTATAATTAACTTGCGTCCTTTTTGGCACAATCGAAAGGAAAATCAATGACAGAAAATCATTATCAATTCCAAAATAAAGTTATCCTAATCACTGGCGGCGGCAGTGGAATAGGCCGAGCGATTACGCAAGCCTTTTTGGAAAACGGTGCCAGCGTTGCAATTGTTGGCCGTCGGCTTTCAGCTTTACAGGAGACACTCGCCGGCTATCCAGCAGAAAAAACACTAGCTATCGCCAAAGACATTTCAAAACCTGAATCTGCTGGAGAAATTGTTGAGCAGATTCTGGCACGTTTCCACCAATTGGATGTCGTCGTCAGCGATGCCGCTGTCTTTCAAGGCGGCGATTTCGATAAAGTCAGCTTATCTGATTGGGAAACACTGCGTTCAATTAATATCGATGCCTTTTTCTACTTAGCTCAAGCTGCCCTCCCTGCTTTAAAAACCAGCAAGGGTAATTTCGTAGCGATCTCCTCTGTCTCCGGCAGTTTCGGAGATTGGAAACAAGCTATTTATAATGCCAGCAAACATGCGATTAACGGTTTCGTCCGCTCGCTAGCCCTGGATTGGGGTGCCTTCGGTGTCCGGATTAATGCCGTCGCACCAGCTTTCACGCTGACCGATATGACAAAAAACGCTGTCCAAAATCCAGCACAATTAGCACCTTTCAACAACCGAATTGCCTTAGGCCGTCCGGAAAAACCCACTGACGTGGCTCCGGCTGTCCTCTTCCTGGCCTCGGCAGACGCTGCCTACATTACAGGCACAATCTTGACTGTCGATGGCGGCACAAGTGCTTCAACTGGCCAACCGCATATCGTGTAATAAAAAGAAAACCCAAGCAATTAAGCTTGGGTTTTAATTTATCCAAATTTCCGAATTATGAATCTAATCAAGCGCTCACAACCAACAGCGACTTGATCGCCTCACGCTTGTCCATGGCTGCATAGGCATCTTCGATATGATCCAAGTCAAAGTGTTTTGTAAAGACTTTGCCTGGATGAATCTCACCTTTTAAGACAGCATCCAACAATACTTGACGGTCGTCAGTCGTCACAGAGGCAATGCCTCCGCGCAGGCCGATGTTGCGCCAGAATAAATCATTTGTATTCATTTCGGCTTTTTGCGGCACACCGACACGACCAACAATCGAACCCGGACGACCGACTTTGACGGCTGTATCGACAGACTGCTCAGTACCAACACATTCAAGGACAGCATCTGCACCAGCGCCATCAGTCATTTCCAAAACGTGCTTAACAGCGGCATCGCCACGTTCCGGCACGATATCAGTAGCGCCAAAGGCAGTTGCGAGTTTCTGACGGTCTTCATGACGGCTCATGGCAATAATCCGTTTGGCACCCAGCAATTTAGCGCCAATAACCCCACAAAGGCCAACAGCACCATCACCCATGACAACAACTGTATCGCCAGCTTTCACTTCAGCACTCTTGGCTGCATGATAACCAGTCGCCATCACATCGGCCAGCGTCAGCAAATCATTCAACTGGTCGTCACTGTAATCTTCAGGCTGTCCCGGAATCTTCACCAGCGCCCAATTAGCATTTTTAAAACGCAGATATTCAGCTTGGTAACCAACAATTTCAGAATCTGTCTTCGTCATGCAATCACCATCAAATCCAGCCAAACATGCGGCACAATGACCACAGCCATGCGTGAATGGCGCAATGACAAAGTCGCCAGGCTTCACATTTGTGACTTGCGAACCAACAGATTCAACGATCCCAATTGCCTCATGGCCAACCTGCGAATTCAGCTGGCGTTTGGAAATACCGCGGTACCACCACAAATCCGAGCCACAGACACAGGTGCGAACGATTTTCAAAATGGCATCAGTCGGCGCCTTGATTTCAGGTTTAGGCAGATCCTGCGTTTCAATCTTGCCTGCTTCAACAAAAATTCCTGCTTTCATCTTCCCATCTCCATTTCATTTACTTTTATCATAACGTTATTCGGGATAGCAATGAAGAACGCGTCAAGTCACCAGATTTTAATTTCCCAAAATTCCTTCATACCGGAAAGTACCAGTGTCGGAATAGCTGGTAAGAAAATAACTGCCAAGTAAATCGGCCAAGTCAAAGGGCGTGTTCCCATTAACGTATTGAAGAAAGGCAGCATCGTCACGGTCAATGAGGCAATCGCTGCAAAGAGAACTGCCGCTAACAAATAAGGATTGCTGAAGGGATTTCGATGAAACAAACTACGCGAGCTGCGCGCGTCAAACACATGCCATAACTGACCGAAGACCAGAGTCAGAAAAGCAATTGTTTGCGCCTCTGCGATTTGATAACCGGCTGAGGCGGCCCAAAGAAAGGCTAAAAACACTTGCAAACCCATGAAGAACCCGCGAATCAAAACCCTCGTCCACATATGATCCGACAAAATCGATTTGGCTGTGTCACGCGGTTTTTCTGCCATAATCTCATGTTCCGGTTCATCGTATCCCAACGAAAATGACGGCAGCGAATCGCTGATCATATTGACCCAGAGCACCATCAGAGTAGTCAGGGTTGGCGTTACTTCTGAAATATGCCCAATCGGCGCTGTTATCAGAAAAGTTGTGAAAAGCAGTGAAAGCACTTCAGCCACATTGGTTGTTAATTCTTGCCGGATAAAATTTTGAATGTTAGCAAAGATAGTTCGACCAGCGGCGACTGATTTTTGGATCGTCGTAAATTTATCGTCCAGCAGAATTAAATCAGCCGAATCTTTTGTCACTTCGGTCCCGTTAATGCCCATTGCAATACCGATATTGGCAGCTCGCAAAGCAGCCGCATCGTTGACGCCATCTCCAGTCATGGCAATAATTTCGTGGTGCTGCTGCAGGGCTTTAACGATTCGCTGCTTATGGGCCGGCGCGACCCTGGCATAGACACGTATCGGTTTAACAAGATCAAAAAGCTGTTTGTCAGACATTCCTTCAATCTCGCTCCCGGTCACAACGCGAACATCTCGATCAGAAACGATTCCCAAGCGGTAGGCAATTTCCCTTGCCGTCGCTGCATGATCCCCTGTGATCATGATCACTTGAATTGATGCTTCGTGCAGTGTTTTAATGGATTGCCGAACCTCGGGACGCGGCGGATCAATAATGCCCGCCAGGCCAAGTACCTTAAAGTCGTTTTCCAGTTCTTCTTGACTGGCGTGCAGCGCCTCTTCTTCGGTCAGATCACGTTCAGCGACCGCAATTGTTCTTAAAGCATCATGGGCGAAATCTAAAATCTGCTGGTCAAACATTGGCCGGGCAGAATCAACCGACTGAAATTGACCATGGATCTGAATACTTGCAGCCTTGTTTAAAATCACATCCGGGGCACCTTTGGTCAACAGCTTATATGAAGATGGCCCGCACTTCAATACGGTACTCATCATCTTTCGCTGGCTTTCAAAAGGGAGAATCCGTAAAATATCGTAGTCGATCCCATCGGTCTGGTTCAATAAAGTTTCCCGAATCAAGCCGGCTTTTCTTGCTAATACCACTAGAGAAACATCCGTCGGATTGCCTAAGGGCACATAATTGCCGACTGAATTTTTTTGAATGGCAGCCTCGTTATTCAAAACAGCACTTAACAAGAACTTCTGATAATCATAATTTTCCCCCATCTCTGACGATGGCAAGATTTCGCCGACTGGTTCATAGCCATTGCCGTCAACTTCATAATTGACGCCATTCGCATAAAAACGTGTGACAGTCATCTCGTTCTTAGTCAAAGTGCCGGTCTTGTCTGAAGCAATAAAAGTCGTTGCGCCAAGTGTCTCGACACTGTTTAAAGATTTGATCAAACCGTTATTGGCAGCGAGCTGCCGAGCGCCAACGGTCAGTACAATCGATAAGACAACCGGCAGCGCATCAGGAATCGCGCCGACGGCCAAAGCGATTGCACCGGAGACATTTTCAAACAGATCTGCAATTGTTAATTGCCCTGTGGAGACAAATTCTTTGATAAGGTTATAGGCCAAAGCTAGAATAACCACAGCTGCTGCCAAGATCATCAGACGCCTGGTCAGCTGATTAATTGTGATTTCTATCGGTGTCTGTTTGACGGCCGTATTTTGGATCAGGCCGGCAATTTTCCCCAATTCAGTCTCCATACCCGTAGCTGTGACTACGCCGATACCACTGCCGTTAACGACCACTGAAGCCGAATAGCCCATGTTGCTGCGATCGCCTAATTCAGTATTGGCCGGTAAAAGTTTATTATCTTTTAAAACTGCCTGCGATTCGCCGGTCAGATGGGACTCATCAACCTGTAATTCGCTAGTCGACAACCATCGCAGATCTGCCTCAACAAAATCACCCATCCGGACTTCGACAATATCGCCGGTTACCAGCTGTTTTGCATCAATTTTCTGCCAATCGCCATCACGAAGCACTTTTATCTGCCGATGAGACATTTTTTGAAGCGCATTTAAGGATTTTTGCGCCATATAGCTTTGCCAAGAAGTGAGGCCAGCATTAATAAAAATGACGATCAAAATAACTAGTGCTTCATAAATAGCCTCAAGGCCGTGTTTGGCATTTTCAGCGACAAAAAATTCAAAAAGAGAATTGGAAATGGTTAGCGCGATCGCAAACCACAAAATAATCATGATTGGTTCGCTTAAAGCATGTAAAAAAATTTTCCAAATTGGATCCGGCGCGTCGCTTTCGATACTATTAAAACCGTTCGCCAAGAGGCGATTCTCAGCTTCTTGACTGCTCAGCCCCTCGTAACGCGACGTCTTAAGGTCGTTAAGTAATTCTTTTCGGTGTGACGAAAATGCTTGCATAATCTTCTCCTGACTGTTGTATAGCGCGTTTACATAATCTATTTTTATTATACATGAGACAAAAAAAGACCGGTTTCTCGGTCTCGCAAATGATTATCATGCAGTCGCTTTATCCAATTCTACGACTTGATCGCTCGCCAAAAGATGGGCATCCAAGACATATTTTGCCGGCCCGAACTGATCATAAAGCTGGAAATAGTAGGCTGAATCCGTCAAATCCATGACAGTCTTGTACTGCGTGTAATCCGACTCGCCATTAGCCTGAATTTTGACGCCCTTGGGAATATCAAAAGCATTCAAAAGATGGAAAACGGCCTTCGCGCCAGCTTCGCAGCCAGTTGTCTTTCCTATATAATTTCTCAAAAAGACGGCTCTGATAAAACGAGAAACAGAACTATAATCGCCAGGCAAGCCCATCGCACCGTATCCCGGGCCATCGGCAATCGCTTTAAAGCTGCCATACTGTCTGTCAACATGATCCTGCGGCTGCAAATGATTATAGCGGCGCAGGTTTTCCATATGCCAACCGTAAGCCGGCGAATTGGTCATGACACCGACCTGATTATCGTAATAATGCACACCAGTCGCTGTGATTTCCAGAACTTTTGAGACGCCGGATTTATCAGCCAGCACCCAATGCAGCGGGACGACAATTTTCAAGAAACGATTTTCCTGATTGACGATCACGACTTTTTGAAAACGATCGATAAAGTCTGCCACAGAAGACGCCTGGCCGAGACCCCAAGCCACCAAATCAGCTGATTCAAGATTGGCCTTGTCAGGATCTGGCTGATCGGCATATTGGGCGTTTTCCGAAAAATATAAAGCCGCCATCAAAAAGCCTGCTTCATTGAGACCGTCGGCGAAAATATAGCCGCCGACATTGGCACCAGCACCCAAAAAAGCGAGACGGCTTGTGAATCCCGACTGTCCTGCCAACGTTGCAAAATGGTAATTGCGCGGGATGTAGATGGGTTTGGCACCCAGCTGAAATGAAAAATCCATCGTCCGAGCCAGCATGCGGACATTGTCCTCTGTCTGATACGTAATTGATGTGCACATAAAAACTCCTTTCAGATTTGATTGAGATCATTATAGGAGTATTCAGTAATAAGTTGTCAACCTTAGCCAAAATAAGGAATAATTAAGGAAGCAAGGAGCGAAAACATGACCAAATATCTGATTTTTGCAGCTGAATTAATCGCAATTTCTCTGTGGCTCTTCTTCGGAGCCAAATCCTTTTGGGCCGGCCTGATCGGCGTAGTTGTCATCATTGCCATCTCGCAGTTCCTGCATTGGTGGCTGAAAGCTCGATAAAAATTACTGCTGGCTATCCGATTTTTTCAATACATCCAACGCTGCCAAATCCGCAGCAAAGGCCACAGGATCAAAAGTTGGCAAAGCCAGATTCGCCCAAGTCATCTCGGAACCCTGATAGTTTTTGCTACCGCCATAACCCGTATAGAGCTTAACCGCGCGAGAAAAATCCTCGAAAACCTGTGTCAGCCCTAAGGAATCAGGATGCCCATAACGCAGCATGTTCACTGCGATTTTAAGGCGTGTCGATAAATCGGCATCGACAGTCTGCAGAGCCTGAGTGAGCAGGACTAAATTATCTTTCAGCTCAGGTGTCATCTCCCCTAGAGTGGGCTGAATGACAGGCTGCAGGGAAACAAGTGCCAGACGCATCTGCTTATTTCGGCGCGCTCTCGGTAACAAGAAGACGAATAACGCAATAACCAGAACCACTCCAACAGCCAAAAAAATGAGCGCAAATTGGTTGAATTTCTGCAAATAAGTCTGGGCATAGGCATGCTGACTGGCTTTCGTTTTGGCTTTGACGCTCGGATCCATATAAAGATTAATCAGGCCCGCAGCACGGCGTACTATCTTATCAATACCCTCACCATAGGATTGTTTTTGCATCATGAGTTTATCCTGATCGTTCACAATCCAAGAAATTCCATTATTCCCTATCTTGCTGCGTAAACCACTGCCCGTCACCACCGATACTTTGCGGTCTTTGATTGCCACGTAAATCAGTAAAGCCGTATCGTGAGGCCGTTTATCAAGCTTGTGTTTTTTAAAGGCCTGCTCGGCTTGTTGAGCAATATTCGCGCCATGAGTTGTCGGCACAACCACCACAAAAATACCCGGGCGATGCTGGTCGCGAGCCATATAGTAGTGATTAATGAAGTTAATATCGTCGACAAAAAACCCAGATATGTATTGCGACTCATCAAAGACATATCGTGTGTGCGTATCCTTGTCCCAATAATCGGCCGGGTAAGCCCTCGCAAACGCTTTAACCCTTGCTGAAGGCGGCTTGTAACCAGCTAATTTTTCAGTACTCGGCCAGCTGGCAGTAGTCGACGGCCATGTCAGAATGAAAAAGTGGATAATCGTCCACCCCAAAAAAATCAGTAAAACACCAGCAATAAGAATTCTTAGCTTCTTGAATTTGATAGGCATGCCCAGCTTTCTTTATTTAGTCGGCGGTGTGGATGCGGCCAAGTTATACAAACAGCATAAGCCTAAATGTTGTGGCACGTGGTGTCAAAGAAGCATCCGAGTATTCAAGTCTAAAAAATCAGTAATCGCTTTTTAGCAAATTGCCCAAATCACTATCGAGACTATTATATTTGTCGGTCCAACCATTGTAGGTGCCAACAGGGTTCGAACAATTATCGTAAAACTTATTTAACAAATTCAGCATTTTTTTGCTGCTTGAATAATTACTTGCAATCCGCGTGATATTCGGATATTTGTCATAAATCAGCCTAATTTTAGAAACATCATCTTCTATAGCAGAAATCTTAGCCTGCGCTTTAGACAAGTTACTAGATTGATCACTCACAGCCGCGCTAACAACTTTGGTGATGCCATCTGAACTGTAGTCCGCATTATCATCGTTAAAATAGCTTTGCCACTTACCATAAATATAAGATCCAGATTTTTCAATTTCCGAACCAGCAAGATATCCGTCTGCCAGCACATCTGCCTTATAGGTACTTGATTTTTTAATAGCAACTTTCCGCTCCTGCTTTTCCCGGGCAATTCGCGCTTGCCTCAGATTGGCTTGATATTGATTATTAGAAGCCCATCCGCCAATCACTGCGAAAATAAGTAAAATCGGCGATAGAAAAAGAACGATTTTTGAAACCGTTCTAAATTTCTTTAAGATTAATAAAATTCCCGAAACAACAAATAAGACCAAACTAATTGACGCAATTATTACGCACAACAAAAACAAGCTCTTCATAATCTCCCCTTTAAATCCTTTTACTCATTTAAATTTTAGTTTAAAAACGAGATTCTCCGACAGGAAATTTGAATATTTACTCAATTTCATTTGCAAACCGTAATATAGAACATTATTTGTCACTTCTAATTGATCTTGCGCGTCCGAAACTTTGCCTTCGCATGGCACAGACCACAGATCGGACTCTACCTCATTGATCTGACACACATCTGAAGCGCAAGTACACACCTAAAAATGACCAAGAACAACTCTACGATCCTATGTCGTTCCAATCGTACAAACTAGGGAGGTGCTGCATACGAAGTGGGCTCTTAAAGCTAAAGACCGGCAAATGGTTATTCTCTATACCAAAGAGGACTAAAGATATAAGATGATCGGTTTAGCACAGAACGATTCAGGACCTATTGCCATCGCAATCAAAAAGATTGGCTGAGTGTTGTACAGCCTTTAAAGACCCGCACAACCTATTTTATCGTCTCACAATCGTGACATTCCTAGAAAATGTTTGTGGCCTGACTAATAATTGACGCGGCAGAGAAACCCAAGCTAAGTTTTGATCATATGCAAAAGCTGAATTATCTAGAACAGTGACTGAGTCAGGAATGTAAACGCGCCTTAGAGCGGTACAAGAGTAAAAGACAAACTGTCCAATCGTAATAATCCGGTTGCCCAGATCCACATCTGTTAGTGAAGTATCACCCATAAAAGTATTTCCCAGCTTGACTGCAAGATCGTCTAGCCGGGCACTTTTAAGTGACGGATCCCAGGCAAAAGCGTTTGACCCCAAATATTTTACCGAGTGCGGTACGACAATTGATTCTAATTGCTGGTCATGACTAAAAGCCCAGTTGCCAATGGAAACGACACGATCAGGAATAACCACATTAGAGAAGTCGCTTTTTGATAGTGCCCAGGCATTAATGGATTTCAAGGTCTTAGGAAGAACAAGCGTAGTTGCGCTGTGTCGCGGCAATGCAGATTTTTTGCCATCACCAAGAGAAGTCACAGTGTAGGTTACGCCGTGATAAGACACGCGACTTGGTAAAGTAATAACCGCCGTGTTCTTTTCTGTACTGTTCTTTTGGTATCCAACCAGTATGGCGGTCTTAGATTCATTTTTTAAAGTAAAGGCCCAAAGGCCAGTTGACGCCTGGTCATGATAAACCTGGCCGGACTTTATTTTTAAATGCCTATTAAATTTTATTTGAGATAAACGTTCATACACGGGCCTGAGCACAGCAAAAGAAAAACCCGCTACCAATAAAACAAACGCAAGCGTCTCTATCATAACCTTTAATTTTGAATGACGATCTGGCACTACACCTATTTTACCTACCTTACAGTCCCCAGGCCTACCTATCATCAAACAAATAAGGGCGGGAATTCTGCCTCATTAATCTGACACATATCTGAAGCCAAAGATGCCAGGAATTATTTTGTCGTATAGATAGTGATAATTTCACTTTCTGAAATTGCTGCATGATAAAACCAGAGATTGTTTAAGACAAGAGAGCTATTTTTTTGTCTACCATCTTTCCAATATTGCATTCGAAATGAAAAATCAGTAGTAATTAGTTCGTAATCAACCTTTATATTCTATTCATTTTCACCATAAAGTTCGTTATTTTTTAAAGATAACTATATTCTTATATTTTTTAAAAAACGCCTTACTTGGGAAAAGCGTAAGTTGGCTGATATTCTCAGTGTTAACGGTGGCAGGGACTATAAGCATTTAAAAATTGGTCCGATTCCTGTTTATGGGACTGGAGGATATATGTTGAGCGTTAACCAGGCTCTTTCTGAAAAAGATGGAATTGGAATTGGTCGAAAAGGCACGATTGACTCTCCTTTTATCTTAAGAGCACCATATTGGACTGTCGACACGCTCTTTTATGCCATTCCAAATAGCTCAAGCAGCCTGGGATTTTTATATGCTATTTTTCAGCGCATTCCATGGAAAAAACTTGACGAGTCAACTGGTGTGCCTTCGCTTTCAAAACAAATAATAAATTCAGTAGAAGTCAAAATACCGCAAACAGAAGAACAAACAAAAATCGGTTCTTTCTTTAAATCTCTTGATGATCTAATAACTGTGAACCAGCGTAAGTTAAATACACTGAAAAAACTTAAAAAGAGCTATTTGCAAAAAATGTTTCCACAAAATGGTTCTGAATTTCCGGAACTCAGGTTTGCTGGTTTCACGACACCTTGGGAAAAGCGTAAGTTAGGTGAATTTTTGCTTGAGAGTCGCGAAGCAGGAACAAATGGATTAACAGCTAAGAAATTAACAGTGAAATTATGGGGAAAAGGAGTCGTAGCAAAATCAACAACATACGACGGTAGTATCGCAACGAAATACTATATTCGTCATGCTGGTCAGCTCATGTATGGAAAGCTAGATTTTGTTCACGCGGCTTTTGGAATTGTACCTAAAAATCTAGACGGATATGAATCAACTCTAGATTCACCTGCATTTGACATACATGATTTAAATCCAACTTTTTTGTTGAAAAAAATCCAACAAAAAAATTTTTATCTTTATCAAGGGATGATTGCAAATGGGTCACGTAAAGCAAAGCGTATTCATGTTGATACATTTCTCAATATGACTATTTTGGCTCCATCGTTGCGTGAGCAAACCAAGATCGGTAATTTTTTTAAGTCTTTAGAGAAAACTATCTCGGTCAACCAGCGTAAACTGGATGCTTTGAAGAAACTCAAGCAAGGATATCTTCAAAAAATGTTTTGTTAATTTTTCATAGGCTACATTAAAAAGTGGGTCAAGATAGGAGCAATTGCTGTGAAACCATTTACTATTAATACTTTTTTTCCAAATGGAGATGCATCTGGATTTAGAATTTCTGAAATTCCGACGATGCAAATACAAGCATTTTATATTCCTAGGAATTTAATGAAGAAGGTTATTCAAGAAAGAAAAGAATTGCAATGGAATGGCGTTTACACCTTATTTGATTTGAGAAATGATGAAGCAGTCAGGCGAACTGTATACATTGGCGAATCTGAAAATGTTGGTGGACGATTAAATCAACACAATAACAAGCAGGAGGACTGGTGGGGAATAGCGGTTGTTTTTGTGATTAACAGCGAGACTCATCAATTATCTAAAGCCGACATTAAGTATTTGGAGAATTTAATGTATACCCGAGCTGTTGAAGCTGGCACCATGGATATTTATAATGGCAACACACCACACCAATCGTTTGTGAATGAAGCCAGAAAATTTGATTTACAAGATTTCTTTATTAATATAGATTTGCTCCTACGTTCTTATGGCTTTTCCGTTTTTTCTAATCCTATTCAACCACCAATTCCAGAAACTGAGTCTGATTCAGTAACCGATGAACTCGTCTATTTTAGTGGTCGTGGTGGCGAAGCAACAGCCAAATACACTAACGAGGGGCTTGTTGTCCAAAAAGGTTCTAAAATATCACCCTTAGAGCCTTCGGCAACATTTCCGAACCTGTCACTTTTAAACAAATTGATAAAAAATGGCATCATCAAAGATGGTCTCTTTACTGTAGACTATCCATTTTCATCCCCTTCAGGAGCTGGCAATATTATCTATAAGGCCAATTGTAACGGCTGGACTAAATGGCACGATAAATCTGGTAAAACCTTGGAAGAATTATACAGATAGATATAGCAAGTTAATCCAGCATAATAAAATAGCGACTCATAAAGGGCCGTTATTTTTATTTTGGAGGTGGTTACGATGCCACAAGGAAGCAAGATTCTTTTTCATGTCTATTACAAGCAGTGGATGCTGCTTTATAAAAAAGGAGCCATTCGCCGCATTACCTATGACAAATATCGACAGACATTGAAGCATTTACGCACATTAAAGCCGGATCTCAGGCTTTGCGATTTAAATCGGCAAACGTATCAGGAACTACTGAACGATTATGCCCAAAATCATGAGAAACAGACAGTAATGGATTTTCATCACCAACTAAAGGCGTCAATTTTAGATGCCTTAGAAGAGGGACTACTGACAATTGATCCGACTAGAAAAGTTGTTGTCAAAGGCGTTGTCACACAGCATCACAAGACCAAATTTTTGAATCAGCAGCAACTCACAAAGTTATTGGCTCAGTTTACGCTGGATGAATATATTTCTTGGGATTATTTTTTTCTCTTAATTGCTAAGACCGGGCTTCGATTTAGTGAGGCTCTGGGTATTACGCCAGACGATTTTGACCTCAGTCGGTTAACTGTATCCATTAACAAGACTTGGGATTATAAAACGAGTTCAGGTACCTTCGCTTTAACTAAGAATCGGGCTTCCATTCGAAAGGTGCCTGTCGATTGGCAGGTCGCTATGCAATTTGCTCAGTTAATTAAGGACAAACCTAAGGATCAGCCGATTTTCGTTTTGCCTGGACAAAAGATTTATAACGCCACGGCTAATGATCGTTTGGAACGATATTGTTCTCGAGCGGGGATCCCAGCCATCAGCGTTCATGGTCTTAGACACACTCACGCTTCATTGCTGCTATATGCTGGTGTCTCAATTGGTTCTGTAGCTAGGAGACTGGGACATTCGAATATGAATACGACTCAAAGAACTTATTTACACGTGATTCAGGAATTAGAGAACCAAGATACTGAAAAAATCATGAGATACCTGACAACTTTAATGTAAAAAATGTAAGAAACGCATGGCAACATGCGTTTTTGCTTAATTGGGTGCATGACGCTGGTTCACAGTTATCAGATTATCAAGTGTTTTTAAGAACGTACCAATTTGG
>NZ_JBDNNF010000006.1:0-107823 GCF_047725585.1 Oenococcus sp. | reverse complement strand
CCCTCGACCTCCCGGGTATGAACCGGACGCTCTAGCCAGCTGAGCTACACCGCGATCGATTGAGCAAGCGCCCAATCGGGACAACTGGATTCGAACCAGCGACCCCCTGGTCCCAAACCAGGTGCTCTACCAAACTGAGCTATGTCCCGAGTAATTCCACCCAGTACACAAACAATCGCTTGCCTGTGCTCAGACGGTCAATTTCTTGACCTATGCACCATGTAGGAGTCGAACCTACAACCTCCTGATTCGTAGTCAGACGCTCTATCCAATTGCGCTAATGGTGCATGTTCTAAACTGCCAACCTACCCAACAGAATTGCCACGTGGGTAAATCAACTGTTTGCTTATCAAGCAAACATGCCGGCGCCCGGGATCGAACCGGGACGGTATCACTACCGCAGGATTTTAAGTCCTGTGCGTCTGCCTATTCCGCCACGCCGGCAACTGCCACGGCAGGTGGCAAAGCGAACGGCGGGACTCGAACCCGTGACCCCCACCATGGCAAGGTGATGTTCTACCGCTGAACTACGTTCGCATATTATTGAGGATAACCCTCTGCCGACTAGAGGGTTCGAACCTCCGACCCCCGCTTTACAAGAGCGGTGCTCTGCCAACTGAGCTAAGTCGGCGATCAACTTTCGGGAAATGATTTCTCATCCCCAATGGACGCTACAGGGATCGAACCTGTGACCCCCTGCTTGTAAGGCAGGTGCTCTCCCAGCTGAGCTAAGCGTCCAATTATTTCATCGCCGTAATGCACGCGACTAAAATATAATACATAATATTTCGACGAACGTCAACATTATTCCAGAAAAATTCTCAAAATTATTCCTTAACCCGCCTAATTCTGCTTAATGCTTCACTCTTGCTGGCATCAATGGTGGCTGCGATCGGCTTAAAAGCGGTCTTCACACGTGTCGATGTCCAGAAATGTTTATAAATATTACGGTTCTCGCCAGGTTTCGGATTAGCATGCGTAACTGGAATGGCTAATTGGCGAAAACTCAGGCTGATTTTATGGCTGTAATCATCAATATCGAGAATAATCGCTTCGACAGGCTGGCCGACGTGAAAATCATCTTTCAAATCGGTAATCCGACCGCTTTTGCATTCGGAAATATGCACGAGTCCCTGGTGCTTGCTGTCCAATTGGACAAACACGCCATAATCCTGAATACCGGAAATGGTTCCTTGAATTTTTTGACCAATTTTGTAATCCATACATAACATTATAGTAAGTTTTCAAAAAAACTGGTGGAAACGATTGTTATACTTAACCGGTATGCAATCTTTAATTGATTTTATCCTCCACATTGATGTTCACTTGGCCAACATCGTCAACAGTTTCGGCATTTGGAGCTATGCGCTGATGTTCTTTATCGTGCTCATAGAGACCGGCGCGGTCATCCTGCCTTTTTTACCCGGTGATTCACTCTTATTTGCCGCCGGTGCCCTCTCAGCCGCTGGTAACAACATTTTAAATGTTTGGGCCCTATGGGCTGGTTTTTTCGCCGTTTCGCTGATCGGCGATTCCCTAAATTACATGATCGGGCACACAATCGGCCAGCGTTTTCTAGCAACAAAGATCGGCAGCCGTTTTATCAAGCCTCAGCAAGTCAAAGATACCGAAAAATTCTATGAGAAACACGGTGCACTCGCGATTATCCTAGCGCGTTACATGCCGATTATTCGAACGCTGGCGCCGTTCGTGGCCGCTACCTCGGATTATTCTTATTTGAAATTCTTGAAATATTCGGTCTTGGGTACCTTTTCCTGGGCAACGATTGCTGTCTGGGCGGGATTCTTCTTTGGCAACATTCCTTTTGTTCATCAGCATTTTACGCTGATTATTCTGGCCATCGTCATCGTCACGCTCCTGCCAGCCGTAATCGCCTTTTTGCACACGAAAATAAGCAGCAAAAAAGCGGAGATTTAATCTCCGCTTTCGTCTTTATTAACCGGATCAATTCGAACGTTGCCCTGATTAATTTCTTCTAAGGCACGTCCAATCGGCTTGACCGACTTATAGGAATCTAATGTAGGTCCGACCATTGTATCCAGTTTTGCAGAAATATCCTGCATCATTTTTTTATCACGATCTGTTGGCTTTTCTTCACGCTTTAATTTCAATAATTCTTCTTTTAAGCGGGGCAGTTCTTCCAACTCTTTTGCACGCTTTGATGCAAGCGCAATTAATTTATAACGAGAATCGACTTTTTCGAGTAATTCGTCGACCGACGGATACATTAAGCTCATGTTAACCCTCCAATATTTTGATATAGCTGTTGGCCAGACGGTTTGCTTTCAGACGCTCTGCGTCAATGATCGTCTGGACCTTTTTTACCGCCTTATCCACTTTATCATTTACGACCGCATAATCATAGTTGGTCATCATTAAAATCTCTTCACGGGCCGTTTTTAGGCGCTGATTAATCACCTCATCAGACTCGGTACCACGTAATTCGAGACGATTTCTTAGCTGCATCAGATCCGGCGGCAGCAGAAAAATCAAAATCGCATCAGGAACTTTGGCACGCACCTGCATGGCACCGTTGACCTCGATTTCCATAAAAACATCCTTGCCCTGGCTGCGCTGCTCGTCAATCCAAGTCTTGGGTGTACCGTAATAACTGTTGACGTATTGTGCATATTCCAGCATCTGACCGTCATTAATCATCTTTTCAAACTGTTCTTTGTTCAAAAAGAAGTAATCCCGGCCGTCGACCTCGCCCCGACGCGGCTTGCGAGTCGTCGCAGATATCGAATAAAGCAGCTCGTGCGGGTTTTTTCTAAATAAAGCCTTTCGGACTGTCCCTTTGCCAACACCGGATGGCCCCGAAAGTAAAAATAACATTCCTCGTTCGTTCATGAAAACTAGTTTAACACTGTCAAACCTTTGGAAGATTTACCAATTCTTAAATATCTGTTTTAAAGGATTTTTATCAGATATTGCATGCTACAAACACCAGAGAGGCAGCTTTTGTTCGCAAACATGGTTGCTATTTAGAACAGGCGTTCGTATATTAATAGTGTTGAGGGAACAGAAAATGCAGAACGCAATCGTAAACAATCAGATCATTAACGGTAAATCATTCAAGAAATTGTTAAAAAATCTCAAGAAAATCATGCCGATCGAAAAAAAAGAACAGCTGGACGCCGATACGATCATCGAACGTTTAAACTTGGCTCTGAGTTTTGACCGCCCGGTGAAGATGCAGATTAATTGTGAAGCTTATTCAGACCGTGTAATGAATTTTTCCGGAAAACTCATCCAGACCAATAATGGCAATCTGCTGATTCAATCTAAAAACGATCTGACCAAAATTCACGCTGCACAAATCCGGCACCTTAAATTGATTCGCGAATAGATCTTTAGAAATAAACCTTCGGGTTTATTTTTTTTGTCCTAAAAGCTGTTGTGCGTTGGCCTTGGACTGGTCGGTAATTTTTTCGCCGGAAAGCATATTAGCAATTGAGAGTATACGCCCCTGGTAATCCAAAGCCTGGATGTTTGTTAATGTCCGGCCCTGATGAACTGATTTTTCAATCTGCAGCTGCTGATCGGCGGCGGCGGCCACTTGCGGCAGATGCGAGATCGAAATAACCTGGCGATGTTCGCTGATCGCCTTCATCTTTTTAGCGATCGCCACAGCAGCTCGTCCGGAGACACCCGTGTCAACTTCATCAAAAATAATCGTCGCCACAGACATTGCATTAGAAAAGACATTGGTCAGAGCAAGCAGAATACGGGAAATTTCACCACCAGAAGCGATCTGATTAACTGGCAGATTTGCTTCACCAGGATTGGTCTGGATCCAAAAATCGACTTCATCCAAGCCGTTAGCTGTCAGCTTCTTGGTTTCTTGGACATGAATTTGAAAAACGGCCTCGCCTAAAAGCAGGTCAGACAAGTTTTCCTGGATTTGTTTTTCTAGGCGGGCAGCTGTTTGCAAGCGCATGTCGTGCAATTGATTAGCTAGCTGAATGGTTTCTTTGCGCAAGGCCTGAAAACGTGTCTGCTTTTCTTGTCTGTCCTGATCATAATTCGATAAGGTCGTGATTTCTTTTTTAATCTCGGCCAAATAGTCAACCAAATCGTCGCTGCTGCGGTGATATTTACGCTCGGCCGTTCTTAATTCACTGATTCTGTCAGCCACTTGCTGGGCCTCTTGATCATCAAAAGCAAGATCTGAAAAACGGACTTTCAAATCACGGGCCAGTTCCTGCAAGTCCAGGTAATTAGATTCCAAGGCGGCCGATGATGACGCATAGCTGTTATCAATACTGCTTAAAGACCGCAAATTCGTCAAAGCATCGTCTAGCATGGTTAGAGCTGAATTATCTTGGGAATCATCCAAATCATGAACCGCCGTCGATAGCAGTTCGTAAATCTTTTCGAAATTCTTGATTTGTTTATCTCTTTGCTGCAGCTGTTCTAATTCGTTGGGCTGTATCTTCAAGTCGCCAAGTTCTTGCGCTTCAAAAGTCAAAAAGTCCAAACGGCTCTGACGGTCGCGTTCATTCTGGTCTTGTTGGTTTAGTTCTCTTCTTAACTGAGCATAATCCGAATACTTTTCTCTATAATGCTTGAGTTGTTCGGAAAAATCAGCCGATCCGAAACGGTCAACCAATTCCGCCTGCAAATCGCTGTCCAGCAATTGCCGATTGTCAAACTGCGCCGAAATTTTAATCAGGTTTTGGCCGATCTCAGTCAGCTGTTTTAATGTCAGTAGGACGCCATTAGCGGAAATGAGATTATGCCCTTTACGATTAATTTCTCGCCGAATGATCAGCTGATCATCTTTTTCGATACCAAAAGCCGTTAAATCCTGCTCAGGAAAATCAAAGACGCCTTGAATCGTCGCCTTCTCTTCGCCCTTTCGAATCATCGAGCTCGCTGAACGCTCGCCAACCAGCAGACTGAGTGCATCAATAATGATCGACTTGCCAGCGCCGGTCTCCCCAGTCATGACCGTAAATCCATTATCAAAGTCAATTTGAGCATCATCAATGATGGCGAAATTTTTAATTGATAAATTATTTAGCATCTGTAAGAATTGTACGAAATTTTCAGCCCTTTAATGAAGACTTCTGATAACTATTGAAAATAGTTTTCCGGCTGTTGGCCAAAAAAGAAGCAAAATCAACTTTTGTATCACTCTTATTCAAATAAAGCAGAAATTCTCGGTTGCCATCCCCACCTTTGATTGGCGAACTGGTAAAGGCCGCTGAAAAAAAACCGAGCTGCTGTGCATGCTTAACCAGATTTTCAAATGCTTCCCAGACTGGCCGTGCGTGTTTGACAATCCCTTTTTTGCCGATATTCTCTTTGCCCACTTCAAATTGCGGTTTGAATAAGGCAATTAGTTCCCCTTCAGCAGTGAGAATCGGAAACAAGGCCGGCAGAATCAGATTCAAGGAAATAAAGGAAACATCAATCACCGCACGCGTCGGAAACTGTTTCTCAAAATCCGATTTTTTGGCGTAACGGAAATTATAACCCGGCATATTTTTAACACGCGGGTCCTCTTTTAAACGGTCAATCAACTGATCATGACCAACATCCACTGCATAGACAAGCGTCGCACCCTGCCTGAGCGATACGTCCGTAAATCCGCCAGTTGATGCACCAACATCAATAACCGTCTGACCCTCTAATTGAAAATGGAAGACGCGAACGGCCTTTTCAAGTTTTAAAGCTGCCCTGGAAGCAAAATCTGACAATTCAGCCGTTAGATGAAAAGGAGTCTCGTTTTCAACAAGATAGCTGCTTTTATTAAATATACGACCCTGCTGATCGGCAACAATACCGGCTTTGATGGCTTTTTGTGCCTGTGTGCGGCTAGAAAATAAACCAGTCGTCATTAAATAATGGTCTAGGCGGATAGGAAATTCGGTCATAGCTGATCCAATAAATCAGTCAGAACAGAATGCTGGAAATTTGGTATCTTTTCAATCGCTTCCCGTGCAGCTTTGACATGTTCGGCGAGTTCTGCCCGGCTGCCATCAACACCAGCCAATTTAGGGAAACTATTTTTATGTTCTGCTTTATCCTGTTCGATATCTTTCAAATCATCTTTAATTTGAAAAGCAATTCCCAGATTAGCACCATACACATTCAGATAGCGGAGTGCATTTTCCGGCAACCCAGCAAGAATACCGCCAGCTGTTGCTGCATAAGTCATCAAAGATCCCGTCTTCATTAAATGCACAAATTCTAAATCTTCGACAGACTGCACTTTCTCTTTGGAAAAAAGATCATACTGCTGGCCACGTACCATATTATCCGGGCCAGCGGCCAAAGCCAGACTATAGATTAAACGCAAACGCAAACTGTCTGGTATTGGCAAATCAGCCAGCTTTTTGAAAGCTTCTGTCAAAAGGCCATCACCAACCAAAACGGCATTGCCGACACCATAAGCTTTCCAAACACTGTCCTGGCCGCGCCGCTTGCTATCATTATCCATTTCGGGCAAGTCGTCATGTACCAAAGAATAAGCGTGCACAAATTCGACTGCCGTAGCTGCCTTGATCGCAGTATCATCAATCACTTTGCCGGCAGCAGCATAAACGGCCAAAGTAATCAATGGCCGCAAACGTTTTCCCGCTGAGTTCAGCGCATAGGAAATCATATCGAAAATGTCATCATCGCGATCTGAAAAATAAGCCTTCAGTTCCTGATTAATTTTTGGCAGATAGCGATCTGAAAAAACCTCAAACTTCATTTTGGTCTCCTTTGCGTTCAGAATCGAGATTCAATTGACTGAGATTTTCATCAATTGTTTTCTGCGAGTCGTCGAGATATTTTTTTAAATCCGTCGAAATCTTGACTCCCTGCTGAAAATTTTTTAAAGCTTGGTCAATCGGCAAATCGCCATTCTCTAAGCTGGAGACCAGCTGCTTAAGATCCTTCATATTCTTCTCAAAATCAAATGCTTCTGTCATGGTTGATCTCCTTTACTTCTGCTAACGCCAATCCCTTGGCGAAAATGATTTTCAGCTGGTCTTTGCTTTGAAGCTCCTGACTATCTTTGACTGCCAGGCCATCTTTGAAAGTGACAGAAAAGCCACGATCCAAGACCTTTAGAGGGCTGAGGGCGTCTAATTTGCCAACTAAGTTCAAAAATCCCTGATTGGCCCGCTGAAAATGATTATTAAAAGCTGAAAGCATCTGCAGATTCAGATTTTGCAGTTTTTGTTCGTGGTTGATAAAAACCTGGTCAAAGGATTTTAAAGCGGCCGAATTCGCTAAATAATCGAATTGTGTAACGGCATTTTTAAAGGAACGACGGATATTGTTCGACATCGACACAGTCATTTGATTGAGAATGGCTTGATAATCCGAAATCGCAGGTGTTACTTTGACACCTGCGGCAGTCGGTGTTTCCACACGATAGTCTGCCGCTAAATCCACCAAAGTGACATCAGTCTGGTGACCAATGGAAGAAATAACCGGCTTTGAAAGATTAGCAACCAACCGAACTAATTGCTCATCATTAAAGGGCCACAAATCCAGCATCGAGCCGCCGCCTCTAGCAATAATAATGGCATCGGCATCAGATTGGTCGGCTTGTTTGACAGCAGCTATTAACTCAGCGACCGCCTTATCTCCCTGCACGACTGATTCATATAGCTGAATGGCCAGATTCGGATTTCGATGACCGATCGTGGATTGTATGTCATGGATAACTGCACCAGTCTTTGAGGTCACAACGGCAACTTTTTTTGGAAAAAAAGAGAGCGGTTTGACCGGTTTATTAAACAGCCCTTCCTTAGTCAGGCGATTTTTAATCTCAGCCAATTTCAGATAAAGCTCGCCAAGACCAGCTGGCTGCATAGATAACACAAGCAGCGAGGCATATGCACGTTTTTCATAGAGACGGACACTGCCGGTCAAATTAACCTTATCCCCGGATTTGAAATCAAAAGAAAGACGACGCAAAACAGTTGGCGAGACGTAAGCCCGGATTGACGACTCATCCTCATCCCTAAGATCAAAATAGGCCGAAAAGCCGGAAACCTTGTAACCAAAAATTTCGCCAGTGACCGAAACCTGTTTCAGATAAGGATCACGGCTGAATTTGGCACCCAGATATCGATTGAGCGCGCCAACAGTTAAAAATTCTTGTGCTTGATCATCATCCATAAGCGGTTAAGAGACAAAATGAGCCAAGACCCCATTAACAAATTTGCCATCGCTGTCATCACCAAAATTTTTGGCCAATTCAGTCGCCTGATCCAGAGAAACTTTATTTGGAATATCGATTCTCTGAGTTAATTCAAAAAGGCCGATCTGCAGTGCAACGTTGGCCGTCTTTGAAATCCGGTCGTATGACCAATCGTCCTTTAAAAAAGGCTCATATTGGGCCTCGAGTTCTTTATGTACCGCAACAACACCATCAACCAATTCATCAAAATAATCATCTCGGGTGTTCTGCTGAAACAAGGTCGATTTTAATAATGCTCGATCCTGCTCCGAATTCACTTCCAAAGCAAAAATTGCTTGAAAGCTAAGTTCTCTAATTTGTTGACGTGATAAATTCAAAATATTAGTTTTCTTTTTTCTCGTTTTTTTTGTCAGTAACCGCTGCAGTCTTTTTAACTGCGCGTTTGCGTGTTGCTGGCTTTTTAACAGCCTTAACAGGCTCAGGCTTTGCCTCTTCAAAAAGATTGTTAGGATCGATTTCCGGCTTCGCATCCTTATCATGTAACAGACTGGAAACAACGACATCAACATCCGAAATCTTCAAATCAGTGGCTGCAGAAACAGCTGATTTGACTGCATTCTGGATTGCCAAAGCTGTTTTCGGAATATTAACGCCATATGTGAACACAGCATAGACAGTAAACAAAAGATCGCCGCCCTCATTTTGTTTGACGACAACACCTTTTGTCTGCTGATATTTTTTTGTGAAGAAAAACCCGGAAAAACGCTCTTTAGTCTGTGCTTGCAAACTAATGACGCCATCAACCTCTTTGGCTGCAATTGACGCAATTGTCTCTAGAGTCGATGAGGAAATCTTTGTCTCACCATCGAGCTTACTACCGCCAAGAACGAAATATTTTGCTTCTTGGGCTTTTGCCATTTTAAGCACGCTCCTTGTATGAACCGCCATCAGCTGTATTAACAACCAATTTATCGCCGGCATTAATGAAGTCCGGTACGGTAATAACCAGACCTGTCTCCATTGTAGCTGGTTTGCCGCCGCCATTCACAGTTGCACCCTTAATTGAAGGCTGAGTATCAGTCACGGTGAGTTCAACTGTTACAGGCAATTCAACATCCAAGATTTCATCATGATAAGAGGTAACGCGAACTTCCATATTTTCCAATAGGAACTTCAAAGAGTCTTTGATTTTCTCACCAGGAATTTCCAGCTGATCGTAGGTCTCTGTATCCATGAAAACATAGCTATCGCCGTTTGCATATAAATACTGCATCGGACGAGTTGTGATATCGGCCAATTCCATTCGCTCGCCGGCACGGAAAGTAACCTCGTTAACAGCACCAGTCCGTAAATTTTTCAGCTTCGAACGAACAAAAGCACCACCTTTACCTGGCTTGACATGCTGAAATGACAATATGCGCCAAATTGCTTTGTTATATTCAATGGTTAAACCGTTCTTAAAATCTGATGTATCAATAGCCATATTATTCTCACTTTCTACTTAACTGTAATATTTTATCATTGCTCAGACAAAATTTTCGGGATTTTGGAATTCTGAAGGAAATTCAAACCTTTCGAAGTAGTCAAAAATATCAGTCAGAGACTCTCCGTGAAAAACATATCTCATATCAACCGGCGGAACAAAACCCCGCTGTACTGACTCTTCGATCCAATCCCAAAAAGTATCGTAAAAGCCGTCAATATCAAATAGAGCCAAAGGTTTTTCATGCAAGTCGATTTTTGCCCAGCTAATTGTCTGCGCAATCTCTTCCATAGTACCAAAACCGCCGGGTAAAGCGATAAAAGCGTCCGATTCTTGCAGCATTAGTTGTTTACGCGTGTTCATATCGGAAACTTCTACCAATTCTGTAATCTGACCGGCCGGTATTGAGAACTCTGCTAGATTCTTGGGCGTCACGCCTAAGACCTGGCCGCCATTTGCCATGACTGTTTTTGCAACGAGACCCATCAGCCCTTCCTGCCCGCCGCCATATACAAGCCGATAACCATTTTCAGCCAAATAACGTCCTAATTCTTCAGATCTTTCCTTAAAAATAGGGTCGTTCCCGCTGGCCGATCCCATAAAAACGCCAACCGAACTAATTTGATTGATTTTCGACATAATTTAATGTTAACCCGTGCCTGATTTTTTTGCTATACTGGATCTTAGCTACTGGTTCATTTTAATGAACTATTCGTGGACAAAATATTTTTGATAAAAAGGAATTTGCAATATATGTCAGAAAATGATCAAAGCGTAGAGAGCTTTGCGCATAAAGTTAAACTTGAAAATAATGAAGTCGGAGTGATGGCTCTTGGCGGACTTGGCGAAATTGGAAAAAACACCTACGCCATCCAATATCAAGACGAAATCGTCGTGATTGATGCCGGTATCATGTTCCCTGAAGACGATCTTTTAGGAGTCGATTACGTGATTCCGGATTATAGCTATCTGGTTGAGAATATAGAAAAGGTCAAAGCACTTGTGATTACTCATGGACATGAAGATCATATCGGTGCTATTTCCTACTTCTTGCGGGCTGTAAACGTTCCTGTCTATGCACCACCATTTGCCATGGCGCTGATTAAGGGCAAGCTAGAAGAACATAACCTGTTGAAGAAGACAGAGCTGCATGAGTTCCATCCCGATGATCATTTCGATTTTGGGAAAATGCAAGTAGAATTTTTCCAGACGACCCATTCAATCCCTGATACTGTTGGTGTAGCAGTGCATACGCCAGTCGGTACAATTGTCGAGACCGGAGATTTTAAATTCGATTTGACACCTGTCACTAAGCAATTCCCCGACATTCAGAAAATGGCCAAGATCGGCCGCGATGGTGTTCTGCTGCTGATGTCAGATTCGACGAACGCTGAAAAGCCTCAATTTACCAAATCTGAGGCTTGGGTCCAAAAATCAGTCGAGCGCATTTTTGGCCGTGTCACTAAGGGCCGCATTATTTTTGCTACCTTCGCGTCTAATGTCAGCCGTGTGAAAATGGCGATGGAAGCCGCTGTCGAACATGGTCGTAAGATTGCTGTTTTCGGTCGTTCCATGGAAACAGCTGTGACTAATGGTCGCGAGCTTGGCTATTTGAACATTCCGGACGAATATTTGCTAGAACCGAGCGATTTGAAAAATACGCCGGCTGACGAGACACTGATCTTATCAACTGGGTCGCAAGGTGAACCCATGGCTGCCCTTGCACGAATAGCAAATGGCACACATAAACAGATCAAACTTCAGCCTAATGATACGGTTGTCTTCTCTTCCAATCCAATCCCAGGCAACACGGCTTCCGTCAATAAAGTTATCAATGAACTAGAAGAAGGCGGTGCCCATGTCATCTATGGTGCTCTGAATAACATCCACACTTCCGGTCATGGTGGTCAAGAAGAACAAAAGCTGATGCTCGAATTAATGAAGCCTAAATTCTTCATGCCGATCCATGGCGAATACCGGATGTTAAAAATTCATAGCGGTTTGGCTCAATCCACTGGTGTCCCTGAAGATCACATTTTCGTGATGGACAACGGTGATGTCTTGGCATTGGATGGCGAACATGCTCATCCAGCCGGCCACTTCTCTGCTGAAGACACCTATGTTGATGGTGGCGGCATCGGTGACGTTGGCAGTGCTGTTTTGCATGAGCGGCAAAAGCTATCCCAGGATGGGCTGGTCATTGTGACAGCCACAATCAATATGCAGACCAAAGAAATTCTTTCTGGCCCGGATCTTTTGAGCCGCGGCTTTGTCTACATGCGTGAATCCGGTGATTTGATCAATGACGGCCGACGCGTTGCCTTTGGCACTATTCGAAAAGCCATGTTGGCAAATAACGCAGATGAAGGATCAATCAGACAAGCGGTCATTGATGAGCTCAGTCACTATCTTTACAAGAAAACGGCTCGTAAGCCGATTATCATCCCTGTTTTGATTCAAGTAAAATAAGGATAAGAAAAAAAGACCTGATCAGGTCTTTTTTTATGTTCTCATATGAAAACGATTTGATCGATTAGCAACCCTAAGAATTGCATTAGTAATGGGTTTGCGATCAATTTGTTCAATCATTCGTTCGTCCAAATTACCACGATCAATCATGGCGTAAACACCGCAAACAAAAGCCAAAATGGTCTGACGCTGTTTTGAAAAAGTCTTAACAGCCAATCGAATCGCATCCTTTAGATTATCCGTTGAAAACAGAACCCAATAAACATTTTCCAAGGTATGAATCGCGTTGCCATTATGAATCAAATCATCGGCTTTCAAATTCGCCATATCCGGCATATTCATGCGTGCAAAATTAATCAGGTCCGGCTGAAAAATACTTCGTTGAGAATAATACTCATAAGTAATCGCAATCGAATTTTCAAGAGCCTGATTTAATGATTCTTTTCCTAAAATCTGTGAGATCAAAAAAGAAACCATCCCCGCCGACATCATGGCCGCTGGATAATTATTGGTCAAAGAAACCATATTATGAATCGAAGCCATAGACTTCTCATCATTAATAAAGCTGGAACCAATTCGTGCAGTTTCGTAAAACGCAATCGGCATGACGCGGATCAGGATATTCTCATCGTCCACAGCTGGATCAGTTGTACCAATGCTATCCAAATCACGTGTTAACTCAAAATCGATAATCGATTGGATCTCAGTCTCAAAACGATCAGTCTGCAGTGTATTTGTCATCGAGAATTGGCCATTGCGCCACCATTCGGAAAAATTATGCATCACGTTAGCACGTGTGTAACCCAACGAAATCGCTCGGGCAATCGCCAAAGTAAGGCCGGTCGTTGGTGTCCAGACAAAATCAAAATCAGCCTGAGACAGATCAAAATCAGCCTTCATGGCATTGTGAGTGTTTCGTTTGCTGAGATTACCCAAGGCATCACCAATGGCAATCCCGTAAAGCAATCTTCCAATTGTTGATAATCTTTTTGCCATTATTGTTTAGGCTTAGGCATCACATCCTGCCAGAAAGCATTATAAATACCTGCAGCAGCCCTTTGTACATTTCCAAATCTATCCAATTTGTCGCCAGGGAAAGCTAGAGCAAGCGCAAATGGTGCAGAAGGCGAATACATAATTAAGGTATCGTTTTGAGTTTGCTGGCCATTCGTAAACGTTTCGGCAGTTCCTGTCTTGGCGGCGACTTTCGGCGTTAACGCATGTAACAAACTTCCACCGGTATTATAAGGACTTGAACCGTTTGCAACATCCCACATGCCGCCCTTGATCACATCCCATTGTGCCGGCGTCAAATGAACACTGCCTTGAATATTAGGGCGGATGCTGCTGGCGACTGATGGTTTTGTCCCGTTTCTTCCTGATTTCAGTACAGAGGAGACTACTTGAGGCTGAACTAAATACCCTCCGTTAGCAACCACACTGGCAAAACGGGCCATTTGAATGACTGAATAGGTATCATATTGACCAAAAGCTTCATCGATAAACGATGTCGCCTGAGGCCCTGTAATTCGTCCGCGATATCCTGGCGTTTCTCCTGGCAGATCAATGCCCGTGCGGCTGCCCAGACCAAATTGGCCAAAGCCATTACGCATCCGCTGCCAGATTGTTGGGCTTACAGGCAAACGCATCCCTTGCGAATAAGGTGTGCCGTTCATTTTTAAGGCTAACTGAACCATGTAAGTGTTTGAGGAGTTTTCCAATGCTTGACGAGCATCGAGCGGAATCTTACGGCCACTTGGGTTGAAGTAAGAAAAAATCGGATTACTGGCGGCTAATCTAATCGCCTGATCATCCTGGGTCGAGCTCTGCGGTGTAATAATACCAGCCTGCAGTGCTGTGGCAACCATGGCCGGCTTGACAGCTGACCCCATAACGATCGGATCCTGAATGACAGCCATATCATTTTGAGTCAAAGCGCCTGTTTGATTGTTGCGATCCCAACCAGCCATCGCATAAATACCGCCTGTATAGGGATTCATTACCACGCCATACCCGCCGGTGGATAGATCACCCAAAATATTGCTTTTAATAATATTGGCGACATCATTTTGAAATTTTGCATTAATTGTCAGCTGCAGATTATGCCCTGCCTGCCCTTGCTGAATGACTCGGCTGCCGACAATCTGGTTCTGATTGTTCGTGGTCAAACGCGTCTGCCGGCTGATGCCGCGTAAAGTCTGCTCATATTGCATCTCAATACCGGAAATACCGACATTATCCGCGCGTGAATAGCCTTGAGAGAGAAAAGTATTAACACGTGTTTCTGGAAGTCCGTTAGAGCCTGATAGATTGCCTAAAACAGTTCTCAAAGCCTGCTGATGAGGATAGTCTCTGACCCATCCTTGATTAATCCGAATGCCGGGAAATTCAGCTAGGCGTTCCCCAATCTCAGAAATTTCTTTATCACTGACATTATCGGATTTAATCGTCCCGGTAGTTAAATTGGTCGTTTGCATCATTCTCGTATAGATCGCAACGCTATTTTGCTCGCTAGCTGGCAAAGAAAAATTCTGTTTCACTAAATATTTAACTTCCCTTTGATAAACTTGCGCATTACTGAGCTTGTTCAAACGACGCGTGGAAAGTTTTAAGTTTTTGATTGTCCGCTTATTATTCCTGGCATTAGCCAAGTAATAATCAATCTGCTGGCGCTGTGTCACATTATGCGCACCAAGAGCTAAATATTGAGAAAGACGGCCAGCAGTTTTATAAATTTCGCTCGCCGAAATCTGCGGCAGCCTTTCAAAACTGACGGATGGAATCGAGCGGTTGCCTACCAAAAGCTGGCCCGTAGAGTCATAAATCAGTCCTCTGGGCGCTTCGGTGGTTTCAACCGTTGTATCGGTACGGTTAATCATTGCCAGATAGCTATTGCCAGAAACAAGCGTCAGCATAGCCAGCCTGACAACCAGCGTGGCTAGCAAAAAGGCACTCAATCCTAAAAGAATGTTTAATCTGGTCGGAATAATCGAGCGGTTGTCCTGACGATTGTTTTTTTTATTAAAATTTTGGAATTCAGGTTTGTTTATCACTTTTTAAGGTCCAAATAAGTCGCAATTTTATTGTATCATCGTAAGATAAGTTATAGTTAATGCCTGAAAAAATCCGAAAATTTGTTTCAAATCACTATCTGCTAAGTTTTGCGCTGCCCTTTTTGATCATGCTTTTTTATTTCGCATATCGAAAGATGGCGCCCTTTGGCAATAGCTCTATTTTAACAGTCGACTTGGGTCAGCAGTACATCGATATGTTTTCCGGCATGCGAGAAACCATCCTGCATCAGCCGCAACAGATTTTCTATAGTTTTGGTAAAAATTTTGGCGGCGAGATGTTTTCCGAGTGGGCTTATTACTTATTCAGCCCATCGAACCTGCTGCTTTTATTTTTTAGCCAGGCGAACTTGCCGATCGGTATTCTATTCTTAACCGTTCTGCGCTTTGGGCTCGCAGGGCTGAGCATGCAGTTTTTACTGGTCAGACAAAACTTTGCCGAAAAACGGGTAGCTTTACTTTTTTCATGTGCTTACGCGCTATCCGGGTGGATGGTTGCCAACCAGGTTAATCTGCTCTGGCAGGATCAAATCATCCTCCTCCCGCTGATTGTCTATTGGGCCATTGAATTGCTCAATAAGGGCCGGTACCTGCCCTTTACATTAATTTTCGCTTTTGCGATTATTGATAATTTTTACATTGCTTATATGATCGGTATTTTTCTTTTGCTGTTCCCTCTCTGGCAATTAAGCCGCGGCCAAGCGGACATACGTTTCAAATTCCGGCGCTGGCTGCTTTTTATGTCCTCGCTGCTTATGTCAGTCTTGGCTGCTGCGATCGTATTGATACCAACAGCCTTCCAGCTTCTTCAGGGCAAAGGACAGGATATTCTGACGCAAATCAATTGGGGCTTGATTGCCAAACCTTACCTGCTGCCTTTCAAACTAATACCCGGGTCCTTTAATTTTGATGAAATGAAAACAGGCCAGGCAAATATTTTCATTCCCTTTATGGCTGTCATCGCTTTTGCAGCCTATTTTTCTCTTCAAAGAGAAAAAAGAAGCGCCAAAATAGCTGGATTTTTAATCACAGCTTTGTATTTAACGAGTTTTGTCTGGCAGCCGTTGAATATTTTGTTTCACATGATGCAGTTTCCTGTTTGGTATCCCTATAGATACAGTTTTATCGCGATTTTCTTTGTGCTGCTGCTGGGATCAATCGCCTTTGAAAGACAGCAGCGCGCTCACCTAAGCAGTTTTATAATCAGCCTGGCCGCGATTGTTTTTATTGCCGGCCTCGCTTTTAGAATTTACAAACAAGCCGATTACCTAACGCTGAATCAAATTTATCTCTTCATCTTCCTTGCCTTATCAGGTTTATTTGTCTATTTGATCAAGCGATTTGTCGAGAAGGATTTTTGGGCTTACCTGGCTTTGCTAGTTTCACTGACCAGCTTGGCCTTAAACGCTTACATGTCAACAAACAACTTCAGCTATTTGACTGATACAGAATATCGCCGCACAGTTACAGCAATTAGGCAAGGCACTAGTTTGCTGCCAAAGCAGTCTTTCTATAGAGTCGGGCAGACTTTTTCACGCACAAGAGGCGATGCTTTTGCCGGCGGGTATAACGGCGGCATGCATTTTGCTTCGACAGTCGACAAACAAACACCCGCCTTATTTGGTGCTTTTGGGCAAGTGGCTGGCGATTACTATGCCTCATATTCCTACGGCACCATTATTACCGATGCGATCTTTAATATGCGCTACTTTATTGCGCCCGTATACGGCGGCTCCGATGAAAACGGGTCACCAAGACGCATGGCAAACTCTTATCGGCCGGATCTGACCAGCTATCGTCTGCTGCGCAGCCAGGATCAAGTCATGACTGTACAAAATCAAAATGCTTTACCAATTGCCTTTACCAGTCCTGCATCAGTTCTCAAAAGTCAGATTTTCAATCAGAGCCCTATGCAAACGACAGCTTCCTTGTGGCAGGGGCTGACTGGCAGCAACAATTTCATGCGGGCTAACGTTCCCTTCAATTTTCGGACAGAAAATCTGACAAAGGTCAGTGACCTCGTTGGACAGACTGTCGAGAAGACGGACAAAAGTAAAGATGGCGCTGTGTATTTAACTTTCACGCCTCAAGACGATGACGCTTACTATCTGACGCTGCCAACCACCTTTGCTAATGACAACGTTTGGATCACAGTTAATGGTGAAACAATTCCGCAATATAGTGACCGCCGTGATGTCGTTGCCCTAAATGTTGCCAATCATGATAAAAATTTTTCCGTCACTATCGGCATCCATCTTCGTCAGTCAAGACTGTTTATCAGTAATCTGATTCTCTATGCATTGAATAATCAGCAAGTGGCAAATGCGGCCAAACAAATTCAAGGGCGAGCGATGCAAGGCCTTAAATTCAATCAGACTCATTTGAGCGGCTGGATTAAGGCTGATAAACAGCATCCGATTTTAATGACAAGTATCCCCAGTGCCGCTGGTTGGAAAATTCGAGTCGACGGCCAATTAGTTCGCACGCACCGGATAGATGAGTATTTTCTCGGGGCTTCCATCCAGCCAGGCCGTCACCGGATTGAAATTTATTTTCAAGAGCCGTACTTCAAAATCGCAGCCTTAATCAGTCTGGTGACGTTGATTGCAATACTATTTGTCCCACTGTTTTTCACACATAGAAAGCGCTTTGTCATTGACTAAAAAGAATTTGAATTTACTATTGACAGTGAGTTAACGTGTGGTACGCTGGTTTTGCTGTAAATTTTGAAAGGATATAGATATGGCAGAAGAAAAAACATACCCCATGACTGCTGAAGGTCTTGCAAAACTTCAAGCAGAACTTGACGATTTAATTAAAAATAAGCGTCCAGCAATTACCAGCAGGATCCAGGAAGCTCGTGCTTTTGGCGATCTGTCCGAGAATTCGGAATATCAATCAGCTAAAGATGAACAGGCTTTTGTTGAAGGACGAGTTATACAGTTGCAGCAGATGATTCAGTTTGCCGAAGTCATTGATACCAATTCGGTCTCAAAGAGTATCCTAACTCTTGGCAAGACGGTCTCATTCAAAGAAGTACCTGATGGTGAAGAAGAAAGTTATACAATTGTCGGGTCCGCAGAATCCGACCCGATGTCCGGCAAAATCTCAAACGATTCTCCTATGGGCAAAGCGCTATTGAATCACAAGACTGGCGATACAGTCGAAATACCTTTACCTGGCAATAATTCAATGACCGTTAAAATCACTCGTGTTGGCAAAGCTAAATAATTTTGAAAAAAGGTATGAGAAAATTGGTTCTCATACCTTTTTTATTCATGCAGCTCAATCGGCAGTCCATCCGGATCAGTGAAGAAGACCATTTTTTCACCAGTGAAACTGTCATGACGAATTTCCTGTACTGCTATTCCTTGAGATTTAAGCTCGGCAACGATATCTTCTATATGATTCACCGTGAAAGCTAAATGGCGAAGACCGGTCGCTTCAGGATATGAAGGTCGTTTCGGTGCATTTGGTTTGATGAAAATTTCCAAACGAAGGCCATTTTTCACGAGATTTAAAATAATATCGTGTTTTTCCGGCCGGTCATGCCGACTGGCAATTTCAAAACCAAGCTTGTCAACATAAAAATCTTTGCTTTGAGCCAGATCGGTCGCAATAATCGCAATATGATTAACACCGATAAAATTCATATTTCCTATCCTTTATGAATCATACTGATTCAACTTGTAATTTTCGATGATCGCCACAATTTTTTGAGCATAATCCGGATCTGTAGCATAGCCGTCTTTAACCAAAGCTGCTGCAGCATCGCGATAATTACCCGATGCTAAGACATCTTTAAACTGTGAGGCGTTCAAATTGGTACCATTACGAATGAATTGCGCATGTGCCAGCATACCTGCCTGCCAGTTAGCATAAACGGCAAAGCGATCCTTTTCTGTCACCCATTTACCGTTTAGATATTCGCGTGTCGACATTTCGACGCTTTTCTGGCTGCCCTGCGCTTTAATCCCGTAATAGTTGTTATATTTCGAGGCCAGTGTGCTAGTGCCCCATTGTGATTCCAGAATCGTCTGCGCCAGGTTAATTGATGCCAAAACCCGATATTGTCCCTGCAATTGACGCGCATAAGGCGCCCTTTTTTCAATAAACAACTTACGATAAACTTCCGTGTTGGGCCCTTCTAACAAACGTGCGTATATTTGCGACATCGTTTGAGAGCGCTGCAGATAATAGTCACCTGCCTGCAGGCCATTACCACCGCGAGTCAAAGCATAACGGGAAAAATCAAGTTCCGTACGAACCAATCCGGCTTTTTTAAGCCCTCTGGCAATGTCTTGAACCGTGGAGCCTTGACGAATTCTGACCAGATGATAACTCTGGTCACTAGGATTGATCGCCGAATAAGCTTCTCGCAATTGACTTGCTTGAATTCTGTTATAGACATACGAGCCAAAAATAATGATTAATACAAGTGTTATTAGGAAAAAAATCATGTATTGGAGGGGTGAACGCCTTTTTTGGCGTGGGCGTCTTGAGGATCTGTTTCTTCTTTTCTGCATACTTATCATATTTTAAACGTTTTTAATTAAATTAAAAAAACAGACCCATTGCAGATCTGTTTCTTAAATTTTAAAATTGGTCAATCAGTAATTTTCTAATCTCAGTCAAGCTTGGCTGGCGCGGATTGCCGGCTGTGCACTGGTCATCATAAACAAGATCCACCAAGTTATCCAATGACTGCTCAAAGCGCTTTTTTTCAACACCATTACCGCTTAAAGTGATATCCACATCCAAAGCATCAGTCAATTCCTTGATCTTCGCAATCAGTTTTTCAACCAATTCAGCATCATCTTTACCTGTTAGGCCGATGTGACGTGCAATATCGGCATAATCTTTCTGAGCTGTGTAAACTTCATAACGTGGGAAAGGTGTCCGCTTAACGTTGCCTGTTACAGCATTAAAACGAATCACATGCGGCATTGCGATACTGATAGCCAAGCCATGAGGCAGACCGAACTCACCGCCAGTTTTATGTGCCAAGGAGTGGTTCAGCCCTAAGAAGGCGTTTCCAAATGACATACCGGCAAGCGTCGAAGCATAATGCATCTTGCCGCGTGCCTGTGTGCCGCGATTCGTCGGGTGTTTTGGATCATAGTTGTAAGAATCGACCAGGTTTTCAAAAATCAATTTGATCGCCTGTAGCGCCCAAGGTCGTGTGAATTCAGAACTCATGACTGATACATACGATTCGAGCGAGTGAGATAAAGTATCCAGGCCAGACAAAGCAACTGTTCGCTTTGGCACGGTCATAACCAATTCCGGATCAACGATGGCGACTTGCGGTGTTAATTCATAATCGGCTAATGGGTATTTCACATGCGTTTCATCATCAGTAATAACCGAGAAAGGCGTCACTTCAGAACCAGTTCCGGAAGTCGTTGGAATCGCAACCAACTGTGTCAGATTCTGATGTTCGAATTTAACGATTCGCTTGCGAATATCCATGAATTTCTGCTGCAGGCCCTTAAACAAGTCTTTAATTGCATCATTATCATCAAGAAAATCGTCCTGACCTGATTGCTGTGCATATTCATACAGAAAACGTGAAATTTTAGCAACATCCAAAGGTGATCCGCCGCCTAGCGCAATGACAGTATCAGGCTGGAATTCCTGCATCTGCTTGGCGATCTGAACGGCCTGGCTCAAATAGGGATCAGCCTGTACAGAACTGTAAATGCTGGTCTTGACTTGATCGTTTCTCAAGGCAAACTGTTCCAAGACGCGATCGACAAAACCGTACTTGACCATCGAATGTCCTGTCACGATAAAGGCACGATCAACTTTTGGCAATTCCTGCAGATAAGTGATGGCGTTTCTCTCGTAGTAAATGTCCTTTGGCAGACGTACCCATTGCGGCCGATTACGGCGTCGTGCAACAGTTTTAATGTTCAGCAAATCATAAGTAGACAAGTTATGCGACAACGAATTCTTCCCCCAAGATCCTGTTCCTAACGTCAGACTAGGACGCAATGCATCTGTATAAATATCGCCAACACCACCAATTGAATCAGGCTGATTAACAAGAATCCGAGAGACATTGATAGCGTCCGCATATTCTTTAACGAAAGGATCGTCTTGTGTGCCGATTTGGATCGCCGCATTATGGCCGGCACCTTGGTAAGCCAATAAACGCTGAACAACTTTAATACCTTCTTGACGGTCCTGAACTTTGTAGATTGAAAGCAGAGGACTCAGTTTTTCTGAAGAAAGTTTCTCGCCAATGTTATTTTGGTCGAGTTCAAACAAAAGAACATCTTTGCCTTCTGGCAGGTTGATACCGGATTTTTCAGCAATCCAGCGGCCGCTCATACCAGCAACCGGGCCGTTGACACCATGCTTATCATTGAAAACAAAATCAGCGACTTTTTTATAGTCATTTTTCGGCACCAGATAAGCGCCTTTTTGCTGCATTAGTTCCATAAATTCATCATAAACAGATGCTTCAATCACAGCTGAGTTCTCAGTGGCACAAATCATACCGTTATCAAAGCGCTTAGACAAAAGCAGGTCCTCAACCGCACGGCGGACACGAGCGGTGTGGTCGATAAATATGGCACCATTACCAGCACCGACACCCATTGACGGATTACCTGAAGTGAGGGCCGCGTGCACCATGGCAGGACCCCCTGTCGCTAAAATAGAGGCAATACCAGGATTCTGCATCAAGGCTGTCGTATTTTCTAGTGAAGGCGTTTCGATCCACTGAATAAAGTTCTTAGGTGCACCTGCTTTGCGAGCTGCCTGATAAACAATTTCTGCAGCAGCCACCGAGGACTTTTGTGCCTGAGGATGGAAAGCAAAAATAATCGTGTTGCGTGTTTTAGCTGTCAGCAAGGACTTAAAAATAGTCGTCGAAGTTGGATTGGTTGTCGGCACAATTCCGGCAAGAATGCCAAGAGGTGCAGCCAAATTGACTTTTCCGGTAACGGGATCCTCGTCAATGACGCCAACTGTTTTATCGTTTTTAATCGCATTGTAAACTGATTCGGATGCGAAACGATTCTTTGTATCCTTATCCTCGACAATGCCACGTCCAGTCTCGTTATAGGCAAAATGTGCCAGTTCCAAAGAATGCTCTGAGCCGGCCAAGGCCATAGCCGCGACAATCTGGTCAACTTGTTTTTGTGTATAAGATGAAAATTCCAGTAAAGCCTGTTTGGACTTATCAACAAGCTCTTGAATGTACTGCGCAGCCAAATCCTTTTTAGCCTGAATTTCTTCTGGAGTCAGCTGTTTCTTAGTGATTTTTTTAGTTTCAACTGCCATCAGTTCTCCTTTTGTAATAAGCCCGATCTCATAAACAACTTTGTGAACTTATTAACATTATTAGTGTAAAACTTCACAACTATAATGTCAAGTAAAAAGATAATAAAAAAACGCCCGAAGACGTTTTTCTTTATTTCATCAAATTTTGAACATCACGCGCAATTTCCAGCTCCTCGTTGGTTGGAATCAGAAAAGCCGTAATCGAGGAATCGGGTTGTGTAATCGCTGTCTGAACCCCATGCTGATCATTAGCTTTTTCATCCAATTTGACACCAAGAAAAGCCAATTTTTCCAAAATCATCTTGCGAATCGGCACAGAATTCTCACCAATACCGGCTGTAAAGACCAAAGCATCAACACCCTGAAGCTCGAAATAGTATTGTGCAATATAATTAACAACACGATTAACGAACATATTAACAGCTAATCGAGCATGTTCATTAGTATCATAAACGTCGAGCAAATCGCGCATATCGCTAGATAAAGTAGAAATACCAAGCAAGCCGGACTTATGATTCAGAATATCCAGCATCTGCTGATCAGACAGCCCTTCTTTGCCTTTCACATAATTAACCAGCGATACATCGACATCCCCTGACCGCGTCGCCATAATTAATCCAGCTAACGGAGAGAATCCCATCGAGGTGTCCAAGGATTTTCCGTCTTTGATCGCTGTAACTGATGCGCCGGCGCCAAGATGCATCGTAATCAGCTTCAAACTTTCAAGCGGTTTGTGCAGCATTTGAGCGGCCTGCTCGGCCACATATTTATGTGAAGTACCATGTGCCCCGTATTTGCGAACACCATACTTCGTGTAATACTCATATGGAACTGCGTATAAATAGTTTTCCTTAGGCATCGTCTGATGGAAAGCCGTATCAAAAACGGCCACTTCGACAGCGTTAGGAATAATTTTAGAAAAAGCTTTAATTCCCAATGCATTGGCTGGGTTATGCAACGGCGCGTAGGCTGCCAAACGTTCAATTTTCTTCAGGACTTCATCATCAATAAGGACAGACTTGTTGAACCATTCGCCACCGGCCACAATACGGTGGCCAATTCCTTTAATCTCATCAAAATCCTTCACAATACCCAAATCTTTAAATTGAGCAAGCGTAAAGTTAATCGCCTCTTCATGGTTTGAAAAAGCATGACGAGACTTATGTTTGTCCCCTTGGAATTTAATTGATACATTATCATCTTGGCTAAGGTCAACACCGATACGCTCGATCATGCCTTCGGCGATGACTTTTTCTTCCGGCATGTCCATTAATTTGAACTTTAATGACGATGAACCAGCGTTAACAGATAAAATTTTTGTCATAAAACCTCACAAATTCTCCTTTTTCCATGTCTTTAGCTGCGAAACAAATTTGGAAAAATCTTCTTTATTTGAAAGCTCCGGAATTTGAGCAAGCAAAATCCGGGCAACTACCTTTTCATTATCCACTTTTCGGCGAAGAATGAGAAAACTTGAAGCCATTTCAGCATGTTTAAAAAGCCCGTTTGGCAATTTAATAATCGACAGCAATTCCAACTCCGGATGACTTTTAAGCATCAATGGTAGCACGCCTGACTGCAGATCTACATTGTCAGCCAAAATAATCGCTGCTTGTCCAGGCTGGAATTGAGACAGATAAATTAAGCTATCCAACTCTTTTGCAAAATCAATTCCCAATAATCGGCTGACAATTAATTTACTAGCATTTGACTCAGCAGGTGTAAAGTCAAAACGATAAATCTGTGCCAAATTCAATAGTGCACTCAATACCCCTTCGTCGGCCGATTCAGCAAAAATAGGCCGCTGAAAATGACTGGCAAACTGGAAAATCAAATCTGGAAAAGCGGCCTGCGGATCAATAATGAATTGACCTGAAAGTCCGAGTTCGGATGCCACAAGCGCCATTACATCACCAATCACGGGTGGCGTCATTTTATTTGCAATGGCAAGATTATCAGAAAAGTGTTTGGCAAAAAACAGATTGCAGGCATTGACCAGATCAGTTTGATCGTAACCAGAGAAGTCCAGTGGTTGCATTTTTTTAACGATCTGACTAAATTTAGTTTCAGAAACAGGGATGTGATTATCTAATGTGCGAACAATTTCGAGCAATTTTTCTGGCTGCATACTTCAATCTTAAGGATCTTGCTCAGATTGGACAAGTTCTTCAAGTCGTTTTTCATAATAATGATCAATATTTTGCAGTGAGGCAATTTCGTTAGCATGAATCAAAAAAATACCAAGCATGATCGAGCTAATCAAAGCAATTAAAATTAAAGTAGAAAGCAAAACAAAGCTAGTCTTTGCTCGCGAGATGCCTTTTAAGCAGAAGATCAGTCTCATAGCGCTCCTTTCGAGAAAAAATAATTACAAAATGCAGTCTGCCCTGATTCTCCAGCAGTTTAAAATCACTAACACCGGAGACAATTGGCATGGTACCGCCTTGATCAGTTGTTAATTGGAGAACATTTTTGTTCAGACGAAAATATACTCTTTGGTCTTCACGACGAGCTGAGACAAAATAAATTTGGTTTCCTTGCCGATCCCACTCATACTGCCGATCGGGATTTTCCAGCTGCATCAAAGTACGCTGATAATTGATCAAATTCGCCGTTTTTTTTTCGTTTTGAACAAATTGTGATGCAAAATGAATCATAAATAGGATCAATGCAAAAACAGTTAGTGCAATCATAGTTTCGGCCAGTGTAAAGGCTGTTTGTTTATGGCTCATGTCGATAATAAATCTCCGTTAATTGTTCACGATGCTGCTTAATTTTCGTTTGTAATTCGGAAATCTGGGTCTGTTGGCGCAGCTGCAAATCAGAAATAAAGAGAATGGCCATTGCAGCTATCGTTAAAGCAAGCATCGCCTCTGCCAAAACAAAAGATTTTCTTTTAATCACGATCAGCTACCCGATAATTACCAAAACCTAATGAATAAACGAGAGAAAACCGCGGTTTTCCACGGTCATCTAAGAAGACGATACTCGTGGGTGCGACATAACCATTGGCTTTCAATGCAAGGCGGCGTGACTCGGCGTGCAATCCCTTGGGAATGACCAGCTCTCGTTTCTGCCCTTTTTGGCTAATAAAGGTGATCGTCCGATGCTTGAAAATGAAATCGACATCATGATTTTCACGTTGGGCTAAAAGCTGCGCCTGATTAAAAAAAGAGTCATAGCTTTTTAAAAATCGGGTCTGCATTTTTGCTTCAGATTCCTTCGGTACTGATAAGGCACAAAGAGCTAATGCAGCGAAGATAAACAAGACAATCACCGATTCCAGTAAAGTAAAAGATTTACTTTGTGACATTATCACCGTTAATCGTAATACCCAAAGATTGTGCCTTGGCCGCTTGCTTATCAGTCAAATAACGCCCAGAAACTAAATCAGAATAACTAACACTCGTGTCATCCGTATCGTTTTCATAAAGATTGACCTGCGTTTGAATCATCGAAACCATTGCATCAGATTGTGTATCGGCCGCTTTTTGCCTTTGCGAGTTCAAATTCGGCAATACCAGAAGCATTAATAGGCCGATAATAAACAAGACGACAGCCATTTCTATTAAAGTGAAACCGCTTTCTTTACCTCTTTTTTGTTTCATTTTCATAATTAATTTCTTCATTGATTCATTCCTCCTAAAGTTTGGTACATCGGCATCAGCATCGACAAATAAAGGAAAACAATGCCAATTCCCACCACTGCAAAACTCAGCGGCTGAATTAGTGCGATTATTTTGTCGACACTTGCCAAAAATTTTCGGTAAGTAATTTGTGAATAAGTTTTTAAATTTTTGTTTAACAACTCTGAATCAGAGCCCTGCTGGAAATAAACGGCAATCGTGCGATCCAAGAATGGCAGCTTTTGAAAATAGCCTGAAAGATTGGAACCACTCGTGAAAGTTTCAACCATTTTCTTTGCAAAATCAGCCTCTAGCGAGTCGTCCTGCGATAATGCGACCTCTTCGGCTACCTGAGCCAGCTGCAAACCTGACGACAAGAGCATTGAAAGTTGGATACTGAACTCATAATTAATCAAAAAGGCAAGTGTTTTTCCAAAGATAGGAATTTTGACCAAACTTTCCAAGCGTTTAAGACGGGGTTTGTTTTTAAAACGTCGGCAGTAGTAGAACGCTAAAAACAAGCAGGCCATCAATATGCCCCCTAACTCAAAATAGAGTAAGCCGTTCTGGGAGGTGCTATCGCTCTGATCAGTTTGCCAACTGGATAGAATTGGCAGCAGAAAGATCTTGACTACAAGCGCCATGACAGCTAACAAACAGACCAGGATAATCGGATAACGTAAAACTTGTTTAATTTTATTTTCCTGATCAAGCTGCTTTGACGAAAAATCAGCCAGTTGCAAAAGCACATCTTCTAAATGACCGTATTTGTTTGCCATACTAATCTGAAAATTTAATGATGCACTTAAATAGGGAGCGATTGCATTAGCAAAATTTTGTCCTTGTTCCAAGCTGCTGGCTAATTTCTGAATCCATATCTCGTCAGGAGAAGTTTGCTGCATAAATTGAACTGCGTGATTGATCGAATAACCAGACTGAATGAGTTGGCCGAATAGACTAAAAAATGCGACTTGTCGTTTACGAGGCAATCTTGAGATAGGCTTCATAGATTTCTTTTGAAATCCAGGAATGACGATATGCATCATCTAAATTCTCCTTCCATTTTGATGTGAAAGCTGTCATCGGCTGATCCCAGCCATCTGTAAAGAGCTGCCAATCTGCTAAAGCTGCCTGGTCACCAGATTGCGTCGGAAGCAGACGCTGATAAACTGCCAAACGCATGACGTCTTTTAACAAGACTGGATCGACATTCATTTCTAATAAACGACTGATAACGCCCAAAGACGAATTGGCATGCAGAGTGGAAAAAACCAAATGACCGCTTAAAGATGCCTGTACGGCTGCTTGGGCGGTTTGAGCATCTCGAATTTCACCAATCAGCAAAATATCTGGATGATGCCTTAAAGCCACTTTAATCAAATCCAAATAAGACATATTTGCCTCATTATTGACTTGCAGCTGCACGATTTTTTCATCTCTGATCTCAACAGGATCTTCAATGGTCAAAATCATTTTTCGATCACTCTGCTTATTTAGAAGCTGGTGAATGGTACTAGTCTTGCCAGAACCGGTAGGACCAGCCACCACAACAAGCCCCTGCTGCGGTATTGCCTTCTCCAGCTGATCGAATTGTTGGTCGATGAGCCAAGATAGTTCGTGAAAGGATTGATCATAAAGAATACGAATCACCATTGTCTCCTTGTTGGCAAAATTTCCCACCGTGGAAACGCGAAGCGACAAATTTTCTTGACCGAAAGCCATTATCATCGAGCCCACCTGAGGCCTGCGATTTTCAGCAATATTCATCTGGGCTTTGAATTTTAAAAAGCTGAAAAGTTGATCTGCTAGTTGGGAGCTGATAATACGATAGCCAATCGGCTGGCTGCCATTGTGAAACTTAATCTGGTAGCGTCCCTGTTCCGGCAGCAAATAAATGTCAGAGGCTCTTTGCTCGTAAGCAGCTTGTATCATGTGTTCAAAATATGTTTGCATTTCCGCTCCCGAAGTAGTTATACGAACTTCTTGAGCAAAATAAAAAAGCCCCGAGAGGCTTTGAGACTTTTTATATTACTTCGTTTTGATAATGGTACCGTCTTTTAAATAGTTCAGAGCATCCTGAAAATTTCGAACCGGTACCAAAACCATTTTCGGTGCGTGTTTTTTCTGAGCTTTCTGTGCTACCTGCCAATTTGTCGGTCCGCCCGTTAATTTTGCCAGTGCTTTGCTGGGCTTGACATAGGGTGCAAAAAAGACTGTCGAGCCCGCCCGTTGTGCAGCAACAATTTTTTTGTCAATACCGCCAATTTCACCAACTCTGCCCTGATCATCAATCGTGCCAGTACCGGAAATATTACGGCCTTTTTTAATATTTTCTGAAGTCAGTTGAGAATATAGCTGCAAGCTGAACATCAAACCGCCTGAAGGGCCGGAAATCTGGCCGACATTGACTGCAACAGCCGGCTGTGTCATCACATCAACATTATCAACGAGACTAATACCGATACCGCTACGGCCCTTAGGATAATCTTTGTCCTTAGTATTTGCCAGGTGTACGGTTTTCCCAGTGTAGGTCAAAATTTTACCTTGCCGCAAAACTGTCAGTTCAATCATCCTGCCCTTAGGCATATTAGCTAAATATTTTTGATAACCGCTGGCATTATTAAAGTGGCGGCCATCTATTTTAGTAATCGTATCGCCAATTCTAATTTTTTTTGCAAATCGGGAATTTTTTGCAATTGATGCTACGTAAATACCACGATAAGTGGTGTGTAGCTGATCCGCCATACCTGCAGCTTTAAAAGCGACCTGCTCAGCTGATAAAATAGCCGTCTTCATCTGATATTCGCTAATCATTGCATAAACGCGATTCGAGACACCACCTTGAATTTCTTCTCTAGGCGTAATTGAGTATGTATCATTCACACGGCTGATCAGCCAGTCTAAACGATTGGCCGGTGATAAATAGACTGACACAAGGCGAAAGGAACCCTTAGTCTGATCCCGTTGGCCGTCAACAGTCATGAAATTACGAATGTTATCAGCTTCTCCAGGTGTCTCAACATAGTCACTGGTCGGCAATAAAAGAAAGGCCGCAGCAGCAATGACCAGCAGCATGGTAGCGGCAAAACTGCATAAAATTGTAACTAATGTTTTTCTCTTCATTTAGTCTTTAACTTTATCAGTTCTGCGACATTTTCGGGAACAAAGTGACTGATGTCCGCACCAAACTTAGCAACTTCTTTTAAATTAGAGGAAGAGATATCTTGATAAACGGCTTTTGAAGGCAGCAGAACCGTCTCTATATTGCCCAAGCGGTGATTCAGCTCTGCAATGTCGCGTTCATATTCATAATCTCGGACACTGCGAATGCCGCGGACAATGACCTGTGCAGACATTTCTTTGACAAATTCAAAAGTCAGTCCGGGCATGGGCACTACCTTGACATTGCTTAAATCCATCACGTTATCTTGGATTAATTTAATCTTTTCGTCAGTGGCAAACATAGCTGCCTTATTTGTATTAATGCCAACTGCAATGATCAGTTCATCAAACAACTTAGCCGCCCGTTGGATAACATCCAAATGTCCAAATGTGAGCGGATCAAAAGATCCTGGAAATACTGCCTTAACCATTGACTTTGTCCTTCTTAAAGATCGTCAGATATGTCATACCGTAATTCTTCTGTGCCAAAACTGTAAAACCAGTCGGAAGATTGTCATTGAGCGAGCGAAAGCCATGCTCATCTGTCTCAGCTACGAGCAAAGCATCTTCGTTCAGCAGCCCGTCATCCTGCAATTGCACAACATCGTTTGCAATATGCTGTTTGGCATAGGGAGGGTCAAATACCAGCAAATCGAATTTCAGTCCCTCTTCGGCCATTTTAGTCAAAGCTTGGCTGGCTGGCAGTTTCATTATTTCAAATGCCTGAGGATTTTTTGTTGCTGCCGCATTGGCCCTAATCACATCGATCGCGGGACGAGCATGGTCAACCAAATAGGCCTTGGCATAACCTCGAGACACAGCTTCAATACCCAAAGCACCAGAACCGGCATACAAATCCAATACCAAACCAGCTTTAATATATGGTGTGATAATCGAAAAAAGCGCCTCTTTGACTTTATCGGTTGTCGGCCTTGTCAATTTAGAGGCAACCATTTTTAGACGCATACCGCGGTTTTTTCCAGCTACGACTCTCATATAACAGCTCCTGCTCTGCTTGCTTGTTTCTGCCTAGCCTGCTGACGGCTATATTCCCTAGAGACGGTGCAGGCAATTCCGACTGAGATTGAGCTTATCAGAAAAGATGACCCACCATAAGATATAAACGGAAATGTCACACCGGTCATCGGCAGTGCCCCAATAATACCACCAAGATTGACCAATGCCTGTATAAAGAAATAACTGCCAATACCATACAAAACCAAGCGACCAAAATTATTTTTAATGTGAAAAGCGATGTAAAACATTCTGCCGATCATCAGCATCAAAACAGCAACCACAAGAAACAATGCCAGTGCACCCAATTCTTCGGTAAAAATAGACATGATAAAATCAGTATTCGCTTCTGGCAGATAGCCCATTTTTTCAATTGAATTTCCCAATCCAACCCCAAAAAGCCCGCCATGAGCAATCGCATAAAAGGAATTAATCAACTGCATAGAGTAACTGCTCGAATAGGGCCAGGGATTTAAAAATATCAAAAAACGGCGAGCCTGAAAATTGCCATTTAAAAAAGAGGCCGGAAGCAGATTTAGCAAAGTCGGGAGGAAGAGATAAAGTGTTGTGATCGTTAGCAGCATGAGTGCCAGCCATTTTAAATGAACGCCGGAAGCAAAAACAATCAGCAGAATCAAGAAAAACGCAATCAAAGAGTTACCCAAATCAGGCATGATGAGTACTAAAAGCAAATTAGCTAACACAAATGCTATCTGGGAGGGTAAAAATCCAAAATATCGTTTGCCGGCGGGTGGTAGTACTACCTTTGACTGAACATTCCTATTTAACTGTCGTTCAGATTTATCCAAGCGGCGGGCAGCCAACGAAGACAAATACAAAATGACCGTAATCTTAAAAATCTCCGCCGGCTGAATATTAAAGAAAGGAAGCGCAATCCAGCCATGAGCACCCGTGCCAGCTGACCGCGAAGAAATAAACCGTGCAAATGCTAGTAAAACAAAAGTCGCACCCAAGGCTATCGAAGCCAATTTTGGTGATGCCAGCCATTTTATTTTTATGAAAAAATCAAAGATGGCAACTGTCAGTATACCCAGCAGCGCGAACAAAGACTGCCTGAACAAAAAACCGAAGGCCCCGCTTGGAAACGCAGAAGAAGCCGAGAAAACAACTAGAATACCAATCACGCTCAAAAATAAAAAAGGTCCGATGAGCAGCCAATCTATTTGTTTTAATATTTTATTCACCCATTTATTCTAACAATCGAATTTATCTTTTAAAACTGTGGCAAGATAAAATCATGAATGATTTACAGATTACGGTTTACACCGATGGCGGAAACCGCAACACAGGCAATAAATTAGGCCAGCATGTTAAAAATAATGATTTATCCGCTTGGGCTTATCTGATCAAATACCAGGATCACGAATTAACTGCCTCCGGCTTTCAGCTCGGTGCAACCAATAACGCCATGGAATTAACAGCAATTTTAGAGGCCTTCAAAAGAATTCTTGGCAACCATATATTTGATGAGAAGCCAATTCTTCTCATTAGCGACTCGCATTACGTTTTGGATCCAATGTCAAAAGGCTGGCTGAACAGCTGGATCAGAAAAGGCCAGGATCGGCCCAATCTTGCTCTCTGGCAGACACTTTATCCACTGTATATCAAATTAAAACCTCGTCTCACACTCAAGTGGGTCAAAGGACATCAAAATACCTCCGGTAACATCCGAGTGGATGAGATGCTGAATAATGAGATGGACCAGCATCATTAAGAGCAATAAAAAAAGGCCTCAGGCCAATTCTCTGGAACTTACTTTCTGAATTTATCTAGCAATCTAGCAAACCAGGACTTCGTTTCATGAACAGCTGGTTCAGCGCTTTTAACAGCCTTTTCAGCTGTTTCCTTGGCTTGATCAACAACCGGTTTAACCGTTTCGTTAACAGCCTGCACAGCTTTTTCAGAAATTCTTTCAGCTGATTTTTCAACAGCGGGCTTAACAGCTGCTGTTTTTTTGACAACTTTTTTAACCTTGGGCGCAACTGCCTTTTTTGCAGCAGCTGTTGTTTTTACGGCTGTTTTTTTACTTCTTGCAACAGATTTAACAGCTGTTTGTTTAACAGCCGTGGCAGCTTTGCTGGCCGGCTTTTTAACGGCTGCGGCCTTAGTGGCTGTTTTCTTAAGAGTTGTAGATGTCTTTGCAGGTCCTTTTTTAGCCGCTGCCGATGCCTTTTTGACCGTTGTTTTGGCAGTTGACGAGGCTTTAACGGCTGTCTTTTTAGCAGCAGTCTTCTTTACAGCAGCTTTCTTAACTGGTTCTGTAGTTTTAACAGCCGCTTTCTTAGCAGTCGTCGTTTTCTTCTCTGGCATTTTCTCTCCTTGCTAACGAGACAAATTTTAGCAAAAAATGATAAATGTGACAAATAGTTACAGCTTTGCCTGCAGCTTGACGTTGGGATATTTATCAGCGAACCAATTCAATGAAAATTGATTTTCAAACAAAATAACCGGGTCACCCTTCCGATCGCGCATTAATAACGATCGGCTGCTGTTCATTTTTTCGTCTAAATCTTCAGGATCAATCCAGCGCGCAATTTTTTTGCCAATCGGTTCAAAAATGACCTGTGAATTGTATTCATTGGCCATCCTAAACTGAAAAACTTCAAACTGCAATTGACCAACGGCACCTAAAATATATTCTTGTCCCCGCCAAGATTGAAAAAGCTGAACCGTGCCTTCCTGCACTAATTGATTAATCCCTTTGTGGTAAGTCTTTTGTTTCATGACATCTTTAGCCAGAACACGATTAAAGAGGTCTGGTGTAAAAGTCGGCAGCGGTTGAAATTCGACTCTTTTTTTACCAGAAAAAATGGAATCACCAATCTGAAAATTACCGGTATCATACAAGCCAATAATGTCCCCCGGAACGGCGTTTTGAATGTTTTCCCGCTCATCAGCCAGGAATTCGGTCACATTACTCAATTTCAGTTTTTTTCCGTTCCTGGCTAATGTTACTTCCATGCCCTTGACAAAATTTCCCGACACAATTCGGACAAAAGCAATTCGGTCTCGGTGATTCGGATTCATATTGGCCTGGATTTTAAAAACAAAAGCCGTAAATTGCGGATCATCAGGTTGAACTTCCTGTCCATCGATCGTTGGTTTTTCTGACGGCGCTGGCGCATATTTCAGGTATTCATTTAAAAATTGTTCCACACCAAAATTGGCTAAAGCAGAACCAAAAAAGACAGGAGTCTGCCGGCCGTGCATGACTTTATCCTCATCCAACTTGTTTCCAGCCTCTTTTAATAACTGAATCTCAGTCTGAGCTTCATCATATACCGATTGATCAAGCTCTTTTGTATGATTGTATTTAATTAATTTGTCCGCTTGCAAATCATAAATGCCCTGCAGCAATTGACCAGATCCAACCGGCCAATTCATCGGGCAGGCTTCAATTCCTAGGGTCTTTTCAAGCTCATCAACCAAATCAAAGGCTTGGCGGCCGTCACGGTCTAATTTGTTAAAGAAAGTGAAAACCGGGATTTTTCTTTTTGCTACAATTTCAAATAATCGTCTCGTCTGAGGTTCAATACCCTTGGCAGAGTCGATGACCATGACAGCTGAGTCCACAGCCATCAATGTTCGATAGGTGTCTTCTGAAAAATCCTCATGTCCAGGTGTATCCAAAATATTAATTCGCTTGCCGGCATAATCAAACTGCAGTACTGAAGAAGTGACAGAAATGCCACGCTGCTGCTCGATAGCCATCCAATCTGAAGAAGCCATCTTGTTTGACCCGCGGCCCTTGACTGTTCCGGCTTGTCTGATCACGCCGCCATGAAGCAGCAGCTGCTCAGTCAATGTCGTCTTCCCGGCATCCGGGTGGGAAATAATCGCGAATGTCACGCGATTTTTGTATTCATTCGTTGTTTTAACCATTTATTTGTTCCGTTTTCTATGAGTTCTCTTAATTAACTTTAACTATTCTTCTTTGATAACAGCAAAAAAATTCCGCTTTTGCGAGCGGAATTTCAAGATAAACTAATTTCACTAGTTTCTCTGATTGCCAAAAAGTCTGAGCAGGAACAAGAACAAATTAATGAAATCAAGGTAAAGATTTAATGCACCGGCAATGGCCAACCCGTTTGTGGTCTCGTTTCCTTGGCCTTGAAGCTGGAAATACATCTGCTTCAAACGATTATTGTCATAAGCAGCATAGGCACTAAAAACAAGAATACCCAAGACTGAAATAATCAAACTAAAGCCGGGAACAAAGATGCTGATGATTAAGCCAACAAATAAAGCAATCAGTGCACCGAACATAATCGGTGCCCAAGAAGCTAGATTCTTTTTCGTGATAAAGCCATACAAAGACATGGCACCAAAATCAACAGCTGCAACTAGAAAAGCAGATACGATTGATGACAGGCTGGTGACAGCAAAAATAACACCGAAGAAGAGGCCCTCAATAACTGCATAAACTAATAAACCGGCTAGTGCTAAAGCAGGATTCTTCAAGGCATTGCGCCCAATCATGATCACAACCGCAAATTGTGCGATTGCCAGAATAATCCAAGTCAGCATGCCGCTATTTTGATAAAAATTAGCTATCTGTGAAGCCAGCGGATAGGCCAAAAGGTAGGCCAAACCGAAGGTAATCAGCAAGGCACCGCCCATATATGCATAAGTCCTTTGAAAGAAAGCAGCCAACCCGGCTTGTCTGGTCGAATCTGTCACATCTTTCAAAACTCGATTGTTAGAAAAATTTTGCATTCTAACCTCCTTTTGAAATTAATTATAACAGGATCTTAAAATTTTTGTCTGACTATTACTGACCTTTTTTATTTTTCTTGAATCTTTTGATAACCCTGAGTTAAAGCGTCCTCATACTTTTCAATATCACCAGCCCCCATAAACAACAGGACGGCGCCATGCTCAGCACTCAACTCATGAAAAGCATTCTCTTCAGTCAGAATGGTTGCGGCATTAGGCAATTTTTCTAAAATATCTTCACTTTTTGCTTGTCCTGCTTTTTCCCGAAGAGAACCAAAAATCGGTGTGATGTAGACTTTATCAGCGGCTCTAAGCACATCAATATATTCGGATTTAAACGCTTTGACGCGTGTATAAGTATGCGGCTGAAAGATTGCAACGAGCCGTTTGTCTGGAAATTTCTGACGTGCTGCGTCAATTGTTGCTTTGATCTCATTAGGATGATGCGCGTAATCATCCACAATCGTCAAATCAGCAACTTGGCTAATAGCAAAGCGGCGTTTGGCACCCGTATAAGAAGCGACTTTAGATTGGATTTCTTCGACGGTCAATCCTAAACTGTCAGCTGCCGCAATTGCAGCCAAGGTATCCAAGATACCATGCTGCCCCTCAATCCTTGTAAAGAAACGACCAAGTTCATTGCCTTGATTAAAGACGGTAAAATAGCTTCCTTCGGGTTTTTCTAAGATATCGCCAGCATAGATATCATCATTTTTTTCTAGGCCGTAATAAAGCATTTTGGCTCTTTTGGGCTGAAGGCGGTGAATTTCAGGATCTTCGCCATAAGCAAAAATAGTCTGACTGACACGATCAGAAAACTCCGAAAAAGCTTTTTCAACATCATCTAAGTTCTCGTAATAATCCGGGTGATCCCAATCGATATTCGTGATGATCGCAACATTCGGCGTATAGGGCTGAAAGTGACGTTCATACTCATCGGCTTCGACGACAAAATATTTAGAGTCAGCAATACCTTTGCCAACACCATCCCCAATCAAATAACTGACACCTTCCGGCCGGCCGGAAAGAATGTGTGCTAAAAGGCTGGTCGTGCTTGTCTTGCCGTGAGCACCAGCAACAGCAATCGAAAAGTGACGGGAAATGACTTCTTCAACAGCCTCTGGATAGGTTAGCAAACGCGCCCCAAGTGCTTTAGCAGCTAAAACCTGTGGATGGTTATCGGGAAAAGCATTGCCTTTAACGACGGTATAATCAGCCTGAATGAGAGCCGGGTCAAAAGCAGTAATCCGAATCCCAGCTTTGAGGAGTGGAAACTGCGTGAAAGTTTCTTTGTCGATATCCGAACCTAGTACTGTATTGCCCTGGTCATGCAGAATCAATGCCAGGCTGGCCATACCAGTTCCTTTAATTCCGATAAAATAATATGTTGTCATAATCGCTTAATCAAACTCCAATTCATTTGCTCTATTAAAATCCAAAGGATCGCCAACATTGCCAAAGTCATCCGGCAGAATAATCATACCTGGGTGATCGGGTGCGTTTTTCAGACCTAATTCTCTTGGCGCAGCCATCATAGCTTGAGAATCAACAGAACGCAACTGGCCTGGCCAGATAATTTTACCGGATGGCAGAATGGCACCCGGTAGGCAGACAACCGTCTTAACATCTGTGCGCAGATTCGGGCTGCCAGAGACGATTTGAATGCTTTTATCCTTGGAAATAGCCACTTGAGCAATCGCCAAATGATCGGAGTTTGAATGTTTTTCAATCGACTGAACCAATCCAATCACAAACTTCGGCTGCAAATCAGGAGATAGTTCTGCCTCAAATCCAGCATCAGTTAACTTTTGATTAAGTTTTTTAATTGTGTCGGAATCTAGCGTGACAGGCCCCGGCTTAGAAAATGACAGATCAGTAAAATGGTAAGCCAGTGTCTTCCCTTCTTTTGAAATTCGTATGATATTGTCTTTTGTTTCGACAACTGAATCGGGTTTTTCTGCTGCCAGAAAAACGATCAGAGTCCCCGAATTATAATCCGCAACGAGCATATTTATATCTTAAAACAAAAAAACCATATAATTATTGGCATGAGTAAAAATCACAACAACTTAATTGCGGCCGGAATTGGATTTGCCCTCGCTGGTGGACTTTCCTGGCTCCTAGCTAAGAAAATTAAAAATAACAATGCTGATCAGGTTCTAGATCAGGTTAAACAATCGCTATCGGCACAAGGAACAGTCTCTCATGCTTGGATAAACGGCCAGCGGACCGGCAGTGATGATTATGATGTCAAAGCTGTCTATATGGGCGGCGCCTGGATTACAAGCGATGCTGGCGAAACAAAAAAAATTGATTTTATCGCTAATGCTGATACAAGCGAGATTCTTTACGTCAAAAATGCAAATGATTAATTAAGACGGAAAGGATGCTTTGACCCAGTACTCCGGCTGATGCATTTCAGCAAATTTTTGTTCGTACTCACTCTCGATATTATGGGGATGTTTGGCTAATTCATGGTGCAGATCATAGCTGATGTCCTCGGCTGACCAATTCAGGCCGGCATCCTTGAAACTGCTTAGAGAATATTGAAACAAGCCGAAATTGTCTGTTTTAAATTCCAAAGTACCCTTGGACTGCAAAATTCGCGCATATGAGGACAGAAAATTTGCTGCAGTCAAGCGCCTTTTTTCGTGTTTGGCCTTTGGCCAGGGATCGCTATGATTCAGGAAAATACCTGCGATTTCGCCATCGGCGAAATAATGACTGACATCGGCACCATCACCGTAAATTAATTTGAGATTTGTGATATCTGGATCTTTTTCCAGGGCATTTTTGCTAGCTATTGCCACAGCGGTCGGTTGGAGTTCCAAACCAATAAAATTGATTTCCGGATATGCCAGAGCGTTTTCCAAAATAAACTGCCCTTTTCCCGATCCAATTTCCAGATAAATTGGATGATCATTTTTAAAGCGTGCCTGCCACCGCCCTCTTAACTGCCCAGCCTGATCATTTTTGATGACCAATTCTGGATGGCTGCTGATAAAGGGCTTGGCCCATTTTTTACTTCTTAGTCGCATATTTAAATCCTACCAGACGCGGCAGATAACCCTTGATAATCAACCATGCAAATAAGATAAAAGCAAAGATGGCATACGCAGATGCAGTTGTTCGATGTGTCAGCAGCAAGGACAGGGATAAACAAAGAACCACCGGTGAATAGATTTTGACTGCAAGAAGCTGAAAATCGGCCAATTTAGCCTCAAGATCTGTTTGATAACTTAGGACCATCAAATGGTGATCAAAATGATGAAAAACACTTTTCAGCTGGTAAGCTAGCGCAAATAAGATAAACAGGCCGGCACAGGCAGCTGAAAAAAGCGAAGGCAGAAATAGGGTCAGCATAATTCCCAAAAAACTGACAAAAAACACAGGCCCAATTAATTGGCGGCTGCGGAAAAAATACCTGGTAAATAAAATCCAGTAAAAACTCCGATTAAATTTCTGTAAACGTTTAATCAGCCAATCCCACAGGCGGCTGGGCCGGTTATCGTGTTTAATTTCTTTGACATCGGTGAAAAAGTTCAAGAAAAGGTTCAGCTGATTAACACGTCGTTTTTCTAAATCAATGGCGTAAATCCAGGCAATTCTACTGTCAGGGCAAATTTTTCGATAACTAAGAAGCAGTAGAAAAATTTTGATAACTAGCCAAAATGCAACATATAAACAGGTTATCCAAACATTTAAAATGGCTAAAAGTGCTGGCAGCATTGCTAAACTAATCATCAGCTGAATCACAACTGAAACACAAATCGACCGAATCAGAGCTGCTTTAAGATATTGCTTGATCTCACGAAGGTCAGAAATGAGAAAAATCCGATCTGCCTCCTGAAAAAAAGTAGCCAATCGTCCCAGAAATAAACTAACCAGACTGATTGTTAGCAACACCGGCATTGTAAAAAAACTATGGCCGATGGCCGAAAGATGATGCAGGTACTCGTAACCGCCAAAAACCAAGGCAATAAATAAAAACGCAATAAACTGATCGTTAAAAGCCCGGCTTAAATAACGCATGTTTCGCTGAAAAGACCTTTGCCGGCGGGATGCGAACACCCGAGTCATTTTTCAGCCTCTTTAGCCAACTGATAGTAAACGCCATCAATTGTCTGCTGTTTGGGAAAGGCCTGAAAAATATCCTTCAAATGACCGCGTACACGAATTTTGCCTTGATCCAATAACAAGAATTGGTCCACAAATTCTTCAGCGCCAGCAATAACGTGCGTACTCATGAGAATTGTGCTACCGGCAGCTTTTTTTTCTTTCAATAAATCAATCAGGTCAGCAACAGCCAGTGGATCCAATCCAATGAAAGGTTCGTCAATGATCAGAAGCGGCGTATCAGCCAATAATGCCATCACGATCATAACTTTTTGACGCATTCCCTTTGAAAAATCAATTGGGAACCAGTCCCCTTTATTCTCCAAGCGAAAAATTTTAAACAGACGCTGAGCATCACTTTCAGCCTTTTCCTCATCAAGATGGTATGCCGCAATCGTTGTCTGGACGTGCTCATTGAGTGTCAGATCTTCATAAACGACGGGCAATTCCGGAATGTAGGACAAAGCAGATTGATAACGAACAGGTTCTTTTTGACTATCAATATTATCAAAAATAATTTGACCCGTCTTTGGCTGCATAATACCGATCAGATGATTAATCGTCGTCGTTTTGCCAGACCCATTCAAACCAATCAAGGCTGTCAGAGTGCCGGATGCCACCGTAAAAGAAATATCTTCAATTGTATTTGCTTGACCATAACCACCGGTCAAATGGGAAACTTCTAATGTCATAGTTATTCGATTAAATTCTAACAGACCGATATAATATAGGCATGACAGATGTATTTGATAAAATCATTGCTGGCGAAATTCCCAGCTATAAAGTATATGAAGATGAGGATGTTTTAGCTTTTTTGGATCTAGCGCAATCCACACCGGGACATACTTTAGTCGTGCCTAAGAAGCATGTTGATAACATTTTTGATTACGATGACGAATTGGCAGCAAAAGTTCTCAGCAAGCTGCCGAAGATTGCCCGTGCCATCAAAGCCGCCAATCCAAAAATTATCGGTATGAATATTCTCTCTAATAACGGTGCCATCGCTGGTCAATCGGTCCCTCATTCCCATTGGCACTTAATTCCGCGTTTTGAAGGGGATGGTCTGAACCGGCCAAAAGAGGTTGATCATTCCAGTGATTACAACGACAAAAAATATCAGGAAATTGCAGATGCAATCCGCGCCCAATTCAAATGACCGAACATAAGAAAAACAATCATTCCTTAAATGACTTGCTGGACGACTTTTTTGTTCGTTTAAAAACAGAACTCGATGTCATAAAAAAAGCTGTTTCTGCCGTCAAAACGTTGATCAAGATCATGCCCGAGCAGAAACAGAATATTCAGGATATGTCCAACGAACTAGAGCAGGCACAAGATAAGATGGCACAGCTCCAGTCTCAGTTGGCTAAAGACCAACAAAGCCTGCAGGAAGAACTATCAACTGTCAAATATCCTTTTCACAAAAAATGATTTGAGTTACATGCTAAGTTCCGTTAGAATTAAAGGGTTATAAATTAACGGGGGAATTATGCGTAAATTTGTTTGGACAGCGGTCGTGCTTTTATTTTTGGCCGGCGTTGCCTATCTTACTTTAAATACTTCAAAAGTCCTGGTCACCTCTCGAGGCGGTGCAGTGACAGAAGCCCAATATATGTCATCTGTGACTGCGACGTCGACTGGCCAGCAGATATTCGTTGGCATGGTCATCAATAATTCGCTGGAGCATCTCTACGGAAATTCCGTCTCCAGCACAGAAGTCAACCGGGCCTATCAAGAACAGAGAGCCCAATATGGAAGTTCCTGGTCCGCTTTCCTGTCACAACAAGGAACTACAGCCAGCCAATTCAGAGGACAAATTCGTACTCAACTGCTGCTGGTTGAAGCTGCCAAAAATTACCATAAAATCAGCGCTTCACAGCTCCAGAAAGCTTATAAGAATTACACGCCAAGAATGAACGTCTCTATCATCACAGTAGCCAATAGCAAAGATGCCGATACGGTCCTGAAAAACTTAAAAGCAGGTCGCAGCTTTGCTTCACAGGCCAAAAGCCATTCGACTAACACCGCTACCGCATCCAAGGGTGGCAGAATGCCAAGCTTTGATTCAACTTCGACGGCACTTGCTCCTGCAATTGTCAGCGCTTCTGCAAAACTGAAAGTAGGCACCTACACGACTAGTGCCGTCCAGACTGGCTCCGAATACGCGATTATCCGTTTGAACTCAAAAGCAAAGAAACAGTCTTTAAACAGCTATCGCACTATTCTGACTAATTCGCTGATTAATAGTTGGGTCAACAACAGCAATAACACTCAAAAGGTGCAGCGAGTCATCAGCCGCGTCTTAAACAAAAACAATGTGCAATTTAAGGGAAAGCAATATCCAGCCCTGCAAAACGCCATTCAGCAATATCTAGTTAATACTTCTAGCAGTAGCAGTTCATCCAGTAGCTTACCAGCACCAAGCGGTTCGTCTTCGAAAAACAGCTCATCAACCTCTTCCAGCTCATCTTCTGAAAGTTCTAGTACTTCATCTAGTAAAAAATAATAAGTTGATGAAACTAAATTAAAAGCCCGATCTCATAATGAGATCGGGCTTTTAATTTATGTAAGCTTGGCTTACTTAACTAAAGCTAATAAGTCGGCTTTCTTTGCTGATGCTGGATATTTAATATTACTTGCATCGAGAAAAGCTTTAATGTCAGCTACTGTTGACTTTGCCGTAGGCTTAACAAGTGTGGCTACTTCTGCTTCTTCAACTTTTTTGCCAGGCTCAAGAACGACAGGTTTTGCGCCACCGTTTTCAATTCTTTCAACTTTGATATCGACAGCTAAAGTAGCAGCTTTACGTACTGGTGCTGTTACCTGCTTTTTAGCTGCGTCAGCTAGTTTCGAGAAAGTAGCAAAATCAGTAACAGCCAATTCAGCAAGCATCTTACGGTTCAAATCAATACCAGCCAGCTTCAAGCCATGCATTAACTGAGAATATGAGATACCGTTCATCCGGCTGGCTGCATTAATACGTGCAATCCAAATCTTACGATAATCACGTTTAACGTTCTTGCGATCACGATAAGAATATAGATAAGACTTCCAAACCTGTTGTTTGGCAACTTTAAAATTAATATGACGCTGACCACGATAGCCTTTGGCCAACTTGATCATTTTTTTACGACGAATACGCGTAACATTTGTTCCTTTAACTCGCATAGTTTCTCTCCTTGACCAAAAATTATAGGGTACTTAAAACTTTTGCATAACGCTTAACGTTAATTCTGTTCATCATAGCAGTGCCGCGCAACTGGCGACGCTGTTTCTTAGTCTTACCGTGAAAACGGTGAGAAGTAAAAGCTTGTCCACTTTTAAAACCACCTGACGCAGTTTTCTTAAAACGCTTTGCTGAAGCGCGACTAGTCTTCATCTTTGGCATCTTGATTCTCCTTTATCTTGCTTTTCTTTTCGGATTGTACTTTCTTAATAACCTCGGGCTTCGGTGAAAGCAGAAGCGACATCTGTCTGCCTAATAGCTGGGGCATCTGGTCAATATTAGCCAAGTCTTTGAGCTGGTCCGCCATCTTAAGCAGTACCTTGCGGCCAACATCTTGGTGTGTCATCATTCGTCCACGAAAACGTAAATTCAATTTGACTTTATTACCAGCACTCAAAAACTTCGTTGCTGCCTTCTGCCGAGTCTCGAAATCGCCTTCCCCGATAACCGGGCTGAGACGAACTTCTTTGGTTTGAACAATAACTTGCTTCTTTTTGTTCTCACGAAGCTTCTTCTGCTGTTCAAACTTCACCTTGCCCCAGTCCATAATTCTAGCTACAGGCGGCTGTGCCTTAGCTTGAACAATAACCAGATCAAGACTCCTTTGACTAGCGATTTTTTGAGCATCGCGAGTACTCATAACCTTTTGTGATCCGCCATCAATCAACATCACTTCATGGAAGTGAATGTTTTCATTGACAAGATCTATTTGGCGCTTAGGCCGTTGCTGTGGTCGTGCTATAAGAAAAATCCTCCATTTTTAGTTAGAAAAAGCGAGTCATGCAAACATGCAGAACCCGCCTCAAAAGAATGATTTGCCAACATGGTGTTCCACATGAGGCGAGAGGCGGGTACCTCTACTTAATTCAACCCTACTATAATACCACATTTACCTTTTTGGTGCATGATCATCCGCTGCATGTTCACTGCGGACAATTTCATCAATGGTTTTTTCAACTTGATCAAAAATTTTGCGCTGACTATCCGACATGCGGGATAGACGATCGGCACCCTGATATTGATTGATCATTTCATCAATCCAATAATCTCCTTCAAAAATACCCGCGGAAATTTTGGGATACAACAAACTCGTCTGCATTCTAAGATTGGAAGTCAGCATGTCGTTAGCAATTGGATCATCCGCACCTAGTTCCTCATCCAAACGTTTCTTGAGTTTCGTGTATTCGGGCAATGCCAATAGCGGCTTGATTTTGCTGGGATTTACCTGATAAATTTTATGATCAATCCAATAAAAGTCCACCTTTTCGTCAATCTGCAGCTTTTGTGCTGTCTCTATCAGACTAGATCGGATTAAAGGATTGATGTAAGGATCCAACAACAAAAACTTGCTGCCGCTCCACCACTCATGCAAAGGTAATTTGAACGAACTTTCAAAACGTTGACGCTGTTTGGCAAAATCGCCATCCGACAAGTGGTAAAAAGACTGTACCAGTTCTTTTTGCGTCACCGCCATTTGAGTACGAATAATTCTTTCTTCGTTTTCGATCTGCTCTATGGCTGCCGCAGCCCAAATCGGGTCAGCAAAGCCGGCCATTTCCCGAGCATAAATAAAGTTTTGATTCTTTAAAAGAACGTTAATAGCCAGCTTGAATAAACGCTCTGTGTTCAAATAATCATCCAAAAAATCCTGCAGATAAACATTAGCCAAGCTAAACTGCTGGTCTTCATATAAAGTACCAACCAAAATACGGTTCAAGTCGATTTCCTGCTTTTGGTTGTAGGCCATCTCAAAAAAAGAGGCAGCTTGATGGAAATTTTGGTGGTCAAATTCTAGCTGCCCCTGCTGAACCAATTGATCAAAACTCAGTTTTTGAGGGTTTTCAGACATTATTTTCTTCTAATTGTTTCCTTTCGGCTAATTGTGCGTTAATTTTCTCCATCGTCTCCTTCTTAGGACGAATGGAACGTGGTGTCGACTTGACACGTTGACGCGGCTTGCGGTTCTTGCTGCCAGCGGGTTTCTTGGTATCTTCGGCTGCTTCTTTTTTGGCACTAGCGTTATCGCCCTTCTTTTTATTGTTAGGACGACGGTTCTGATTAACTTCCATCACAACAGGCATCACAACTGGACGGCGCTTGGTCTTTTCATAGAAGAACTTAGATAGGGCTTCTTTAACGCCTGATTTTAGATCGTTCCAGTCAAAGTCTTCACTGTTGGCCAAATACAACTCGATCTGGTCCACCATTGCTTTAGCGGAATCATGAATCAAATCACGATTAGTCTTAACAAAGATAAAGCCGCGAGTCGTAATTCTTGGCGCTGCAACCACCTTTTTCTTCTTACGGTCAATTGTTGCGGCTGCAATGACTACACCGTCTTCAGACAACATCTTGCGATCACGAAGGACAATATTTCCGACATCAGTGTTGCCAGAGCCATCAATCATCGTGTCGTCGACTTCAAAGGAATCCTCAAGCTTGAACTGCTTGGTCTCTGGATTTAGTTTATACTGATCCCCTTTCATTGAAAGGAAGATATTTTCTTTTTTGATACCGACTTCCTGGGCCAGAAAATCAGCAACTGAGAAGACACGATATTCACCGGAAACTGGGAAGAAATAAGTCGGCTTCATAAAGTTCAGCATAAACTGAAGATCGTTTTGACTAGCATGCCCAGACGAATGAACATGATCCTTAATTGAAATCACGTTGGCACCACGACGGAAAATCATATCGCGCGTCTTGGCCATAATTGATTCGCTGGCAACAGACGGTGTCGTCGCAATAAAGATCAAATCCTTATCATTAAAGGAAACATAGCGGTCATCGCCATTAGCCATCCGCCACAGATCACGAATAGGCTCGCCCATCTTGCCCGTCTCCAAGATAACTAATTTGTTCGGCTCAACCGACTTCAAATTCTTGATGTTTGTAAACAATTTATTGTAGCTGGTTGGCAGCTGAAGACGCTTGGAATCCAAAGCTGTCTTGACAACTTGTTCTAAGTCATTGCCAGAAATAGCGATTTTGCGGCCTGTCTGAAAAGAAGCATTGATCACTTCTTGAATCCGCTGAACATTAGAAGCAACTGTTGCAACAATAATCCGGCGATCGGCATTTTCACGAAATGTCTGGAAAACAAATTCGTCGATGGCAGACTCATTTGCAGACTCGCCTGGTAATTCAACACCATTGCTATCAGCTAAGAGTGCCAGCACGCCACGCTGGCCGATTTGTGTCAAACGGGCATAATCGGTTTTATAAGGAACTTGTGCCGTATTATCAAACTTAAAGTCGCCAGTGTAGACAACCTGGCCGTACTCAGTCTCCAAGACAATCCCGACAGACTCCGGAATTGAATGTGTCGTGCTGAAAAAGGACACTTTTGTCTTACCAAATTCAACAACTGAATCTGGCGTAATGACATTATAATCATTAAAATCGGACAAAGAAGGCCGTTTTGCTACCTGCTCTTTGGCCAAAGCTAAAGTAAATTCCGTACCAAAGACCGGTACACGCAATGCTTCCAATAGATATGGCAGCGCACCAATCGAATCAGCATGGCCATGTGTCAAAAAGACACCAACAACTTGATCAGCATGATCAATCAGATAATTAAAATCAGGGACGACAACATCAACCCCTAAAAGATCTGTTTCAGGATACTTTAATCCAGCATCCAAAATATAAATTTCGTCATTCACGGTCACGGCATACATATTCTTTCCGTTTTCACGGACACCGCCGAAGGGAATGATACTTAAACTAGTATTTACCATTAATAACCTCAATATTTAATTGCGAATCTGTTTTCCGGACGCGTTAGCCGTTAGTCCAAGAGAGTTTCGTTAAATTCATTTTACAGGACTTAACCAAGGATGTAAAATCTTTCATCTTTTGATACAATGTAGGAGCTGTCTTATACAGGACAGCGATCCCTTTGCTTAGTTGTTCGCGGACTTACCCTTACGAACAACCAGGTAATCGGAAATATTGAGGAGGTAGACATGGCTTTAACTCAAGAAGCAAAGAACCAGATCATTAAAGAATATGCCCGCAGCGAGGGTGATACCGGTTCTATAGAAGTTCAAGTGGCTGTTTTGACTGCTGACATTAACGAACTGAATAACCACATGAGCGCTAACAAGCACGATTTTTCTTCACAGCGTGGTCTCATGAAGAAAATCGGACATCGTCGTAATTTGCTGCGTTACTTGCGCACAAATGATGTCGCTCGTTATCGTGAACTTATTTCGAAGCTCGGACTTCGTCGTTAATATTTTTAGGAGGAAAAAATGCCAATTATTGAATCTTCAATTCAGCGCGAACGCTTGACCAAAGTAGAACGTGCCGTCCGTATCCCACAAATCAGTGCTTACCGGACTGCCGTCAAAAACTTTGAAAAAGCCGTTGCTGCTGGTGCTGACAATCTGGAAAGTTTGTACAGCAAGACCAGTGCAGCAATCGACAAAGCTGAAAGCAAAAGCTTGATCAAAAAGAACAAAGCAGCTCGTGATAAGGCTCGCTTGTACAAATTGCTCAAGTCTGCTAGCAGCAAGTAAAGCTGTTCAAGCATAAATAAAAACCCGATCTTATACAGGCCGGGTTTTTATTTTATCTTGATTCAGAACGGCGCTCTTTGCGTGAAATACGCGCTGCTGTGCGCTGACTGACTTTTTTATCTTTTAATTGTTTAAATTTAATTGCGCCTTTAATTTGGTGACGATAACCAGGCTTAACGTGCGCCTTTTTCTTCTTAACCAAGCCAATCATCTCAGGATCCAACTTTTTGGGGGTTAGACGACGTACGTGACGACGATTACGATCTTTGGCATCGACGAGTTCGTGATTTTTCAGCTGCTTGGCTTGAAAATGAATTCCCAATTTTTCAAGTTCAACCACTTTGCTCTCTTCGTCTGGCCCATACAAGGTAATTGCAGTTCCAGACATACCATTACGACCGGTACGCCCAACACGATGAATGAAAAATTCCAAATCGGTTGGAATATCATCATTAATAACTTCTGAGACGCCTTGAATATCTAAGCCGCGAGCTGCTAAATCAGTCGCAACAACATATTGAAATTCCTGATTTTTGACTCGCCGCATAACACGACGACGTTCACGCGGTTCAATATTGCCACGGATTTCAGCTACTTTTAATCCTTGTGCTTCTAAAAACTTGGCCAATTCGCGAACACGCTCCTTGGTATTAGCAAACACAATTGTCAGATATGTCTCGCCGCGTGTCAGCAAGTCATAAATAACCTCATTTTTGTCCTTTGATTTAGTAGCCAGCAGTAAGTTCTCGACTGTATCGCTAACAACCGTTGAAACCGGAATCTCTTCGATTATCGGTTCTTTCATGTACTTTCTTAAGAAAGGCGTGAGCTTATCAGGGATTGTCGCTGAAAAGACCAGCATTTGCAAATCCGCTGGCATCGCACTGGCGATTGTATTGACGTCCCCCAAAAAGCCCATATCCAAAGCCATATCAGCTTCATCAACAACGAAAAAACGATTATGATTCACTAAAAGCAAATTCTGGCTCAAAAAATCTTTTAAACGGCCCGGTGTGCCAATGACAACCTGCGGCTGCTTTTTTTCCAATTGATTCGTCTGTTTGACACGGTCGGTCCCACCAACGTAGTCTACAATTCGTAAAGCATCGAACCGCGGATCAAGTTTTACCAAAGCTTTTTGAAAAGCACGAAATGCCTCATATAATTGTTCAGCCAGTTCACGCGAAGGCGATGTAATCACAGCTTGTACTTCATCCAGCGCTGGATCCAAAGCATTAAAAATCGGTAGCAAAAAAGCATGTGTCTTACCCGACCCTGTCTGTGATTGTCCAACGACATCACGGCCAGCTAAAATAGAAGGAATTAAACGCTGCTGTACCTTAGTTGGTTTTATAAAAGAAATACCGTCAATTGCCGCGACGATTTCTTTTTTTAAATTGAATTGTCCAAATTGATTTGTCATTAACTTTATTTACTGCGAAAAAATCCGCATTTCTGATCGCTATTTAAAATTACTAAATGATGTAAAAGCGTTTAGTCTTTTCAGACCAGCACTCATAAGTCTAACAGTTTCAGAATAAATTATCAGTGATCATAAAAAAATCAAGCCAAAATTTTGAAATCAGCGGCAGCCTTTTTAAGCTCGGAAACAATCTGATCAATTTCTTTTAAATCTTTCGCTTTTGCGCCACTTGCCATGTCGTGACCGCCGCCATTATGCAATTTAGCAATCTCATTGACATTCGGCCCTTTTGAGCGTAGACGAACACGGTAAGTGCCATCATCGTTTTCGATAAAATTGGCCCAAACAAGCACCTCTTTAATCGAGCCAAACATACCAACAATAAAATTACTGCCTTCGCTGCCTAAATGCCCGGCTTCGATCTCGGCTCGCGACAAAGTGATCCAGCCGACTTGGTCTTCAACCTTCATATCGTTGTAGACTTTACCGGAGAAGCGTGCCTGTACCAAACTGATTGAAGACATCTGCCGATTAATCGCTGAATAATCATTATGAAAGTGATACAACTTGCTGACGGCAATAAAAGTCTCTGGTGTCGAAGCATACATAAAGCGCCCAGTATCACCCGTAATGCCAATGTAGAGAAAACGTGCCGCCTCTTCTGTCAGTGAGAGTGGTGCATTGCCATCCAGCAAATAAACCACCATTTCTGAACTTGAAGAACGTTCCGGCTCGACCCACATTAAATCGCCAAAAGGCTCGTCATTAGGATGATGATCAATCTTGATCAGGTAATCAGCTTTTTTGTAACGATCATCATCAATGCGATCGCGATTAGCCGTGTCAATTACAATCACGAGGGCGTTTTCGTAAACTGAATCGGCAATTTTGTCCATTTGTCCGACCCAGCTCAGACCTGTGATCTCTTTACCGACAGCATAAATATTTTTTTCAGGAAAAGCCGCTTGGAGTCCGGCTTTTAAACCTAATTGAGAACCAACAGCATCAGGATCGGGTCGCTGATGGCGGTGAATAATAATGGTTTGATATTTTTCTACTTGTTTTAATACTTGCTCTTGAAAGTCCATGTCTCTAGTCTATCTGAATTAGAAGACAAATTCCTCATCAAATGCAGGCAATAGACCGCTTCCTGCTGGCAAATTGTCGATAAACTTCTGCGGATCGGCCTGGATAGCCGGAAAAGTATTGTAATGTGTCGGAATGACGTGTTTGGCCTGCAAAAATTCAGCTGCCACGACGGCATCATCAGCGTCCATTGTAAAATGACCACCAATGCAGATCATAGCCAGATCAACAGGCCGTTTTCTAGCGACTAATTTCAAATCGGAAAACAAGGCCGTATCGCCTGTGTTATAAATCAATTTATCTTCAATCGTCAGTGCCATGCCGCAGGCCGTCCCTAAAGGAACTAGCAAGCCTTTGACCAAGCGCGCATCGGTATGCCAAGCCGGATACATTTTCATTGTAAAATCCCGGCCGGTATACGTACCGCCAAAATTAACGCTCTCGGCATGGCAGTCCTTGGCTTCAGGTAGAGTGTTATTCATATAATCAGCGAAATCAGTCTGAGTGATGATCAAAGCGCCAGTCCGACGTGCAATATCAAAAGCATCACCAACATGGTCGCCATGCGTGTGAGTCAACAAAATATAATCTGGATTAAGACTATTTGGATCCACATGTGTGTGTTTATTGCCAGTCAGAAAAGGATCAATCAGAATCGTCGTCTGCCCGCTTTTGATTTGAAAAGCATTCTGTCCAAAATAAGTAATTTTCATGATTGTCTCCTCAAAAAAAGCTGACTAAACGTCAGCTAGTTACTTCTCTTTATCTGTATCTTTTTTGTCTGCTTCATCAGGCTTTTTAACATCAGCCGTGATTTTGGTATCGACCGATGATGCGGCAGGCCCAATTTTAGCAATCGCACGGAGATCAAAGGGTAGGAAAACGCCTTCAACATCCAGTGTGACAATTTTTTTATCATTATCAACCGAATCCACAATACCGTGAAGACCACCGATCGTGACAACTGACGCGCCCTTAACGAGACCATTGTGCATCTCTTCTTGGCGCTGAGCCATCTGCTTGCGGCGACGAGAAGTCCACCAGAACATGCCACCTATCAAGACGGCATAGATAAGAATCATTGGCAGCCAAGATGAGAATCCTGACCTTGCCGCCAAGACGATCAAATTTTCGAACATAAATTTCCTCCAGATAATAATTTTAGCAAAATTGCCTTAGAAAAGGCGTGCATTAGGTTTGTTATAACCGTATTCTTCTAACACTTGAGCCCGAAAATCCAAAAATTGGTCATTTTCGATTGCGGTCCGCATATCTGCCATTAATTTTAACAGATAACGCAGATTGTGCATTGAAGCCAAATTATAACCCAGTAATTCATTGGTATTAAAGAGATGGTGCAGATAGGCTTTTGTGAAATGTGTGGAAGCATAATCATCTAAATCCGGATCCAATTGACTAAAATCGTCTTTATATTTATGATTTGTGATCACAATCCGGCCAAAGCGTGTCATGAGGCTGCCCTTACGAGCAATTCGCGTTGGCAGCACACAATCAAACATATCAATACCGCGTGCTACCGAGTCAAATAACGAATCCGGTGCGGCCACACCCATCAGATATCGCGGCTTATCTTCTGGCAGCCAAGGCGTTGTAAAATCTAAAACACGGTTCATTTCTTTTTTTGATTCACCAACCGAAAGACCGCCAATCGCATAACCGGGCAGATCCAAAGATGCGAGATCCTTGGCGGAATTTTGCCTCAGTTCTTTAAAACCAGCGCCTTGAACAATCCCGAACAAGGCCTGTTCATCAGGGCGCTTATGTGCTTTTAAAGCCCTTAATGCCCAACGTGCAGACCGCTCGGTTGATTCCTTGATGTAATCATAGGTTTCAAAATATGGAACCGCTTCGTCCAACTGCATCATGATATCCGGGCCCAGATTGTTTTGAATCTTCATGGCAACTTCCGGTGAAAGAAACATTGTCGAACCATCGATATTGTTTTTAAAAGTGACGCCTTTTTCTGTAATCGATCGTGTGTCTGCCAAACTGAATACTTGAAAACCACCGGAATCGGTCAAAATAGCCTGATCCCAATCCATGAATTTGTGTAGGCCGCCAGCCTTTTTAATCAGTTCATCCCCAGGCCGGATCCAAAGATGATAAGTGTTTGCCAAAATAATCTGCGACCCGATTTCCTTTAATTCACGCGGCTGCATTGATTTAACCGTTGCCTGGGTGCCCACCGGCATAAACATCGGCGTCTGCCAATCACCATGAGGCGTATGGATAATGCCTCGACGGGCACCGCTATGTTTGTCGACATGCAATAATTCATAGCTTACGGGAGATTTAGTCATAGCTTTTATTGTATGACAAAGCCGCAGAATTCGTTAGAAAATTCATTGAAACAGTTTCGTCTCTTCGATAATCGACTGGGCACTCTGCTTTAATTTGGCCGTTTCTTCAGGATTTAAAGGCAGATAAACCTCACTGACGATCCCTTTTCGGCCAATGATCGCCGGCAAAGAGATGTAAATACCGAATTTTTGATTATAACGCGACACTACCACTTCACGATGGCTATCAGTCAGCACCGACTCAATCAAACTGGCAGCAGCGCTTGCAACAGCAATATTTGTATAGCCCTTGCCTTGAACAACTTGAAAAGCATCTTTTTTTGTTGCCAGCGCTAAATCCTTAACTTCGATACCGCGTTCTTGGGCAATTTCTAGAATAGGCCTATCCAAGATCCGAATTGATGACCAGGCCGGAAACTGAGAGTCGCCATGTTCGCCAACGACAAAGCCCGTGACTGAACGCGGGTCCAGATCAAAGCGCTGGCCGATTTCTCGCTTTAATCGCGATGTATCCAGATAAGTCCCGCTGCCAAATACCTGTTCTTTGGGCAGGCCAAGTTCTCTTTGATAGACGCCTGTAATCACATCGACGGGATTTGTAATAGTTAAGAAAACACCGTGAAAATGGGTTGCACGCAGTTGGGCAGCCATGGACTTGATTTGTTTCAGATTAAAAGCCAGCTCGGCGAAACGATCACTGCTTTGGGCAGTCAGATGAACATTTCCAAAAGTGCTGACAACGATATCGGCGTCACCAAGATCTGCGTAATCGCCAGCGATAATCTTTGTATGCGACGGAAGAAAAGATTGCGCATCCAAAAAATCCAGCAGCTCTGCCTGTAAATGCAGTTTGTTAATGTCCAATAGGACAAGCTCGTCGACAAGCCCTCGGTCAGTGATGATGTGAGCCAGCGTCGATCCAACGTGCCCCATTCCAATGATTGCAATTTTGCGCATGAGTTTAACCCCTTTTTCAATTATAGTGAAAATGGTGATTAATGTTACCGCTTACTTAAAAATGATCCAACTATAATTATTGTTGGAAACAGAATGATCATATCAGGAGGTTTTGGCATGAAAGTAATCGAAATTAATCAATTTGGTAATGTGGATGTTTTTTATGAAGGCAGTAAGGAACTGCCGCCGCTAAAAGCGCATCAATTATTAATCAAAAATTACGCCACGGCTATTGATCCATATGATGTTGCCTACCGGCAGGGTTTATATGGTGGTGAAGACAAACTGCCAACGGTTCTTGGTTCTAGTACGGCCGGTATCGTGTTGGCAATCGGGTCTGAAGTCACAAATTTTGCCGTTGGTGACCGTATCGCTGCCAGCCCCCATCTGCGTAGTTATGCAGAGCGGTTGACCGTTTTAGAAAAACAAGCAGCTATAATCCCAGACAATGTGACTTTTGTCCAAGCAGCAGCCGTCGCATTAGGCTATCAGACGGGGTATCAAGCAGTTACAGAGGAACTGGATTTCCAAAAGGGCCAAAGCATCCTTGTCCACGGCGGGAGCGGTTCGGTTGGCTTTGCCGCCATTCAAAAGGCCAAGGAGATCGGTGCCAGCCAAATTTACGCCACAGCCAGCAGCAAGGGCAAGACATTTTTGCAGCAATATGACCCGGCCATTCATGTTTTTGACTATCATATTGAAGACTTCACGCAAATGACTGACAAAGTTGATGCCATTGTGGATCCGATCGGCGGTCAAACACAAGAAAAATCCCTGCAGCTATTGAAAGCGCAGGGAAAATTAGTCACGACAAAGGATTTAACAGCAAAAGCTGGATCAGCGCCGTTTGATAGCCGAGCCTTCTACTTGAATTCAGGTCAAACCTTAGCAGATCTGCTGACCGATATTAGTGCCGGCAGCATCGTTGTCAAGATTAATCAAAGCGACAAATTTAATCTGGAAAACCTAAAAAAGTTTCACACAATTTTTCAAGAAGGACATCCTCTTGGCAAATTGGTCTTAGAATTTTAAATTATCTGCCGACAATTTTGTCAGCCTGATCCCATAAAGAATCCCAGACCTGGTCCGCATTATTTTTAAAGTCCTGCGTGAAACTGCTGCCTTTGGCAAAAATCTGCCCTTCCAAGTTGCCTTTCAAACCAAGGATGTCGAAAGTCTTTGGATTAATTAGTTGTATCGTGAAATAATCCCCGTCTAACAATTCATCAACAATCGCTTGCAGACCTTCCTTGATAGACTGATCGATGACCTCATCTTCGGTAATTTTAAATCCGCGCGCATTCATCAAAGTCACGCGGTCTCTGACAGCTTCTATAGTTGCCGGTACTTTATTTTCATCCATGAATTTATCTGGCCCCTTCTATCTTTTTGCGATTTTCAAGCTGTTCTTTAAGAAACTGATTGTCACTGGCAGGGCATCTTTAGCATAGGCTTGTGCATGCCGGTCTCCAGGGAGAATAATGCTTGTAATTGGTAAACCATTTTCAACAAAGGCCTGCTGCATCGTGTAAACCTCACTGACCGGTGCCAGTTCAGCCGCGGAATTAAACATCAGCATTGGGCCTGTCGTTGGGCTGACCAAATGCTGGAGACTGGCACTTTTAGCACGTGATAAGTCACCGTCAAATAGACGTTCCAAGATCCATTTATAGTAAGAAGCCATCTTGCTGCCCTTATCCGGGTCAGGATTATCCGCTGCTTTGCGCCCTTTGATTGCAGTGTGTGTGCTCAAAAAACCTTGAAAATCAAATTGCCCCGACCAAGAAACGATCGGGTACCCGTTTTCAATTGATAGAGAAAGTGCGATATGTGCGCCCGAGGATGAGCCGAATAAGGCAATTCGCTTGTGGTTAAATACATAATTGCTCTGTTTCAGCCATTTTAAAGCCAGACGTGCATCATCTAATTGAGCTGGATAAACATGTTGAGCGTCAGCTAAGCGATAGTTAATCGAAGCAATTGAAAAACCAGTTGCAAATAGTGCCTCATAAACTTGTGTATCTTTGTTTTTGTCACCTTGCCACCAGCCGCCGCCATGAATATAGAAGATTAATGGCGCTGCATCCTTTTGCAGGTATAAGTCCATTTTTTGTTTTTCATTATTTCCGTAACTAATATCAAAAAACTTTGCCATACGGACATTCTAGCAGACTAAAATAGAGCTTGAGGTACTTATGAAAATTACATTCTATCTGATCCGTCATGGCCAGACCTACTTTAATCGATACAACAAATTACAAGGCTGGAGCAATTCTCCCCTGACTGAAAACGGTATTAGCGATGCAAAAAAAGCCGGGCGCAAACTTAGAGAAATCTCTTTTGACGTAGCTTATTCGTCAGATACAACACGTGCTATTCAGACGGCCGATTTGATTTTGGCCGAAAATAGTTTTGATAAGCAGCCAGAATTGCTTAGCCTTCCAAATTTCCGAGAAGAATTTTATGGATCATATGAAGGCACAAATATGGATGCTGCTTGGCTGGCAGCTGGTGCACCTTATGGGTTAAAAACCTATGCTGAGATCGTTGATGATTTTGGCCTGCCTTCAACCAAGGATTTTTTAAAAGCAGCTGATCCCTGGCACGATGCTGAAAATAATGATGAATATTGGGCACGTCTGGATGAAGGCTTTGAAAAAATTCTGGCAAATCCAAAGATTGGTGATCAATCCCAAGTCCTTTTGATCTCACATGGCAATACGCTGCTTTCTTTAGCAGATCGTTATGGACAAGATAAAATTGGTCTGCATACGCGGCCAAGCAATGGCTCTGTGTCCAAATTACAATATGAAAACGGCCATTACCGTTTCCTTACTTTTAATGACCAAGCGGTCGATTAATCAGCGCTTTTTAAGCCAATCATAAATAGCGAGTGCGGCTACAACAATTAAAATGATGACAATGCCGTGCCAAAGCAGATTAATTAGTGAAAAGATCAGGCCAATCGCCAGGATCAGAAGCAGGATTGGCAGCAGCACTGCTGTCACGCCTACAGAAATGACACCGAAAACGGCGGCCAAGATGAGTAAAAGAATAAAAAATACGAGCATCAGTACAGCTCCTCCGCAAAGCATAGCTATTTTTTTAATAGATAATCTCATTTTAACCGTTCAGAAGACGAGTTTGGAAAATTTTTGTAATATTACATTTTGATGACAAAAATCAAATACCTTGACTTTTAATTCAGCTCCTAGTAACCTAAGTAACAACTCAAAGAGAGTACATGCGAGATAATAGTTCACAAATGAAGATGAGTGCATCCATTATTTTGGTCAGCGTCGTGTTGTTGATTACACAGTGACGACTGATCATTTTGTCAGCCGTCAAAAGATGGCTGGCTGGCATGGTTGAAGATTTCAAAACCGTTCTAGTTAGTTGCTTACTAGAGCGGTTTTTTTATTACTTAAGGAGGAAATATGACAGCAAACAACGTTCCAAAAAGCCAGGCTGATTTTTTTGATCAGGACCCGGCCTCCATGACGCCTGAACAACGCAGCGAGGCTTATTCGCAAGCGATGTCGGCGGCAGCTAAATTTAAAAGTGATCGAGCTCAGACTGAAGAGCTTCGTCCAGGCTCAGGTCCTTTGACCCGCCCAGAGAAAAAAATGAAAATGTCTGACTGGGTCTATACAGTCAGTCAAGGAATCTCCAATGCGGTTTTGGTTATTCTTGGTATTTCCATTCTTTTGAATACAGCTGGTAATTTGCTTCACTGGGCGCCTATGCAGATGGTTGGCGTCTTAGGCCAGCATCTGCTAGCACCTGCTATTGGTGCCGGTATCGCCATCCAGCTTCGATCAACGACCTTAACAACTTTTTCAGCTATGATCGCAGCCACAGTTGGCGCCAACTCTATGTACTTTACAAGCGGCGCAATCAAAGCCGCTACAACAGCTACTGGCTGGGTTGCACCTCAATTAGCTGGCGCCACGATCATGACTGTCGGCCAACCGATTTCCGCCGTGATTGCCGGCCTTGCAGCTGCCCTATTAGGCAAGTGGATGACCGGTAAAACACCGCTTGATATGTTTATCGTACCTTTCTGTGCCACTTTTGTTGGTTCGGTCGTTGGCCTTGGTGCCGCAACTGTAACGACGCCATTCTTAAATTGGGTATCAAAAGGACTGGCAGACACGATGTCAGTCAACCCGATTCTTGGCGCGGCCGTCGTCTCATTTGCTTGGTTCTGGTTCTTAATGACACCCGCTTCTTCGGCTGCATTAGCCGTAGCAGTCGGGCTTGATCCAATGTCTGCCGGTGCCGCCTTAATCGGTTGCTGTGCCGCATTTTCCGGCTATACAGCAATGAGTTTTACACAAAATAATTCCGGTGCTAATATTGCCCAAGGGCTCGTAACACCGAAAGTCCAGTTTCCAAACATCATCAAATCACCGTTAACAGCGGTTGGACCAATGATCTCAGCTGTTGTGATGGCTATATTTGCAGTAACAGTTGGCGGTTTTAGAGTACCAGCTGCCCTTGGCGGACTTGGTTTCTCATCATTTACTGCACCATTAAATATCCTGTCAATGCCTAAAACATCCGGCTTCTCTAATGGCTGGGGCGGTTTAGCAGTTATGCTTTTCTTCGGTTTAGTTGGCCCGGCAGTAATTTCTTGGATTTGGTATCAGTTCTTAAAGCGCGTTGGCAAGACACGCGAAAATGATTTACACCTTGATGTTGTTTGATTAATAATTTGTTTCACATATCAATGATTCATGTTAGAAAAGGAGAGATTTACAAAAATGACAAAAGCAAAAGCGACAGATTTTGATTGGCCGAATATTGGTTTTAATTATCATGATTTGCCATATAGTTTTCATGCAGAATTTAAGGATGGCCATTGGGATGAAGGTCATCTGACTGAAGATTCGACAATCACAATGTCTGAAGCTGCCAATGTCCTTCATTATGGACAGGAAGCTTTTGAAGGTTTGAAGGCCTATCGCCGAAAAGATGGCGGTGTTAACTTGTTCAGGCCGGATATGAATGCTAAACGGATGCATAAATCAGCTGAGCGCCTTCTGATGGAACCGTTCCCAGAGGATCGATTTGTTCAAGCCGTTAAAGAAGTTGTCAAAGCCAATCAAGACTTTGTTCCGCCATACGGTTCTGGCGCAACATTGTATGTCCGTCCGTTTTTGATCGGTACCGGTGAAGTTATCGGTGTCCATCCGGCCAATCAGTTCCAATTCCATATTCTCGTAACGCCAGTCGGTCCTTACTATAAAGGCGGCATGCAGCCAACTGCTTACGTCACCAGCCCTTATGACCGTGCTGCTCATGGTGGAACCGGCCAATCCAAAGTTTCAGGAAACTATGCTTCTAGTCTGCTCCCTGGTTCCATCGCACATGAAGAAGGATTTTCGGACGTTGTCTACTTGGATCCTCGCTTGCATGAAAACATTGAAGAATTAGGTGGCGCCAACTTCTTTGGTATCACGAAAGATGGCAAGTTCAAAACACCGAAGTCGCCTTCTATTCTGCCTTCAATCACGAAGAAATCTTTGCTGAAATTGGCTAGTGATTTCGGAATGGAACCCGAAGAAACCACAATCAGCATTTATGATTTGGATCAGTTCTCAGAGGCCGGCGCCATGGGTACAGCTGCGGTTATCTCGCCTGTTGGTTCAATTACGCATAACGGCAACAAACATGTCTTTTACAGCGAGACCAAAGTTGGTCCATACACACAAAAACTTTATGATCGCCTTAGCGGTATCCAAGATGGCGACATCAAGGGCCCTGACGGCTGGCAAGTTGATGTGCCTTTGAATTAATCAGCCTTTCTAGATTTCTAAGATAATAGATGATTAAATCGTTTCTAAATTGAAACGATTTTATTTTATATTTTGTTTAGTTTTTATTGACAAAAACTAAACAAAATAATATCATTAATGAAAACATAAGAAAGGAAAATGATATGTCAGAAGTAACAAATGAACTCATGCGAACAATTGGTGGTTTAGCTAAGAACCCAAATTTTTATCTCATGGTCGGGCCGCGTCATGATAGCCGGCGCAGCCACCACCGCGGCCAAGCTCGGTTAATGCGTTTATTGGACAAATATGACGGCCTCTCGGTCGGCGAAATCGCCGAGATATTAGATGTGCGTCCCAGTTCCGTGACAGGACTGGTTGATAAGCTGGCAGATAATGGCTTAGTTGATCGGATCCCCGACGAGCGCGACAAACGCATCACACTGATTAAGTTAACTAAAAAGGGCCACGACTTTTTACAAAGCAAAAAAGACGAGGCCGATGATCTGAGTGAAGAAGTTTTTGCTGGTTTGACCGACGAAGAACAAGCAACACTACTTCACTTATTAAAACGTGTTTCTAAAAACTTGAGTGATATGGATTTTGGAGACTATATCAGCCAGATGGTGAACGACTCGATTGGCCGCCACTTTAGATTCGATGATGGCGATATTCATATCAACCTATAAAACAAGGATAAATGGAGAAAGATTATGGCAAAAGTAACAGATGGCGATTTCAAAGATTTAGACGACGATTTTGATGATTTCGGAAGTGAGGCTGATGATTTAGGCGATCGTATCAGTGAAAAAATTGATCGTAAATTCAAAAATTGGGCTAAAGACCATCCCCAGCAGATTGTTGTGGAAAACGGTCATCATCGTCACGGCCATCATGGCTATGTGATTAATAACGGTGCTGATTTTTATAGTTTGGGACTAATGCTCTCTGCCGGCATCACCTGGTTTGTCAGCCACCATGATGTCTGGACAACAATCTGGCATGGTTTATTGTCTTGGCTGTATTTCGGCTATTGGCTTGCACAGACCCTGCATTAAGGCAAACAAAAAACGGATGACTAATCCGTTTCTCAAAATCATTTTGAGAATGTTGCAGTCACCCGTTTTTTTATACTCAAACGACCGCTAGACCGCCAGCAGGATTACTCAAATCTGGTTTTTGTGCCTTAACAATCAGCTCTTCATTAACAAAGGCCATCATGCCTAACTGGCTTAACTCGCGGCCATATCCAGATTTTTTCACGCCGCCAAACGGCTGCTCCGGCAACGAAGTCATAAAGTTGTTCACAAACATCATGCCCGTTTCAACTTTTGAAGCGACCCGTGCGCCACGGTCAGGATCACCAGAGAAGATAATCCCACCAAGACCAAAGTCTGAGTCATTGGCCAAATCAACAGCCTCTTGTTCACTGGAAACTTTGTAAACCTGTGCGACAGGGCCAAACATTTCTTCAGAATAAGCCGGGTTGTCTTTACTGATATCAGTCAAGATAGTCGGCTGGATAAATTGACCGGGCAGGTCAACTTTTTCATTACCGTAATAAACCTTGGCACCAGCCTTGACAGCACGGTCAATCTGATCTTGGAGCTTGTCTTTGGCCCGCTTAGAATTCATGGGGGCAAAAGTTGTCTTAGGATCCATTGGATCACCAGGCGTAACAGCAGCAAAATGTGCCTTTAGCGTTGTCAGGAACTGATCGTACAAATTATCAGCCACGATAAAGCGTTTTGACGATGTGCAGACCTGGCCAGCATTATAAAGGCGAGCCCGCCATGCAATATCAGCAACTTGATCAATATCAGCGTCATCCAAAACGATAAAGGCATCCATGCCGCCAAGTTCCATCGTGTTTTTCTTCAAATTCTCGCCAGCAGCTTTAGCAACTGCCCGGCCGCCACGCTCAGAACCAGTCAAAGCCACGCCTTGCACACGGGGATCTGCAATAATGGTGCCGACCTGATCATAGTTAACAAAAAGATTCGTGAAACTGCCTTCTGGTGCACCGGCTTCAGTCACAATTTTGCCAAAAGCATCTGAGGATCCCGGTGTATTTGACGGACCCTTTAATACCATTGGATTCCCTACGATAAAGTTTGGCGCAAAGACACGCATCACTTGATAATATGGAAAATTCCAAGGTTCAACGGCCAGAATCACGCCGGTTGAATGCTTTTCTATTTGTGCTTCGCCGGTCGCCCGGGTCGTGATGGACGTCGGTTTTAACAAATCTGCACCATGATCAGCATAATAGTCGGCAATCATTGCACAAAGTTCAACTTCCCCTTTGGCTTCGCCGATTAATTTGCCCATGTCGTTAACAGCCGTCTTGGCAAGCTCATCTTCATGCTGCCGGAATAAATCAGCGATTTTATGTAAGATTTTAGCCCGTTCATCAACTGGTCCATCACGCCATTTTTTATACAATCCGTACCCTAACGTTAAGGCTTTTTCAATGTCGGCTGGCGTTGAAAAGTCGTATGTTTTGATCGTTTCGTTCGTGTAGGGATTAATCGTTTGGTATGCCATTTAATTTCTCCTCGTATCACTCTTGATTTTTGATCGCAACTGCTGTGGTCGCCTTCTATGTTAGTGCAATCATTTAAGCGATTCAATCTTAGAAAGGGCAATGATTGTGAATAATTAAACTTTAATATTAATGTTCATCTGGCAAAACACCACTTTGCTGCCAAGCTCGCCAAACAGAATCAGCATCATAGCGATGAGCTGTTTGATAGGCACCAGCAGACAAATGCTGCCATAAAGCATTATTCTGAAAAACTTTAACAACAGCCGCAGCCAAGTCAGCGTAACTGCCGTTTTTAACCAAAAAACCATTTTCACCATTTTGAATAATCACGTCCGGCCCAAAATTCGCATGATAAGCAACTGCTGGCAGGCCATGTGCCATCGCTTCGATTAAAGACATGCTAAAGCCCTCGCCAGTCGAAGTTTGAATGACCATTTGCGCTTGGTCCAAGGATTGCCAGAGCACCAGCCCAAGGGCATAATCAGCAAAGACAACCGCATCTGATAAACCATTGTCGGCCGCAATCTTCTTCAGGCTGGCCAAAAAATCAGCCGAACTGGCATAACCGCGAAATTCTAGGCTCACATCAGGAATTTTTTTTCTAATAGCTGATAAGGCATAGATGGCCTGCTCCGGATGTTTTTCTTCGGATAATCGGCCAAAATAAATCAAGCGATGTGCTCGGCGCCCTGCCAATGCCCGCGGCTGTGTCTGCAGAAGCCTCTGGGAGACAAAAGTATCCGGTGCACAATAAAAAGAAATTCTGGGAAAACGGCGTGCTAGAATTTTTCTTTGTGCCTCAGTGGCTGTGATCACACCGGTAAAAGCGGAGGCATCAGCTGTAAACAGCGGCGTTAAGACATCGCTTAAACGGCCTCGCAGCGGATTATCAGGATCTACTGTGTGGGCGTCATGCAAATACTGAAATTTAGCTGCTGCACCCTGGATATGTGCCACTGTATCGATCATGCTGGGCCGGTCATTGATAATAACAGACGATTCTGACTGCTGTGACAAAATTTCATTCATGAAGAAAATAAATAAATCATTTTCCGAATCAAAACGCCAATCGCGACCATGGTAATTAAAAAGTCGATACATCGTGGGAAACAATTGGCCGCTGATGTTCATCCGGATAACTTCCATGACTTTGCGGCCCGCCGGATCAAAGAAAATCTGCGGACCAGGCTGGCCGTCAGGATGGAAATATTGTGTCGAAGACTTGAAGCCGCGCCAGTCCCAATAATCAGTCGCGGCCGTGTTGCCAAAACGATCATAATAAATCATATTTCCCATCAATCCCACTGTCAACGGCGCGATTGTTGCACGCGCGATGATCCTGCCATGAGATTTAATCAATGAATAATTCGCATCAATGCCGTCAATATGATAATCCCGTTTGGGAATTGTTCTAGCAAAACGGACAGGTATCTGTCGGCGTGTGACTGACAGGGCGTTTTGAAAATAATCATACATATTCAGCAGCTGATCGTCAGGCAGATCAAGCTGTTTGGCCGACTGATGAAAAGAAGGATTGTAATCACGAGCAACATAAAAAGCTTGTTGGCCCTTTGCATTGAATAACTGCACGCGCTTGACCTGAGAAAATTCAGTACCCGAATTGAAAGAAAAAATATTTTCAGAAACAAAGTAAAACATTAGATTTTCTCTCCTTGTTCACCTAGTCCGTCCGTGACCGCTGGCCGATAAACAGCGAGTTTTGCCGGCCAGCTGCGTTTAGCATCGTCAAGTAATGCCGACCAAGCTTGCCAGACCTGTTTTTCTGAATACCGCTGCGACAAACGATAAGCCTGATCAGACATCTGCTGCAGCTGATCGGGATTCTGAAACAGCCAGACTAATTTCTCTGCTAGAGCCTGGTAATCGCCATAAGGCAGAATACAGCCGTTTTTGCCATCAACAACCAGCTCATTAGGGCCGTAATTCACATCATAAGTCAGGCCGACATCACCTTGAGCCAAGCCTTCCATGAGCGACAGATTAAAGCCCTCCATCGCCGAAGTAACGGCAAACACCTGCGCTTGCTGCTCAATTTGATTACCTTGAGTCGTATATTCATGTACATGCACCTGTTTTTCAAGCTGGTTCTCTTTAATGACAGCCACAATTTCACGGTAAGCTTCATAATTATTGCTGGCATCACGATAGCCGTACAGATCCAGCGTGATATCAGGGACTTGTTTTTGAGCAATGGCAACAGCTTTCACCAACTGATCGAGCTGTTTTTCAGGTGCAATACGTGCTAAAGCAATGACGGAATGCGGCTGCCTTTGAGCCATCTTGATTGTCTGAGATTGGAAATGAGCGTCTGGAATCACGCCGACCGGAATAGTGAAACACGGAACTTGCGGCTTAAAACGTGCTTGAATATCATGGCTTTGTTTGGCAGTCGCACTAATAATGGCATCATAGCTGTTAGCCTGCCAAAGCGAATATTCATAATGGTTATTCAATAATGCATGCTGCTCGTCATTAGGATTGACAGTCTGCGAATTATGCAGATGCAGAGCCGTATAAGCCGGCTGTTTTAATTCCGTTAAAGCCCAGTCTCCTAAATCGCTGCGGTCTAAGATAAAAATATTCGCTTCTTTTGGGCTGAAATAAGCCGCATTAATCAAATCCAAAAAATGTTTGTAAAGCTCGTCAAGATTGTCAAAGATACGAATGCTGCCGTCAGGATCGCAAAGACGCCACGATGACAGCGACTGTTCGCCAATGGCATTAAATTTATGAAAAGCTTCGATTACAGGCCGTCCATCCAGCGTCTGCCAAGTCTCGTTGGCAATCTTGTTGTCCGGCGAATACCATTGCGTCATGGAAACGAAGCCACGAGTATCATAAAAATCTACCGCATACAAGTTGCCAAAGGCATCAAATAACTCCGTGCTGCGAACACGCCGAGGCTTGCTATCAGCAAAATAGTTGATGCGCGCCAACAATTTCTGTTTGGCAGCGCCGCCTTGTATGTCAGGCACCCTTTGAAAGGCCAACAGTCGATTATTCACCGGATCATCTTCATAAAAATCGACAGAACAACCCAAGTCGACTGATCGCGGCGAAACGACCTGGCCGTTCACTTTCTCCGTACCTTGAAAATAATCGAATAAGTTGATTACTTCATCATCACTTAGAGAACTATCAGCAAGATCTTGGTGGAGCGTTGGCGACCAATCACGCAGCAGAACTTTAAAAGCAGTCTGATGATGTCGAAACAAATCAGCACGTTTCAACTCGGCGTGTTCGATGCCAGATTTGTTTTTTTGCATATTTGCATTAATAAAAAAAATCATTGCCGCTCCTTATCGTGGCCTTATCGGTCAACTCCGGGTGTGCCTATGAATTGCAGATGATGATGTATTTGCGAATCCTTTAAAAACAACGATAATCAATAACTTTCACGACTGGGGTCTTTGACATAATCATTAAAAGTTTCAATCGCCTGTTCACGCCCGATTTGACTCATCTTCACAATCTGATCATCGTGAGCGCCATTCTCAATAAAATGGTAAATAAAATCATCGCGAAAACCGATCTGGCCAGCATCTTCAGCTGTATTGGCATAATAAACCGTCTTGATATTAGCCCAAATAGCAGCTGATAAACACATTGGACAGGGATAACAGCTGGTATATAACACGCATTCTGATAAATCGTAGCTGTTCAGATATTGGCAAGCCTTGCGGATCGCTGTAATCTCAGCATGCGCTGTCGGATCGTTTTCGACGAGAACGCGATTATGCGCAGCAGCAACGACTTCCTGATTACGGACAATCACAGCACCAAAGGGACCACCTTCTTTTAAAACAATGTTTTCGTTGGCCTGCTCAACGGCAAGTTTCATATACTCGATTTCAGTCATATATTAAGTTTAACAATCATTCACGCGATCGTTAAGAGTGATGATGGCGTTAATTTTTCAGTAATTCGCCGTTTTTAAAATTTTGAGACTTTTCAATAATGCCAGCATCAGAGAAGCGCAGCCATTTCCCATCTTTGAGGTCATCTTTTAAATGACCGATTTGCCAAAGACGGCCTGTGTTTTTAAAAAACTGCCACTCACCCTGCATTTTGCCATCAAAAGATCCGCGAGCTTTGACTGTGCCATCCGAAAAATAATACGTCCGCTGGCCATCAGCATCTTGGAATTTGGCTTGGCCGTTTCGATAAAAATCATCGTTTTCGGCTGGTTTAACGCTTTTTGAAACAGAAGGAGCCGGCTGGTCCACTGTTTCAGATGTTTCGGGTGTTTCATCGACCAGCTTTAAAGCGGCTTTAGCCTTCGCTTCTCGGGCAGCTTTATTTGCCGCCATCGCGGCTTTCCGGCTTTTGCGCTTCAAAATCCCAGTAACAGGCATACCAAGATTTTTTTCTTTTTTTATGATATTGTCCTCGTCCATATTTAATCCAGCTCCAATCATTGAATCATGAGTTGCCGGTTTCGATGGCTATCAAGGTGATAGCCTAATTGGATCAGCGACATTGCAAACAAGTTAGTTAAAACAGGCTTCTTGCAACGATCTTAAGTTGACAACTCCTTACGCTTCATTTTAATGAATGACTCGTGTGATTGCATGGATAAACCGCTAAAATTAAAAGAAATATAGAGGAGTAAGTATGTCAGGAATCACATCACAAGATTTATTTAAATTAAAATCAGCGTCTCAGCTCACTTATGGCGATGGCAAAATTTTCTTTGTCGAGAATTTCCTTGATGCCAAGTCGAACAGTTATAACAGCACAATCAAGTCGGTCGATGAATCAGGCTTGGTACAGACCTGGGCAAACGGCAAGGGAATCAATAGCAATCCGGTTATTTTGGGGGAATCATTGTATTTTACCGCCAAGGATGATCGCAGCAAGAAAAATCAGTTGTTTACAATTAACTTAAAAGGCGGTGTTGCAACACAAGTGACTTTTGAAAAAACGGATGTCATCGATGTTTTAGCCTTATCTGATGGACACCGTCTGCTTTTTCAGACTAAGAAATCCGATATCCCCAGTAAATTTAAGACAGAAGATTTTCCAAAAACACGTCAAGTGAAGCGATTAATCAGCCGTTTTGACGGTTTGGGATGGATTGATGACCAAGCCGTTTATGCAACCTTTAGTTTCGATCCCAGCACTAAAAGCAGTGTTGAGCTATTTCAAGGGAAGTATCCGATCAGTTTATTGGATATTTCATCAGATGACCGGCAATTCTTGTACAGTGCCAAAAATCTGCCGGACGATGAACAGGATTTCGGCGAAGGTATTTATGCCTATGACTTTGCTAGTAAAAAAAGCAGTTTTATTACCAAGGATGAAGCTAAAGGCCAGTTTTTTGACGCACGTTTCTCACCGGATGCCAACAAAATTCTTTTGGCCGGTGATGACGAACATCTGAGAAATAATACGAAACAGGAACTTTATCTCTACGATGTGAGCGAACAAAAACTCACAAATTTGACGCGTGAAGCTGATTTTGATTTGAGCAGCCATTTAGCAGCTGATTTTGAGCAGCAATCCTCAGGCCGGGTACTAGCTTGGATTGATAATGCCAATTACTTTTTCACAGCCGCCTATCATGGCCATTCTCAGGCATTTACAGGGTCAGGCAGTCAGTTTCGCATCGTCTACAATGAATTAAACCAGATTTACGATTTCACCCTTTTGCCGAATGCACAAGTGGCTTTTTCAGTTTCGGCACAAAGCAAAGCCAACGAAATCGTCAAATTGGACTTAAAAGCAAATGCCCAATTTCAGCTCTACAACCCCAATCTGAAGTTTGAAAGCGAGCACGATTATGCCAAAGTAGACCGTTTCACTTTTCAAACTGCAGACGGTTGGGATCATGATGGCTGGTATATGCATGCACTTGATCCAAAAGATAAAGAAAACGTCCCTGTTCTGCTTTATGTTCATGGCGGCCCGCACGGTGCTTATGGCGAGACTTTCTTCCATGAATTCCAAGTACACGCTAGCCACGGATATGCAATTGTTTTCGTTAATCCGCGTGGTTCAACAACTTATGGCCAAAAATTCGAGTCTGCTGTGATCGGCCACTATGGCGAAGGCGATTATACCGATGTTTTGGCTGGCCTGGACTATGCTTTAGATCATTTTCCCGAATTAGACCGCGATCACCAATACATCGCCGGCGGGTCTTATGGCGGCTTTATGACTAGCTGGGCTGTCGGGCACACTCAGCGTTTTAAAGCAGCGGTGACACAGCGGTCCGTGATTAACTGGATTTCTATGTGGGGTACTTCAGATATCGGCTGGTTCTTTAATGAGTCCGAACTTGGCCTAGGACTATATGACGAAGGCGGCTTAGCTGAATATTGGAAACGGTCTCCACTTGCCTATGCACAAAATGTCACGACACCGCTCTTGATTCAGGCTGGCGAATGGGATATGCGCTGCCCAATCGAACAATCTGAGCAATTCTACACAGCTGTCAAACAGCATGGCGGCGAAACCAAGTTTATTCGCTACCCGCAAAGTTTTCATGGTTTTTCCCGCGACGGGCTGCCGAGTCTTCGGATGCAGAGATTGTCAGACATTGAAAGCTGGCTGGATTCACACAAATAATTTTTTTAGACGATTCAATTCAGAATCGTCTATTTTTTTATCCAAAAAACGTGCCAGCGGTGTAAATTGATGACGATCTTTAAAAGGCAGATCAACCGCCTTTAAAATCACTACCGTCAATTTATTTTCAGTCAAAAAAAGCTGACCGATTTCCGTAAAGCGGCCAGAAGTATGTTTCCCAGTGCGCCAGACACTCATCTCTTTGCGATTTGCAGCAAAGACAAATTGTCCCTGATCATTTTGGCTGACTGGCAACCCATAAAAAAGCTGCACTTTGTACTGATTTTTTTTCATAAAAAAAGGCTAACGATTAGCCGAATAGCCCTCTTTTCTTTTGCGGCGTCACAGATTCCCCACGTGTTTCCGCGTAGTTCTGCAAGGCCTTTCTTTCCTTTTCACTCAATCTCTTCGGTACCTGCACAACAACTTTGACATAATGGTCGCCGATTCGGTTGGGATTATTAACATAAGCTGACCCTTTACCACGCAAACGGAACTCGGTTCCGGTCTGCGTACCAGCCGGCACGGTCAGCTCAACTTCGCCGCGGACTGTCTTGACTGTAATCTTATCACCCAAAGCCGCTTGCACAAAGCTGATGCCTTTTTCAGAATAAATATCCGCACCTTCTCTTTGAAAGCCATCTGCTGATTTGCCAACAACAAAAGACACATACAAATCACCATAGGGGCCGCCGTTCACACCAGCCTCTCCCTGCCCTGATAGACGCATCTGCTGGCCAGTCTCAACACCTGCCGGAATCGTGACTTTGACGGCATGTTCTTTAGAACTACCGCCTTTTTCTTGACGGACATATTTGATTTCTGTTTCTTTACCGAAAACAGCTTCTTCAAATGTCAAATTAACACGATATTGTAAATCACGTCCCTTGCGCGGTCCGTTAGGGTTGAAGCCGCCGCCAAACATTTGACTAAAGATATCACCAAAATCACCAAAATCCTGGCCATTAAAGCTGAATCCGCCTTGTTGAAAGCCGCCGCCAAAACCATTCTGTCCGGCACCAGCGTTTGCGCCAGCCTTACCGTACTGATCATAAGCAGCCTTCTTTTGCGGATTGCCTAAGGTCTCATAAGCTTCTTGTACTTGCTTATATTTATCTTCGGCACCGGGCTCGTGATTTAAATCAGGATGATATTTCTTTGAAAGCTTCCGATAGGCATGCTTGATCTCATCTTGGCTCGCGTTTTTATCAATTCCTAGTGTGTTGTAATATTCTTCATTATCCATAATATGTAGGCCGGGATTCCCCCGGCAGTTTGATTACTTTTTGTCGTCAGGATTAACTTCTTTAAAGTCACCATCGACAGTCTTACCATCATCGCCTGACTTGCCGCCATTATCAGGTCCGGCCTGACCAGCTTGGCCAGCTGCACCAGACTGTGGTGCAGACTGCTGATAGAGCTTAATTGCCAAAGCTTGCGCTGCCTTTTCCAAAGCATCCTTCTTTTCTTTTAAGGTCTCAAGATTGTTAGAATCCTTGGCCTTCTTCAATTCGTCCAAAGCGTCTTGAACCGGCTTTTTATCAGCATCGCCCAGCTTGTCGCCAACATCAGTCAAAGTTTTTTCACTAGAGAAGATCAACTGATCAACTTCGTTATGCAAATCAACTTCTTCCTTCTTTTTCTTATCGGCTTCTTCGTTGGACTGAGCGTCCTTCACCATCTTGTCGATCTCTTCTTTAGAAATGCTTCCTGGGTTTTGGATTGTGATCTTTTGACTCTTGCCAGTACCTTTATCTTTAGCGGAAACAGATACAATACCGTTTCGGTCAATATCAAATGTCACTTCAATCTGTGGAATGCCACGCGGTGCGGCAGGAATATCAGACAATTGGAAATTGCCCAAAGTCTTGTTATCGGCAGCCATAGGACGCTCGCCTTGCAGAACGTGAATATCAACTGCCGGCTGATTATCAGCAGCCGTTGAGAAGACTTGCGACTTAGAAGTCGGAATCGTTGTGTTGCGGTCAATCAGCTTGGTCATAACGCCGCCCATTGTTTCAATACCTAATGACAGAGGTGTGACATCAAGCAGAACAACATCTTTCACATCACCAGTAATCACAGCACCTTGAACAGCAGCGCCTAAAGCAACGGCCTCATCAGGGTTGATTGAGTGGTTAGGTTCTTTACCAGTCAATTCCTTGACTGATTCTTGAACAGCTGGAATACGTGTCGAACCACCATTTAAGATCACTTCATCAATATCAGAGAAGCTCAATCCGGCATCCTTCATGGCATTTTGGACTGGTGCCTTAGCACGGTCCACCAAGTCAGCAGTCAGTTGGTTGAATTGTGCGCGCGTCAAGGTCTTATCAATGTTCAGGTTTTGGTGAATAAATGGCAACAGAATCTGAGCTTCATTGGCTGAAGACAAGGTCTTCTTAGCTTTTTCAGCTTCATCTTTCAAACGCTGCAAAGCTAACGAATCAGTTGATAGGTCAACGCCATTTTCTTTTTTGAAGTCACTAACTAGCCAGTCAATCACTTTCTGATCGAAATCATCACCACCAAGGTGTGTATCGCCATTAGTTGACAAAACTTCAAAGACACCATCACCTAATTCAAGGATGGAAACATCAAAAGTACCACCACCCAAATCATAAACAAGAATCTTTTGATCCTTATCAAGCTTATCCAGGCCGAAGGCTAAAGCAGCCGCCGTTGGTTCGTTAATGATACGCTGAACATTCAAACCAGCAATTTTTCCAGCATCTTTTGTTGCCTGACGCTGAGCATCGTTAAAGTAGGCAGGCACCGTGATAACAGCATCGCTAACGGGTGTTCCTAAATAATCTTCCGCATATTTTTTGATGTATTGCAGAATCATGGCTGAAATTTCTTCAGGGCGGTATTCTTTGCCATTGGCCTTCACACGATAGTTGCTTTCGCCCATGTGACGCTTGATTGATGAAATCGTATCAGGATTGACGATTGCTTGACGTTTTGCAACATCGCCGACCTGAATTTCACCGTTTTTAAATGCGACAACTGATGGTGTCGTCCGCCCGCCATCTGGATTTGTAATAATTTTCGGCTCATTGCCTTCCATGACGGCAACAGCTGAGTTTGTTGTTCCTAAATCGATACCAATAATTTTTGACATTTTAAGTCCTCCTTATTTTGTATAAACACTAACCATTGCCGGACGCAAAACCCGGTCATGCAATTGATATCCCCTTTGCAAAACAACTGCAATCGTATCGGCTTTCTGTTTTTCCGGATCATCAATCGGTGTCTTTTGAATCGCGTTGTGAAGTTTTGGATCGAACTGGTCACCACTCTTGCCAATCTCTGTGATGCCGTTATCGCGCAGCGCATTGCTCAAAGATTTATAGGTAAGCTCAACGCCGCGGCGGATCTCTTTAGATCCCTGGTCATCACCATCATTAGCTAAAGCGCGTTCTAGATTATCAAGTGCGGGCAGAATACTTTTTGCCAAATCTTGTCCTTCATACTTCAGCATCGTCGCACGTTCCTTGCTAAATCGCTGCTGAACATTCTGCAGCTCTGCTTCTGCACGATAAAATTTGTCCTCATAGTCAGCAGCTGGTGCCTCTTTTTTAGCCGGCTGAGCTGCCTCTTTAGCGGCTGCCTCTGTCTTAGGCTCTTCCTTAGACCCTTTGACGGCCCGCTCGATTTCTTCTTCGCTCGCGGATTTCTCTTGATTCTTAGCTTGTGATTTCTTCTTTTCTACCAAAAGTTCACCTCAATTCGTACCTGAAAATAATAAACAATATTGGTCAAATAGTCAAGATTGGTCAAACATTTTTTTTGCTATAATCGAGAATCATGCCTAAGTTATCTATCAGATTAACAAAACTGGCCGATCTGCCAGAAGTTATGCAAATTATTAATCAAGCCAAAGCACGTTTGAAAGCTGCTGGATCTCCCCAATGGCAAGGCGGATACCCCAATGAAGATTCTTTCAAACATGATATTGCCAAAAATTGGTCCTATGTCCTGCTTGTCGATAGCCAGATAGCTGGTATCGCTGCCCTGATGCAGGAAGCTGAACCCAGTTATGCCGAAATCGAAGATGGCAGTTGGCGGGAGGCAAACAATTTGCATTATACAACAATACATCGGATTGCCATTTCCGATCAATTCTCCGGCCAGCATCTGGCAAATTCCTTTTTTGACTTATTAATTAAAGAGTCTGAACGGCTTGGATTTGATCAGGTCCGTTTCGATACTCATCGTTTGAATTATGCCATGCAGCATTTAGCTGCCAAATTTGCCTTTGAAAAACGCGGCATTATTCGCGTTCAAGATTATCAGGATAACGCGCGTTTTGCCTATCAGCTGATCTTGCGCCCCTGATCAGACTGGCGAATTAGCGGCCAGAATTTTTTTGATCACAGATTGATCCTCGTGCAGTTTGTCGACTAGCCCTCTGACCGAATCGAACTTTTGCTGGTCGCGGACATAATCAATCCAATCAACTGCAATCGTTTCATCGTAGATATTGCCATAAAAATCAAATAAATTGATTTCGACTGTCATCGGATTATTGTCTCCGAAAGTCACGTTATGCCCGATCGAAGCCATGCCGTTCAGCATTTTCCCTGCAAACTGCCCAGTCAAAATCTTCACTCTGACGGCATAAACAGCGGCTTTTGGAAGCAGCTGCGGCTCAATTAACTGCTGGTTCGCGGTCGGAAAACCCAAGGTCCGGCCGATTTGATTGCCTAAAACAACTCGCCCGATCGTCCGATAATCATATCCCAAGAGCCGGTTTGCATCACTGACTTTACCGGATTGGATCAAAGAGCGAATACGCGTGGATGAAATCTTACCGTCAGCGTCATCTTGTTCGGAGACCGAGACTATCTCAAAGCGCTTCTTCGCATAAATGGGTAAATGAGCCATATCAGCCTTTTCTTTGACTGACCCGTATGTATGATCGAAACCAGCAACAAGCACCGCCAGGCCCATTTTTGCAAGGTAATGATCGACATAAGTCTGCGCGGGTTGTTGACCGAAAGCCAAACTATAATCAATCAGAAAAACTGTATCAACTTGCATCTCGGCAAACTTTTTCAATTTTTCCGGTAATGGCAGAATTGGTGCTTTTAAACTAGCATCGTCCTGATAAAAACTAGCAGGCGATTGTCGATAGGTCAGCACAGCCAGTTTCAAAGATCTCTGCTCGGCAATTTGCTGAGCACGCCGAATAACGGCCTGGTGGCCCAAATGAAGCCCATCAAAATAACCCACCGCTAAAACAAATTGATGATCTTGGTCCGATTGATAAATATTGGGAAATTGTAAATTAATGACTTTCATGAAGCAGCATTTTTTCAGGCCGGTACAGGCCTTGATCCTTTTTATAAATTGCCTGCATGGATTGATCATAAAAAATTCTAACAAGCGGCGCATCCGTTTCCAAGTCCCTTAGCCAAGCACCATGCTGGACTAATTGCCAATCAGCCTGCTTAATTGCCACCATTGGCAGCTGTTTTAACAACTTTTCCAGGGGGATAACGAATTGATCCGGAGACGGATTTTTCAATAATTCTTCTAGCGGCACAGCTTGATCAACACGATAACCATCGGCAGCTAGCCGACGCAATTTTTTCATCACGGCCGGTACAGCCATGCTGGCACCAATATCTTCGACCAGCGTTCGAATATAAGTCCCTTTTGAAACAGTTGCCGTAAAACTCAGGTACTGCCGGCCAGCGCCTTGATCAAAATGCGACGCGCCAATCTGGTCGAGCTGGCTGATCGTAATACTTCGAGCCTTCCGTTCAACAGTCTGCCCTTTTCTAGCAAGATCGTAAAGTCTTTTGCCATTGACTTTAATCGCTGAATACATGGGCGGCACCTGGAGATTTTGCCCAAGAAAAGTAGTCAGAGTCTGTTGCAGTTTCAGCTCGCTGATTGGCTTTTTAATTGGCAGCGTCTCAATAATCTGGCCATCAAGATCCTGTGTGTCGGTCTTGATACCCAAAATCATATCAGCATGATATTGTTTTTCAGATTGCTGAAGAAAATCGATCAATTTAGTCGCTTTTCCCAAAACAATGACTAACAGCCCAGTGACCGAGGGATCTAAAGTCCCAGTATGCCCAACTTGTTTCTGATGAAAAACCTGCCGCATTTTTGAAACGACATCAAAGCTCGTCATGCCGGCAGGTTTATCGATTAAAACAATTCCGTTGTACACGCGGTCTTTCTCCTTGATGATCTAAAAATGATCTACGATACAATATTACTTCAAAAGCGAATTCAGCCAAAGAAAAAAGCGGGAATCAATCCCGCTTTTAATTTGGAAAAAGTTATTCTTTTCCGGCATTCTTAATGATATCTTCTTGCACATTACGAGGTACAGCTTCGTAATGGTCGAAGAACATCTGGAAAACACCACGTCCTTGAGTTGCTGAACGCAAAGTCGTTGTATAACCGAACATTTCGGCCAAAGGCACTTTAGCGGTCACGGTCACTGAATTGCCGTGTGTTTCCTGGTCTTCAATCATGCCGCGACGAGCTGAAACATGACCCATCACATCACCCAGATTGTCAGTTGGTGTCACAATCGAAACCTTCATAATCGGTTCAAGAATTACAGCACCGGCAGTCTTGGCTGCTTCACGCAAAGACATGGAGGCAGCAATCTTAAAGGCAGCTTCAGAAGAATCGACTTCATGGTAACTTCCATCATAGAGCTTGGCTTTCAAATCAACCAATGGATAGCCGGCCAAAGGACCAGACTGCATGGCTTCTTTCAAACCTTGTTCGACAGCTGGAATGTATTCACGCGGCACAACACCACCGACAATGGCATTATCAAATTCAAAGCCCTTGCCTTCGTCATTAGGACCAAATTCGATCCAAACATCACCATACTGACCTTTACCACCAGACTGGCGGATGTACTTGCCTTGCGCCTGAACAGTCTTTGTAAAGGCCTCACGGTAAGCAACCTGCGGCGTACCAACATTGACATCAACATTGAACTCACGACGCATACGGTCAACCATAATGTCCAAGTGCAGTTCACCCATACCAGAAATCAATGTTTGACCAGTCTCTGGATTAGTCTCGGCATGGAAGGAAGGATCTTCTTCAGAAAGCTTCTGCAGGGCCTCAGCCATCTTTTCCTGATCAGCCTTTGTCTTTGGCTCAACAGCCATTTGGATAACGGGGTCAGGGAAGTCCATTGATTCAAGAACCAGCGGATGGTCAACAGCCGTAAGTGAATCTCCGGTAGATGTTGACTTCAAACCAATTGCAGCAGCAATATCACCGGAAAAGACCTCATCAATCTCAGTACGGGTAATGGCATGCATCTGCAACAGACGGCCGACACGTTCACGCGTATCTTTGGTCGTATTTTGCACATAAGAACCAGACTTCAAAGTTCCTGTGTAGACACGCAAGAAAGTCAAACGGCCGACATAAGGGTCAGTCATAATCTTAAAGGCTAAAGCAGCGAAAGGCTTCTTATCATCGGCGATTAAGTCGACTTCTTTGCCCGTTTCAGGATCAGTCGCCGTATAAGGACGGACTTCCAATGGTGATGGCAAATAGTCAACCACCGCATCCAGCATCAGCTGAACACCCTTATCTTTATAAGCAGAACCAGCAAGTACTGGATAGAACTTCAAAGCCAAAGTGGCGCGACGGATAGCAGCTTTCAGATCGGCAACAGAAATTGTTTCCTCGCCAAGGTACTTCTCCATCAATTCATCATCAACATCAGCAACCGCTTCAATTAACTCTTCACGCTTTTCTTCAACTAGATCCTTCAAATCATCAGGAATTGGGCGGGTCTCCCACTCCGTTCCCAATTTATCATCCGGATACCAGGCTTGACGCTCGATTAGATCAATCACACCAGCGAAATCATCTTCGGCACCGATTGGCCACTGAATAGCTTTGGCATTAACATCCAGGCGTTCCTTTAAGGAATCAACAGACATCTGAAAATCGGCACCCAATTTGTCCATTTTGTTAACAAACACAAGACGCGGTACCGAATAAGTCGTTGCCTGCCGCCAAACTGTTTCAGTCTGTGGTTCAACACCGGCCGCACCATCCAAAACAGCGATCGCACCATCCAAAACACGCAGAGAACGTTCAACTTCAATCGTGAAGTCCACGTGTCCTGGTGTATCGATAATGTTGACACGGTAAGGCGTATCCTTCCATTGTTCGTGGAAACCATGCCAAATGGCAGTCGTGGCAGCGGATTGAATCGTGATACCACGTTCCTTTTCCTGATCCATGAAGTCCATCTGTGAAGCACCATCATGGGTTTCACCAATTTTATGAATTTTACCCGTGTAATAAAGGATACGCTCGGTCGTTGTCGTCTTACCGGCATCGATATGAGCCATGATCCCAATATTGCGGGTCCTCTCTAGAGGGAATTCGCGAGTAGCAGCCATATTATCTCCTTTTATTACCAACGATAATGGGCAAAGGCACGGTTCGCCTCGGCCATTTTATGCGTGTCATCGCGCTTCTTGACTGAAGCACCGGTGCCGTTGGCGGCATCTAAAATTTCTTTGGATAAACGCTCTTCCATGGTCCGCTCAGAACGCAAACGCGCATACTGCACAATCCAGCGAAGTCCTAAGGTCGTACGCCTTTCTGGACGAACTTCGATAGGTACTTGATAGTTAGAACCGCCGACACGGCGTGCTTTAACTTCCAAGACAGGCATCACATTTTCCATAGCTTGCTGGAAAACTTCGACTGGGTCGTTACCAGTCTCAGCTTGGATACGCTCAAAAGATTTGTAAAGAATCGATGAGGCCGTACCGCGCTTTCCATCAAGCATTAACTTGTTGATCAAACGACTAACAAGTTTTGAATTATAAATTGGATCTGGCAACACTTCTTGTTGCTTTGTATAAGCTTTTCTAGGCATTGGTCTACTCCTTTACTTCTTTGGACGCTTTGCGCCGTATTTAGAGCGTCCATTCATACGGCCGTCAACTCCGGCAGTATCAAGGGCACCACGAATAATATGATAACGGACACCAGGAAGATCCTTAACACGTCCGCCACGGATCAGAACAACAGAGTGTTCCTGAAGGTTGTGGCCGATTCCTGGAATGTAAGCTGTCACTTCATACTGGTTGGAAAGACGAACACGAGCGTACTTACGCAAAGCAGAGTTCGGCTTTTTTGGCGACATGGTTCCGACACGTGTCGCAACACCGCGCTTTTGCGGCGCAGTATTTCTAGTTTGCTTTTTGGACATTGAGTTATATCCAAAGTTCAAAGCTGGGACCTTAGACTTGAATGTCTTGGGCTTACGAGGCTTGCGAACTAATTGGTTAATAGTTGGCATATATTTCTCCTAAAATAATTGAATAATACTGGGTATTTCTTGCTTTTTTAAGTGCCTGTCCACAGTACCAGGCGTGTCCTAATTTGGACTTTAAAAAATGCTTTAAACCGCACAAAAGCGCAAGAAAGCACGGAACTAGTATATAACACCCGGCCTTCAGCCGTCAACCGTTTGTTTCCATTAAACATAGCAGACCGCAAATTTTTCATAATGGCCCATTTCCACTAAAATAGAGCTATGAATACACAACCATTGGCCTATCGCATGCGGCCGGAAAAAATCGAAGATGTTGTCGGCCAGCAGCATTTGATCGGACCAGGTAAAATTATCTGGCGCATGGTACAAGCACACCGTCTGTCTTCTATGATATTATATGGCGCTCCTGGGACTGGAAAGACTTCTATTGCTTCGGCGATTGCCGGTTCTACAGACCTCTCCTTTCGAATTTTAAATGCTGCCACAGATGGCAAAAAAGAATTGCAGGAAGTGGCCGAAGAGGGCAAAATGTCTGGATCGGTCGTCCTTTTATTGGACGAAATTCATCGTTTGGACAAGACGAAACAAGATTTTCTGCTGCCCCATCTGGAATCTGGACGAATTATTTTAATCGGTGCGACTACAGAAAATCCTTATTTATCTGTCACGCCGGCCATCCGCTCCCGCTGCCAGATTTTCCAAGTCCAGCCTTTGTCTGAAGACGACATCAAAAAGGCCGTCGATCGTGCTTTGACCGATAAACAAAGGGGCCTGGGCAATTATAATGTTAAATTGGATCCTGACGCTGAAAACCAATTGGCTACCGCCACAGACGGTGATCTGCGAAGCTCGCTCAATGGTTTGGAACTAGCTGTGCTTTCAACTAAGCCCGTTGGCGATAAGAAAGAAATTCACATCACTCTGCCAATCATCGAAGAAACGATCCAACGCAAATCAATGTCAGGTGATAAAAACGGTGATGCCCATTACGATGTCATTTCGGCCTTTCAAAAATCAATACGAGGTTCGGACGCGGATGCCGGCATTTATTATTTAGGTCGAATTTTAGAAGCCGGCGACTTGGCCATCGCAGCCAGACGCCTACTAGTTATCGCCTATGAAGATATCGGCTTGGCTAACCCCAATGCAGCTGCACACGCCGTCCAAGCCGTAACTGCGGCCTTGCAATTGGGTCTTCCCGAAGCGCGCATCCCTTTGGCAAACGCGGTTATCGAGCTGGCCTTGTCGCCTAAATCAAATTCCGCTTACATGGCGATTAACCAGGCGATGGAAAAAATTGAAAGCAGCAGCACTGGCGATGTGCCGATTCATCTGAAAAACACACGTAATTGGGGCAAATCCAAAGACGAACAAATCGATTACCTCTATCCGCATGATTTTCCCAATGACTGGGTGGCCCAACAATACTTGCCTGATAAGATCAAAAACCAGCAGTTTTTCCAAGCTAAAGGCAATTCCAAATTCGAACAAGGACTGTTTGATACCTATAAGCGCTTAAAGGAAAGCCAAAGCAAGGGTCTGAAACAGTGACGGAACTGCTGACGGTCACAAGCCACAATAGTTTTGAACTCATCGAAAAGAAATCACGTTTTATAGCCGAAATCTTTCCGATTGAAAGTGAAGAAACAGCTAAAAATGCAATTGCAAATGTACAGCAGAACAATCGAGAAGCCAACCATTTCGTCTTCGCCTATACATTAGGCTTAAAATCAGAAACCCAAAAGGAAAGCGACAACGGTGAACCCAGCGGCACAGCCGGCAAACCCGTTTTGGATGTTATTGCGAAAAATAATTTAGTGAATGTGTTAATCACCGTGACGCGTTATTTTGGCGGGATTAAATTAGGTGCCGGCGGCTTGATTCGCGCTTATTCAGGAGCTGCTGCCAAAGTCGTTGAACAGACAAAGATTTTTCAGTTAGTGCTGCAAGACAAGCTAGCTGTTACAGCTGATTATGCATCTTTGGATCGTTTGCAATATTTTATCCAGCAGCATCACGCTGAAATAACTAAAAGCGATTATGGTCAACAGGTTAACGTCATTTTATTGATCCCGACGGCAGACAGCAGCCGTTTTCAAGAGGAACTGATCAATTTGTTTTCGGCTAGAATAGGTATTAAAAAAATAGCTGAAATTTTGTCCCCCACGCCGATCAAGCACTAGTTCTGAGAAAACATTTGTCCAACAAGCTGATATAATAGAACACGTGCTTAGCTGTACGCGTCTGACTTAACTATCAGTTTTTGCCTTACAACTACTGACCCGGGAACAGCGGTGATTGTCCAAGGCAGGCCTTTTCACTTGGAAACCTGCAGCATGAACTTAGTTCCCACTTTTCAATTAGGGGTCAAAATCTGCAAGCCGGCTAACGGCAGCATCGGTGCGGCATTCGTCTATGGACGGGTGCTTTTTTTTATCTGAAAATGTAGAATCAAAGTTATGATTATTGTTGGTATTATTCTCGTATGCATCGATTTGGCTTTGGGCGGTTATCTGGTTAGTCAGCAGAAAAAATTATTCATTTGGGATGTTGAACAGTTTCCACAGATCAAAAAAATCACCTTGCATAATGGTATCCCCTTGCTTCTCTTAGCACTCGTGGCTATCGCTGGCGTTTTAACTAACAATCGTATCCTGCTGCTATTGACGGCAATTGCCAGTATGATATTTGCCTGGGTTTTTCTCTATCAACTAAATAAATTAATCAATACGCCAAAATAAAAAGAAGCCCTAAGGCTTCTTTTTTTATGACCGCAAATTCTGGCGAATCTGGGCTTTCATGAAGAGACGGGTGGCATCATATTCGATATCATCGATCATCTTGTTATAAGTACTGAAAGCAGCTGTCTGATACTCGATTAATGGGTTGTACTGGCCATAAGAACGCACCATGACAGATTGGCGCAGACGATCCATATCATCAATATGCTGCATCCAATGCTGATCAATGGCACGCAGCATGATCGTCTTTTCAAAATTGACCATCTGCGTCTTATCGGTCAGTGTATCCTGCTTAGCAAAGAATTCACGGTTAGCCAGTTCATATAGCAAATGCTTAATCTGGTCAGCTGTTTTGCCATTCAAATCAGGTACCGTAACTTGGCCTTCGTTATCCAAAGCATTATCAACAAAATCAACAATCGCCAGCAAATCCCAATCTTTTTCGGCACCAGTCGTATGAGCATTTACCACGCGGTCAATCGTCCGATAGACCATTGGCAGGAAAATCCCCTTCAAAGATTCAGTGGACTTCATAATCTGAGTTCTTTCATCATAGATGATTTCACGCTGCTGGCGCATGACGTCATCATATTGGAGCACTTGTTTACGTGTATCGTAGTTATTGCCTTCAACACGCCGCTGGGCGGATTCGACAGAACGTGAAATCATCGGATTTTTAACAACTGAGTCATCATCATCCATGTTCATGCGCTGCATCAATTTCTTGATACGGTCGGCACCGAAACGAACCATCAAATCATCTTCCAAACTCAAATAGAAACGGGAAAATCCTGGATCCCCCTGACGGCCGGAACGGCCACGCAGCTGATTATCAATTCGACGGGATTCGTGACGTTCAGTACCGATGACAGCCAAACCACCTAATTGCGCAATGCCGGGACCTAATTTAATATCAGTACCACGACCGGCCATGTTGGTCGCAATCGTCACAGCACCGCGCTGGCCGGCTTGAGCAACAATTTCGGCTTCCCGAGCGTTATTTTTCGCATTCAGCACATTATGCTGAATACCTTTTTTAACAAGCATCTGAGAAAGCAGCTCTGAAGTATCGACTGACACAGTCCCAACAAGAACAGGCTGTCCTTTAGCATGCAAACGCTCAATCTCATCAACAACAGCCTTAAACTTGCCTTTCAAACTAAAATACAGAACATCTGGTTCATCAACACGACGGACTGGTTCGTTGGTCGGAATCTGAACGACATCCATGTTATAGATCTCTTTCAGCTCTTCTTCTTCAGTCTTAGCTGTACCGGTCATGCCGGAAATTTTCTTATACATTCTAAAGAAATTCTGCAGTGTGATTGAAGCCAGCGTCGTACCTTCGCCTTGAATCTGAACGCCTTCTTTAGCTTCAAAAGCTTGGTGCAGGCCGTCTGACATACGTGTCCCTTCAGAGATACGGCCAGTAAACTGATCAATTAACTTAACTTCGCCATCACGAACAACATAATCCTTATCACGGAAGAAGGAATAGTTGGCCCGCAAGGCCGTCTCAATAAAGTGAGCTAAGGCAACGTTATCGTCCCCATACAGATTGTCCGTGTTGAAAAATACTTCGGCCTTGTGAATACCTTGATTCGTCAGCATGGCAGTCTTTTGTTCTTCGTCGACTGTGTAATCCTGATTTTCGCCTTCGTCCAGAGTCTTGACAAAACGATCGGCACGCTGGTAAAGCAGATTTACATTATCAGATGAGCCACCGATAATCAGAGGTGTTCTAGCCGAATCAATCAAAATCGAATCAGCCTCATCGATCAGAACATAATTCAAAGAACGAATGACACGCTCGTCCAAAGACTGTGCCATATTATCACGCAGATAATCAAAACCAATCGCAGAATTGGTCGTATAAGTGATGTCGCAGGCAAAAGCGGCACGTTTTTCTTCTGGCGACATATCGTTTAAATTGACACCGATCGTCAAGCCGAGCCACTTATAAACTTGTCCCATTTCTTCAGCTTGATATTGTGTTAAGTATTCGTTGACCGTGACAACGTGCACGCCTTGAGCCGGCAAAGCATTCAAATAAACCGGCATCGTGGCTGTCAGCGTCTTTCCTTCACCAGTCTTCATTTCAGCAATGTTGCCGCCGTGAAGGACGGCACCGCCGATGATCTGAACTCTAAAGGGATAAAGACCCAAAACACGTTTGTCAGCTTCGCGCACAACTGCAAAAGCCTCTGGCAAGAGCTGATCCAACGTCTCCCCGGAAGCCAGCCGCTGCTTGAATTCCGTTGTCTTAGCCTGCAGCTGCTGATCGGACAAAGCTGCCATCCGATCAGCATAGGCCTCTGTCAAATCAGCCAAATGCTCGTATTTGCGTAACTGGCGTTTTGGATTTTCAATTATTTTTCTAACTGGATTTACCAAACTTGCCCCCCTGCCAAAAATTGGCACAATTTCACTGATAAATATTATAGCAAGACTTGGCTGATTATCCTAACGCGCTAGGCTGATCGTTGATATTTTCTTAGCGCCAGCTTCATATAAACAAGCTGCAGCCTGATGCAGCATCGTCCCTGTTGTGTAAACGTCATCCAGTAGGGTAATCTCACGGCCAACACAGTCTTTGCTTTTCAAGAAAAATAGATTGTCTTTGTTCAAACGATCACGACGGCCTAGTTTTGAAGTCTGTGCTTTATCGGCCACGCACAAGATATCGCTTCGCATCTTTTTTTCAGCGAATGTAAATAGCCCCGTTACCTGATTGAATCCGCGTTCGCGCATCGTTTGACGGCTGACCGGGACCGGTATGACTAATTCTGATTGTGAGATTTGTTTGCCGAATTTCTCTTTGAGTTCTGAAGAGAACGCGCTTCGAAGGCGATAATCACCAACAAACTTATATTGATGCATAAAATCTTTGAGAAAACTGTCGTAACTTAAAAGCGCGCGATTGGTTAAAACAAAATTGTATTTTGTCCGCCAGATCCGGCAATCAGTGCACAATTCAGCCTGATTGGGACGGCCGCAGTCTTGACAAATTGATCCCTTAACATATTGACAGCGGTTTTTACATGGCGAACATAGCGGGTCAATCACGCTGTTTCCAAATAGCCAGTCTGAAAAGCTGCTATTAGCCTGATACGTGTTGCCGCAAAGCAGACAACGATTACTGGCCATCGCGCTGTGCCTGGCCTTTCCGATTCATGAAAACAATCTGAGCAGCCGCTGCCTTCAAAACACGCGTCTGTTCTTCTATAAAAGCTAGCACGAGGCCTGTTGGGCGATCATTGTTGCGCCCAACACGGCCGGCAATCTGTACAATTGCATTGGTCGAAAAAATCTCATCATCAGCACCAAGAATTAACACATCAATACCAGGAAAAGTCACACCGCGTTCTAAAATCGTCGTTGTGACAAGAAACTGCACGCTTTTATCCCGCATCTGCTGCACTTTTTCCTTGCGTTGCGGGTCGGCTGCATGTACGGCCAAGCCTTTAATATCAGTAATCTTGCTAATCGCTTTTAAAACCGGTGCTAAATCTTTCACCCGCGGCAAAAACAATAGAAAACGCTGGCCGCTGCCTGCGTAAAGCAGAATTTGATCAACTAATTTCTTGGGCAGACGACCCTTGGTTAATTGTTTGCGCCAATCGCCGATCCGAGTAAAAGTTAAAACTGGCAATAAGTGGCCATGAAAACGCAGAGGCAGAAAAGAAGCGGGCAGCTGTTTTTGACGATAATCTTTGATCAGTTGTGCAGTCGGTGTCGCTGTTAGGTAAACCGTCGAGGACTGATGTTTTTTAGCTTTTTCAGCGGCAAAAGCCAGCATCGGGTCGCCGCGAAAAGGAAAAGAATCAACCTCGTCTATAATCAGCAGATCAAAGGCTTCTTTGAACTTTAGCAGTTGATGAGTTGTCGCCAGAACAAGCTTTGTATAATGATATTTTTCGGGTGTATCACCATATAAAAGCAGGAGATCCAAGTCCGAAAAGGCAGACCGCAGGCGCGGAGCTAGTTCTAAAATGACATCAATCCGCGGTGAAACCATGGCAACTCGTTTGCCTTGCTTTAAAGCGTGGTTAATAGCCGGAAAGATCATTTCCGTCTTGCCTGCGCCTGTCACCGCCCAGACCAGCCTGTCCTGCCCTGAATCAATTGACTCAATAATTTCAGAAGCGACCTGCTGCTGTTTACTAGTTAAAGTTCCCTGCCAAGTCAGCCAGCTTTGACCATTTCGGACATCAGCTGCAGGTTCTTTGGCCCAGTGAAAACAGGCCAAACTGCTATTGCGACCCATCTGCAGACAAACTGTACAGAAAAATTCGCCATTGGGTAAATCAGCGTGTTTTTTTTGGCCGCAGCGATAACAATGTCCCTGTTTATCAAAAGGCGGTAGAACTTGGATTTTAGCGTCCTCTGCTGAATCAAAACGCGATTTCAAACATAAACGGCCATAATAATCTGAAATATCTGTCACAATCTTTAGTACGCAAAAAAACGCCGTAGACAAAAAAATCTCCCAGTTTCGGAAGATTTATCTTAAATTAAGTCATGTCAACAGGCGTCTTTTTGTCGGCGTCAGCAACAGCTGCCTGTCCTAAAAGATTCAAATAATGGAAAGGACGGTCGAATTGCGGCTGGAACAGCATATCGAGAAAAGCCAGATCATCAATCGTATTCTGATTTTGAATCATCGCAGAGATCGTATTAGCCGACTGTGAGACGTCATAATCACTCATCAACTGTGCGCCTAGAATGCGCCGGTTCTCTGGATTGTAGACTAATTCCATTAAGACAGGTGTCGTTGACGGCATAAATTCTGGCCGATAATTATCCTCTAAGATAACAAAAGCAGCAGGAATGTTCAGCGCTGAGGCCAATTCCCAAGTCATGCCGGAAGATACAATTGTTTTATCAAACAGCATCAGGCCCGACGTAGATTGAGTACCCATGTCTTTTTTACTGTTGCCAAACAAATTAATTCCTGCCAGAATGCCTTGGCGAACAGCATTAGTTGCTAGTGGAATATAGGCTTGGCGGCCGCTTGGATTATAGTGGACAGCCGCAGCATCCCCAGCTGCATAAATGTCGGGATCCGATGTCTGCATGTAAGCATTTGTGACAATCGAGCCGTCTTGATTCATGTCGACCAACCCTTTGACCAAAGCGGTATTTGGTCGAAAGCCAACACACAGAATCACCATGTCAGCTGCATAACGGCCTTGATTTGTTTCGACAACAACTTCTTCGCCATTGTCAGAAAAAGACTTCACCATTTGGCCAAGCGCTAGTCGAATGCCACGTGCTTTGAAATCTTCTTCAACAAGATCCGTGATTGCGGAATCAAAATATTTATTTAAAATCCTTGGCAGGCCGTCAATCAGTGTGACTTCATGGCCGGTCTTATTGAAGGCTTCGACCAATTCAGTCCCGATGTAGCCGCCGCCGATCACGACAATTCTCTTGGCATCCTTAGCCTTTTCCCAGAGCACTTGGGCATGTTCCCAGTTTTTGCACAAATAAATATCTGGATGATCAATACCGTCAATTGGCGGCACAATTGGCCAAGAGCCTGTAGCAACGACCAATTTATCATAATGGTCCTGAAAGACTTCGCCGGTCTGCAGGTTTTTAACTGTGACGGTATGCTGACTGTTATCGACAGCCAAGACATCGTGCCGCAGTTTCATATCTGCACCAAGTTCAGTCAAAGCTTCCGGGCTTGAATAAAAAAGTCCTTGCGGATCTTTAATCTCACCGCCCAAATATAAGGCAATGCCGCAAGACAAAAACGACACATTATCATGGCGCTCATAAACAGTTACTTTTGTTTCGGGGTGGTCTGCAAGTATCTGTTCAACAACTGTCGTTCCGGCATGCGTACTGCCAATTACGATTACTTTCATAGCGATGCTCCTCAACAAAATCGCTTAACGATTTGTTATATCTTCGTTTGTGTGCGTTTTCCCAACGCAGGTCAATTTTCTCATAGTCATAATGAAAGCGCAAACATTTTAACTCCGGCCTGCTAAAAGCACAAGTTTGAAAAAACTCCCAAAAAGCCTTTAACCAAGCGATTAAAAGTGTTAGTTTAATACTACTTACAAAAAAATAAGTGAAAAAATTAACTAGGAGGTCATATGTCACGTAAACTTGCAATCATCGGCGTTGGTCATGTCGGTTCAACGGTCGCTCATCAGATCGTTGCCGGCGGATTGGCTGATGATTTGGTCTTGATTGATACGAATGAAGCCAAAGTCCAAGCAGATGCGCTGGATTTTGAAGATGCTATGGCAAATCTGCCATATCATACAAATATTTTTGTGAACGATTACAGCCAGTTGGAGGATACAGATATTATTATTTCGTCATTGGGCAAAATCAGTTTGCAAGACAACAAAAATGACGACCGTTTTGCAGAGCTGCCTTTCACCAGTCAAGAAGTGATCGGTGTTGCTAACGAAATCAAAAATTCCGGTTTCAAGGGCTTAATTATCACGATTACCAACCCTGTTGACGTAATTACGTCTATTTATCAGCAAGTAACCGGGCTGCCGAAAAATCATGTTCTTGGCACTGGTACCCTGCTGGATTCATCTCGCATGAAACGGTCTGTTGCCAAAAGCCTGAAAATCGATCCACGTTCCGTTGTTGGCTATAACTTAGGCGAACACGGTAACTCGCAATTCACAGCTTGGTCAACTGTCCGCGTATTGGGCAAGCCGATCCTCGGTATCGCTGAAAAAAGCCATTTGGATTTGGATGCTATTAACGATGAAGCCAAACATGGCGGTTTTACAGTCTTTCGCGGAAAGAAATACACGAATTATGGCATTGCCAGTGCTGCCACAAGGCTTTATTCTGTCATCATGAGTAACGCTTTGACAGAATTGCCGGTCTCTAACTACCGTGCTGAATACGGATCTTATCTTTCCTACCCGGCAATCGTTGGACGCGATGGCATCGTGGCTCAACTTCAATTGGATCTGACTCAAGACGAGCTGGACAAGCTGCAAGTTTCTGCTAACTTTATCAAGTCGAAGTATAACGAAACAATGAACACAAAATAAGCAAGTAAAAACCGGTCAGCGTTTGATTCGTGAGAACGTTAACCGGTTTTTGTTTGGTCCAATGAAGATGCCGCTATTTTATAAAGTATCGCCTTGTGCACGAAGAAGTGCGCCCAGTGAAGGCTGCTTTTTCGGATCAATATGGAAGGCGGTTGCATATTGATCAATCATTTTTTGATCATAAAGTTCAGGATCTAGAGGCATAAAGTCGGTCGGAATCGGATCATCTGATTGAATGACCGCGTTAACAACGATCGGCTTTTTATTGCCGGCAGCCTGCAGTTTTTGAATTTCAGCAAATGTTTTTGCAACATCAGCAATTGTTTTAACAGTGAAACCGATCGCGCCAAAACCTTCAGCAACCTTGGCCCAGTCGGCATCAGTCAAATCAACACCATAAAAATGCTGCTTGGTCTGGACCTGCTCATGGTAAATAAAACCAAAACGCTGATTTGAAAAGACCACATTGATGACAGGCAGCTGATAACGAACCTCTGTGATCAAGTCAGGGGCAACCATTGCAAAACCGCCATCCCCTGAAAATGACCAGGCCTGGCTGTCCGGCACACTCAAAGCCCCTGCAAGACCAGCAGGCAGGCCAAATCCCATCGTGGCAAACAATCCAGAGATGGCAAAACGCTGCTCGTGGTTCATCGGAACGCCGCGGACACCCCATTCAGACACATTTCCCGTATCAACGCCAAATGTGTCTTTCGGCCCGGAGATTTCAGCAACTTTTTTCATTACCGTCTCCGGGTTTAAGCCATGACTGTCATCTTCAGCGAGATCATCAAGCCAAGTCAACCAATTTTTCCGGTTTTCGCGATTAGCTTTCAGCCAAACGCCTTCAGGCAGTGTCTCACCTGTCGCAATCAAATCCTGCAGATAGCTTTTGGCATCGGAAATAACGGCATAATCGACATCAACCGTTTTACCAATATCAAAGGGATTGTTGTTAACTTGAATAATCTTAATATTTTTCGGCCAGAAACGCGCGAATGGAAATTCCGATCCCAAAAAGAGGATTAAATCCGCGTGCTGCAAGGCTTCAAACCCAGACTTGCTTCCCAAGCGGCCAAAAGTACCGATGGAATTAGGGTGATCTGTGCTAATGACGCCTGTAGCCGGAACTGTGTTGATAACCGGGATCGAGAATTGCTCAGAAAACTTTTCCAAAACATCTCGTGCGCCCAGCAAACCACGGCCAGCATAAATCAGAGGGTGTTTGGCTGCTTTAATCATGGCAAGCGTATCCGTGATCGCTTTAGGATCGACTGTCTGAGAAAAATTATTGGCAACCACTTTCGGCGTCTTGGCCGGCTCGTAATCAATCTCGGCTTCAGCTAGATTTTCAGGAATCACAACGACTGCAACACCCTTTTGCCGATAAGCCTCGCGAATCGCCTGATTAATCACATAGGGAATCTGTTCGGCGGTCGTGATTGTCCGATTGTAAACGGCCACATCGCTAAACATGGGTACTTCATCGAATTCTTGGAAATAGTTCGTATTCATTGTTGCTTGGGGTACTTGACCAACCAAAGCCAACAAAGGCACGTGATCCATTTTTGCATCGTAAAGGCCGTTGAATAGATGCGTTGCACCAGGGCCGGCAGAACCAAACGCAACACCAATTTTACCTGTATATTTAGCATCAGCCGAAGCCGCGATGGCACCTACTTCTTCATGGCGTACCTGAATATACTTGACACTGGCTTTTTCGAGAAAGAGCCCTTCGACCGTATGGTTAATCGAACCGCCCGGAATACCGTAAACGTGGTCCACGCCCCAATCTTCCAAAGTCTTGATCAGTGCTTGGCCAGCAATCATTTTTGTCATACTTATCTCCTTATTAAAAAAAATAAAATATCATATTCTGCCAATTTCAAAGCAGATAGCCGTCAGTTAGAACGGCAAAGCGGTCAATGCGAGGTATTTAAAAATTGGTAACTTGGAAAACAGCTTGTGCTATTTTCAAACACATCTCCAATGACATGGAAAAGTATAGCTCATATGTAAGCGCTGTCAATAATGTGCACTTTGTAACAGAAAAATTTTTGAAAAGGCTAAAATTCAGCGTTTCAAACGATAAATAGATTCAGTCGATAAGTTGTTGAAAACTTGTTGGTTAATTACCTTTGCGCGCTGCCAATTGCCTTGATTAATAAAGAAAATAGCGAGTTTTTGTGCGTCTGGCGAAATATCAACCAGCAAATAAAAACCATTGTCAGCACCATGCGCATAAAAATGGCCAGAAGCACCATAATACAGTCCGGCACGATACTTCACAAAACGATTCGGCAGCAGCGAGGCTGTTGTTTCAGGCGATAACAGTTTGGATTGCAGAATCGCGTCCAATATTTTGTAGTAATCAAAAACATTGGCATACATATCGCCCGCCCCAAGATCACTGGACAACAACAAGTCGCGCGACCGCTGCCAGCCGGCCTGTCCTTGGCTGCTGATACCGGCCGGTTTTACCAAAGCTGTATTGGCAGGCAACCGATTCCAGAAAAAAGTATGTTGCAGATGCAAAGGACGAATCAAATCTTCAATCACATTCTGAGAATATGTTTGCTGTGTCCGCTGTGCAATAATGCCAGCCAGCAGAATATAATTGGCATCCGTATAATGCCAGTAGAATCGTCCTGTCGAGACAAGGCGGCTCAGGCAAAACGCAATCTGCTGGCTTTCGTCAGTCAAAAGGGCGTTTGGACGCGTTTCCCCCATCCAAATACCAGATTTGTGTTCCAAAAGCATCTCAATCGTGATCTGACTAGAAAAAGGAATCGAGGGATAAAAATCGCTTAGCCTGTCTTTGAGATTGAGCCTGCCTTGGTCTATCAGACGGCCAACAATCAAAGCTGTTACAGCTTTTTGCAAAGAAGCAATTGGGAACAGGCCGTCTAAACTATTCGGTGTCTTAGCAAGATTATCAGCCTGGCCAAAAGCCATTGACTGCAGGCCGGACCGCCCATGATTGCTCACCAATAATTCTCCTTGCATATGCTGCGATTGAACCAATTGTTGAATCGCAGCCAGCTGTTCTTCGTAAAGCCCGCTGCTCCCCTTGACGGTCGTTTGGCTAAACGAATTTCGCGGCTGGCTGGCAAAAACGGTTCTGGCAGCCTTTCCGGTCATGACATAGCAAGATGCAAAAGAAAGCAGCAGGCTAAAAAATACAGACGTTAATTCAGATAAGGAAACATGCATCATTGAACGCTGAGACCTAGTTGTTTTCGGATTAACAAACACATTGAGTATCTTAACAAAACTTTTTGACGGCAGTGAACCCTATTGACAAGCCCTCATCATTCCGATAAGATGTCAAGTGAAATTAACCAGCATGTTATTATCTAACAAAACAACTTTATCCATGGTCAGCTGCTGCGGATCGCGTCTTGAGCGATTCGTTGTTTCTTGTTGTCCTGAAAATTGTTGTTTATAACTTTTAGCCAATAAAATAATCAAAGAATCAGTTATCAAGACGCAAATTCCGAAAAAGAATCTGCGTCTTTTATTTTGAAGAAATTTAGTAGGAGCTAAAAATGCTAGTAGATAATGTGTACCAATTAATCGGCCGGACACCACTTTTAAAGATCAATATCCAGGTGCCGAAACACAGCCGAATTTACGCCAAATTAGAAATGTTCAATCCCGGCGGCAGCGTCAAAGACCGTTTAGGCATGGCCCTCATCCAGCGCGGCAGAGCAATTGGTGCTATCAAAGAAAACACAACGATTATTGAACCCACGGCCGGAAATACAGGCATCGGCGTCGCTTTAGCCGCTCAGCAGTACCAGCTGCCGGTTAAATTAGTCGTGCCGGAAAAATTCAGTTTTGAAAAACAGGTACTGATGCGGGCCTTAGGCGCCCAAGTCATTAATACACCCGCAGAACAAGGGATTACGGGCGCCATAAAAAAAGCTCAGGCTTTGCATGAGCAAATTGCGAATTCTTATGTGCCGCTGCAATTTCAAAATCCAGCCAATCCAGACGTTTATTACCGGACTTTGGGGCCGGAAATTATTCAAGACCTGGGTAATCAGCAAATTGATGCCTTTGTCGCCGGATCTGGCAGTGGCGGCACTTTTGTCGGTACAACACGGGCACTGCAGGAAAAATATCCGGCCATGAAAGCTGTCACAGTCGAACCCGAAGGCTCGATTTTAAACGGCGGACCCGAGCATCCCCACCGGATCGAAGGCATTGGCGTTGAATTTGTTCCGCCTTTTTTCAAACAGATCCATGTTGACCAAGTCAAGACAATTTCTGACGATACAGCCTTTCAATATGTCGATTGGCTGGCAAAAAACATGGGCCTGTTTGCCGGCAGTTCTAGCGGAGCAGCCTTGGCAGCCAGTCTGCAGTTAGCCGAAGGCTTACCGGAAAAATCAACGATCGTGACTGTTTTTCCGGATTCAAGCGAGCGTTACCTCAGCAAACACATTTACGATTAAATGCTTATTTTTAGGAGAATGACTTATGAACTTTAATACAGAACTTATCCATGGCGGCAGCGAAGATCCCCAGACAGGTGCCGTTTCAATCCCAATTTACCGTGCTTCAACTTTTCATCAGCACAAGCTAAGTGCTGGCCCTAAATGGGAATATGGCCGCAGCGGCAATCCAACACGCGCTGCACTTGAATCATTGGCCGCACAAATCGAAGGCGGCACAGCTGCTTTTGCCTTTGCCTCCGGGTCAGCCGCTATCCATACGGTTTTCTCGCTCTTTTCGGCCGGTGACCATATCATTGTCGGAAATGATGTTTATGGCGGCACTTTTCGTTTGATTAATCAAGTTTTAAAACGCTTCGGACTGCTTTTCACAGTTGTTGACACGCGTGACTTGACTGCTGTTACTGATGCAATCCAGCCCAATACCAAAGCGATTTATTTAGAAACACCGACTAATCCCCTGTTAAATATCAGTGATATCAAGGCTCTTGCCCAAATCGCCAAAGCTCATGGCCTGAAAACGATTGTCGACAACACCTTTGCCACGCCTTATAATCAACAGCCTCTGGCATTAGGTGCAGATATTGTCGTCCATAGTGCCACGAAATATCTGGGCGGCCACAGCGATTTGATCGCCGGATTAGCAATTACAAATGACGAACAAATTGCCAAACAACTGGCCTTTTTGCAGAATTCCATCGGTGCTGTTCTGAGTCCTGACGACAGCTGGCTATTGCAGCGCGGTATCAAGACTTTAGGCGTCCGCATGCGGGCACATGAAGAAAATGCTCGGACGATATTCACTTACCTAAAAAGCAATGCAAAAGTAGCTAAAGTCTATTATCCCGGCGATCCAGATTCAGCCGGCTATGATATTGCTAAAAAACAAATGACTGGTTTTGGCGCCATGATTTCTTTTGAACTTAACAAAAGCCTCGACACTCAAAAATTTGTCGAGAGCTTAAAAATTATCGATCTGGCTGAAAGCCTTGGTGGTATCGAAAGCCTGATCGAAGTACCAGCTGTCATGACTCACGCAGCCATCCCCCGTGAAATCCGCATTCAAAACGGCATTCAGGACGAACTGATTCGTTTATCAGTCGGCTTAGAAGATATTGATGATCTGCTGGATGATTTAAAAGGAGCTTTTGACCAAATTTGAGCCACCTGAAAAATATAATTGAAGCGGCTGACATGATTCAAAAGCGCGATCCAGCTGCACATAGTATTTGGGAAGTACTTTTGACCTATCCTGGTTTTCATGCGCTAGCCTATCACCAGCTGGCCAATTTTCTCTATCACCGCCGGCATTTTTTGCTGGCTGTGATTATCGCGCATTGGGGCAAACGTACCACAGGCGTGGACATTCATCCAGGCGCCTCGATTGGCAAATTTTTGTTTATCGATCATGGAAATGGGGTCGTGATAGGTGAAACGGCGATCATCGGCAACCAAGTGACCATTTTGCATAACGTCACACTAGGATCACGCAAGGCCACAGACGGACGACGCCATCCAAAAATCGAGGATGGCGTTTTCATCGGTGCCGGTGCGCAAATTCTCGGTCCAGTCGTAATTGGCCAAAGAGCTAAAGTAGGCGCTGGTACAGTTGTCTTAAATGATGTCCCGGATGGTGCGACAGTTGTCGGCAATCCGGGACGGATTATCAATAAAAAAGCAAATATTAAAACCGTTTCTCTAAAATAGAAAAACGGTTTGTTAAACTTCTGGACAACAAAAAACGATATTATCAACAGTCGTGATTAATTCAGCATCACCCGAACGCTTCTCGCTGTATACCTGCCAATAGCTGTTGGTCCCAGGAATCAAACCTGGTGGCTCATACTGTTGGTAAGCTGATAATATCGCTGATCGGGTCACTGGAGATCCAATTCGCACGTGCATCAAACTTGCTGGTAAATCTAATTACCGTTTTATGATCTCGCTGTACCCTGATTAGATCATAACACCTTTTCTCGATAAAAGGAAGCGTTTTCATTTGAGACCTTATCTCTCGGCAAAAAAATGTTGTTATTCTCGCAGATACATGATAATCTATTGCTGAAATAAAGTATTTTTTATTTTTAATCCCTACCCAAAGTGCAAGTGCTTTATTTTAACTGCGAAAAGAGGTCGCGACTATGTCCACAGAATCCAAAGGAATCTTCAATTGGCTCTACATTCAGCTCTTTGCAAACTGGAAAAAATTTGAAGTTATTTATATCAGCTGTCTTATTTTATTGCAATTTGTCGTCTACGCCATTGCACCTGATTCAATCATCGGCATGATTTCAGGTGTTGCCGGCGTACTCTGCTTGATTTACGGCATGAAAGGCCGCAAAATCAATTTTATTTTCGGTCTGATCCAGTGTCTAGCGATGACTTATGTGGCTTGGATCAGCCACGCATACGGGTCATTTGCCATGGATATTGTATACGTTGTCTCACAGCCGATCGGCTGGTTTATGTGGGGCCACGATGAAGCGACGCATGCATTTTCCAAGAATGTGAGAAACGGTGTTTTCCTTGGTGCTTTTGTCGCTTGGGCCATCGGCTGGTGGGTCTTGTCATTGCTACACGGCCAACTTCCCTATCTGGACAGTATTAATTTTGTTGTCAGCATTATTGCCCAGACCCTGTATATCTTAAAATATAAGGAGAACTGGTCTCTTTGGATCGTTGTTAATTTTGCCAATATCATTTACTGGTCAATTCTCTCTATCCAAGTTGCCACAGGAGCCAGCAATATCGGCAATCTCGGTGCCGGCCTTTCACAGGTTGCACTGCAGGCGGCACTGCTGTTTAACAGTGTTTACGCGATTAAAGTCTGGGGCAGCGGCGAAGCTGATAACGAAGGTGGTACTGAAAAAGCGTAAAAATAAAAACCAAGTTCGCCGCTATTCGTTACGTTGTCGACTTGGCTTTTATTTTGTGTAAAATGTGATGTTCTGTGCCTTTAATCGTCTAAACAGGGTTAAAGGACTCAAATGCGGGCGATGAGAGTCGAACTCATACGGTATTTCTACCACAGGATCCTTAATCCTGCGCGTCTGCCAATTCCGCCACGTCCGCGAACAAAAACATTATACCTGAAAAAGACACGAACTGCTTGGAAAAGACGAATTTAAAGAAAATTCTCTTGAAATCCCGCCAAAGTTAAGCTAAAAACCGTTTCAGAAAACGTTTCCAATTAATTTTCGTCCAAAAAGACAAATTGAGTGTTAGACTAGTTTAAAATTTAGGTAGGAGGAAAATTATGATTGATTATCAAATTCGTGGTGAGAATATTAGCACAACAGAAGCAATTGAGAACTATATCAAGATGCGTTTGGAAAAACTGAATAACTACATTGATGCCAACAATAATCCGATTGCGCACGTCAATCTGCGTAAATACAACGAAAAGACTTTTAAAGTCGAAGTTACCATGCCGCTGCCTTTCTTGACCCTGCGTGCCGAGGAGACACAAAGTGATTTTTATAGTGCTGTCGACTTAGTTTCTGCCAAACTGCTGCGTCAAATTCGTAAGTTCAAAACGAGAGTCAATCGTAAATCTCGAGAAAAAGGTTTCAAGGGCATCGACTTCAATGAGCAGGTAGATCCTTTGGTTCCTGAAGAAGCTGAGGATAAGAAGCTGGAAGTTATCCGCCGCAAGACTTTGTCGCTGAAGCCGATGGATCTTGAAGAAGCAGCCCTCCAGATGGAAATGCTGGATCACGACTTCTTCCTCTTCTTAAATGCCGATACAAATCAGCTTGATATCATCTATAAAAGAGATGACGGCAAGTATGGTTTGATTGAGACAGAAAACGTTGAAAGCTCCAAGTAATATAGATACAAAAAACCAGCCTTTTGGAGCTGGTTTTTATTTAGCATGATATTCGGAAACTAGCATGAGGCGGCTGCCGTCAATTCCGCAACGCATACGTCTGATATCGACTTTACGGCTGCGCTTGAATTCATGATGCTGTGTGCCCTGGCAGCGATACAAATAGGCTGATTTATGTACAGACACCAAGGGCGAGTATTTTGGCGCCGCGACTTTGACTAATAAACGCTGAAAATCACGGTCATTTTCATGATGCAGGCCCTTCTGGAGATAAATCATGTAATGTGCCAGTTCATGTTTAATGATGCCGGGAAGCTGTTCATTAGATAATTTTGGATTAACTTCCATGTAAATCTCTGTTTCTAAAATACGCGATCCGCGCCTTGGAAACACGACTCGGCCGCCCGTCGAGCGCAATCGGGAATTGAAACGTACTTGATGCTGAAATGGCATTTTAAAATATGTAAGCGAAAGGCGCTCTACGAGCGCCTGCAAGTCTATCTGATTAATTTCTGTCAAAATTAACGCCTAAGTCCCGGAGCCGTCAAAATGCGAGTCATCGTGTGATTGATCTTGGCCATAAAATGTTCTTGGTCTTCTTCTGATTTTGAAAACTCGGCCATAGCCACTTGCTGCTTGTCCGGATCCAAAGACTCAGCCATTTCTTGTGTCGAAAGAACATAATCATGAAAATAACCGACGAGATTTGTTTTCATACCCAATAACTGAACCGGAACCTGCAGGTTCTCTAAAACGAGAGCCTCTTTTTCATAGGCTTCACTCGCATCATAAAAATCAGCCGCAATTTCTTTAAAATCAGCATCAGGCATCTCAGCCAATTTATGATCGTCCAAAGCGGCTTTCAATTTAATATAAGATGGATTAACTTTTTCGTTAATCTGATCGACCCGGTTTAAAAACTCTTGTAACTGATAGGCAAATTGTTGTGTTTTAACTGGTTTCATCTTTTATATCTTCTTAAAAAACTTTCGCTGGCACAATTTGACAATTTCCACGACCACGATGATCGAGAAGGAAGCGGCCAGAACAATCGACCATTGGTGCAAATTCAGGTCGGATACATGGAAAATACCATTCAGGCCTGGCACCAGCACCACAATCGCCATTGATAACAAACTGATTAAGATAGCACCATTGAAATATTTATTCTTAAATGGGCCGACCCTTAAAATCGACTGATAAACTGATTTAACGTTAAAGGCATTGACTAATTGCATTAGGCCCAGCGTCATAAATGACATGGTCAAAGCATCGCGGTGAATCAACATCTGGCTTCCCGGATGATCAGGAAAAGCAATGGCCAAAGCGTAGACGCTTAGCACGGTCAGGGACTGGATGATTCCTTGCCAGACAATCGCCGGCCCGACACCATCTGATAAGAAACTAGATGATTTACCGCGTGGCGGGCGCTGCATAATGCCAGGTTCAGTCGGTTCCAAACCCAAAGCAATCGCTGGGAAAGTATCTGTCACCAAATTAATCCACAGAATCATGACGGGCACGAACAAATTCCAGCCCATAATCGTCATAACAAACAGGGTCATAACCTCTGCCAAATTAGATGATAACAAATACTGGAGTGCTTTTTGAATATTCGCAAATACAGTACGGCCCTCTTTAACAGCATTAACGATAGTGGCGAAATTATCATCCGCCAAGACCATATCGGAAGCACCTTTGGAAACTTCGGTTCCCGTAATACCCATGGCAACACCGATATCAGCCGTTTTCAAAGCCGGTGCATCATTGACACCATCCCCGGTCATCGCAACGATCTTGTCGCGTTTTTGCCATGCATGGACGATTCTAACCTTGTGTTCCGGTGCAACACGCGCATAGACACTGTACTGTGTCACGCGGTCATTGAAATCCTCATCAGATATTTTATCCAGTTCGGCACCCGTAATAACAGCCTGTGGTCCCTGCTCTTTAGTTAAAATGCCCAAACGAGTCGCAATCGCAGCCGCCGTATCACGATGGTCACCCGTAATCATGATTGGCCGGATTCCTGCCTGTCGTGCTTCTTTAACAGCTTGTGCGACTTCCGGACGTTCCGGATCAATCATGGCTACAAACCCTGCAAAGACGAGGTTCTGCTCAACAAGTTTGCTGGTCATTTTACCCGGCACTTCATCGCTATTTTGAAAGGCGAATGCCAGAACACGTAGTGCCTGCTGAGCCAATTCATGGTTAATTTCCAATAGCTGCTGGCGATTCTCTTCAGTCAGAGGCTGAATTTTACCCTTAATCTCAATTTGAGATGTCCGTCGCAGCAATTCATCCGGCGCACCTTTCACGGTAATCAGATACTTGCCATGATGTTTGTTGACAGTCGTCATGAGCTTGCGTTCCGAATCAAACGGAATCTCTGCCACACGGCCCATTCTGTCAAAAAGACTATCCAGATCCTGGTTTTGTTTCTCATTAAAGGTAATCAAAGCCGTCTCGGTTGGATCGCCAATCAGGCCCTCTTCTGTACGCTTCGTATCGTTATTCAAAGCCATCACAACAGCTAGACGTTCGGCTGTTGCATCCCCTTCGATGCTTCGCTCAGCATCATAGACTTGATTGTCTACGACATACTTTTCGACGGTCATCTTGTTTTGAGTCAGGGTACCAGTCTTATCAGATCCGATTATCTGCGTGGAACCCAGTGTCTCAACAGCTGCTAAACGGCGCATCAAGGCATTTTTCTTGGCCAAACGTCCCGTGCCTAATGCCAGCGTAATCGTCACAATCGCCGGCAGGCCTTCTGGAATAGCTGCGACAGCAATACTGATCGCTGTCAACAGCATGTTGATGAAGTTCTCGGCACCTTTTAACATGCCGATGACAAACACAATCAGCGAAATCACAAGAATCAGGTAAGTCAGCGTTTTTCCCAACTGCTTTAAATTCATTTGTAAAGGCGTTGCCGTCTCTTCGGTCTGCTCCAGCATATTAGCAATGTGGCCGACCTCAGTCTGCATCCCTGTTGCGACCACAATACCAGTCGCACGGCCATAAGTCGCATTTGTATTCATAAAGGCCATGTTATGCCGGTCGCCAAGACCCGGATTTTTAGCCCGCAAGACACCGGCACTTTTCTCAACTGCGACTGATTCACCGGTTAGAGCGGCTTCTTCAATCTTGAGCGAGCTGACATCTATCAGTCGCAGATCGGCCGGGATAATATCACCAGCTTCCAAAAGCACAATATCTCCGACCACCAGATCGGTTGCCGGCACAGAAAGCACTTTGCCATCACGCAGGACATTGGCATTGGGAGTCGACATTTGTTTTAAAGCTTCAATCGCATCTTCTGCTTTGGATTCCTGAAAAACGCCGAAAATCGCATTCAGGACAACAACCAGCAAAATAAAGATCGCATCAACGACCTCGCCGGTAAGTGCTGCAACAACGGCCGCAACAGCCAGAATAGCAATCATAAAATCCTTGAACTGGTTAATGAATTTCTGCAGCAGCGTTGTCCGCTTTGCCTCATTTAACGCATTATGGCCGTATTTAGCCAAGAGATCAGCCGCAGCCGCAGCCGTCAAACCTTGATTTTTATCAGACGATAAAAGCTTGATAACGTCTTTGGCGGGCTGATCGTAAAATTTATTTTCAGACAAAATAAAAGACTCCTCTAATTATTATTAAAATGAGTCTCACTGATTAAGGGTCGCCAGAGTTATTCGCTCGTGCAACTTGGTTTTCCCGCAGATCAAATGAAACATACGACCGCCGTTACTCCCTCATTTAATAACTTAATTATACAGAAGAAAAAAATAAAGCGTTTTAAACCACTATTAATAGTTCTGGCAGCATGAATCAGACCTGTTTTTCATAAAAATTGCCAAAAGTATGATCTACTTTCCACATGGATGCAAAAGCCTTCGGATCGGCCTGTTTGATGGCCAAATGAAGTTCGTAACGCTCCTCTAATGTGATAACTGTGAAAATGACGTGCTTGGAATCGTGCAGATAGCCGCCTTGAGCATCGTCAACCACTGTAATGCCGCGCCGCAAACGAGATTGAATCGCTTCAATCATTTTGTCTTTACTGTTAGTCACGATCATGACCTGCATCTGCTGCTGCTGTGTATAAACAATTGTGGTAATCCAGGCAGAAATGACGATACCGATAATGGAATAAAAAGCATGACTCCAGCCATGCTGAAAACCAGATCCCAGCATGACAAAGGAATTAAAGGCGACATTAATCGGAAACACTTTAATATTCCAAAAACGTTTGCTGATAATTTCCAGCGCATCCAAGCCGCCGGTGGCGACACCGTTTTTTAAAGCAAATCCCGTGGCGAAACCATTGATGGCTCCGCCAAAAACAGCGCACATCAGAGGATCTGAAATCAAAGGTTTTGCCGGCGGTATGATAATCGCAATAAAGATTGAAGAACAGGCAATTGCCGAAATTTCAAAAAACGCTAAACGACGACTAATCAAAATAATCGCCAGAAACACCATCGGCAGATTAATCAGTAAAATAATCAGCGGCAGATAACTGCTGGCGAAAAAAAAGCCAACCAGCTGGCCAAGGCCATTAAAGCCGCCGGAATAAATGTTCCCTGGTTTCCAGAAAAAATTCATCGCAACAGCAACGAGGACACCATACAGAATCGCAGCACCGCCACGGGCTGCGATCGCATGTTTTGATAAGTAGTTTCTCAGCTGATCCATCGAATTAAATTATAAACCAGTTACTTAATCGCCCAGTGATTTATCGGCCCAAATTGATGGCCAACAGCGATTTGATTGCTGATCGCCTCATAGGTAGCCGTTTTGGCAATCGCGATTGCATCTCTCACAGATTTATTTTTCGCAATTTCTGCTGTGATAATCGCCGAAAAGGTGTCGCCAGTCCCATTGATATGTGTGGTGTCGACATATTTTTCAGATAGTAGATAATGGCTGCCATCAGCTAAAAGGACATAATCAGAAACAGTCTCCTGATCGCCTTGATAGACATGCGATCCCTTTATAACAACGTTTTTAACACCAAGTTTTTGAATTTGAGCAGCCGCTTTAGCAACGTCTGCCTGGTCTTGAAACTCAAAATCAACAATGACTTGGGCTTCTGAATAATTCGGCGTCGCTACCAACGCTAAGGGAAGCAATTTTTCCCTTAATGTATTAATCGCAGCGTCTTCGAGAAGCTTTGCACCGTGCTTAGTCGTGATTACCGGATCGACAATCAAAGGACCGAAATGATAACACTGATAATTTTCCACGATATTTTTAATCAAGCTGCTATCTGAGAGCATGCCTGTTTTAGCAGCTTTAATCTGAAAATCTTCAGCTAATGCCTTGAATTCAGCATCAATAAAATCAAGAGGAAAACTATGGCTGGCATGGATACCATAAGAATTTCCTGCTACAGCCGCAATTAAAACCGAACTGCCATAGACATGCCGAGAAAAAAGGCATGCAGATCTGCCTGCGCACCTGCTGATCCATCGGAATCCGAGCCGGCAATCGTCAAAGCTTGTGGGAATGAATTAGTAATCATTAATATCTCCTCGTGGGTGTGGTAAACAAAGCAAATACTTATTTAGAAATGATTTCCGCCGGTTAGCTCCAAATAGCTCATGGCACAAGCTGCAACAAGTGCAGCCAGAATATCGTCAATATAGACATTGACGGAATCAGTTTTATCATTCAAAACACCGATCAGGCCGGGTTTTTCATTATCCAGCCAGCCATAATGAACCGTTGCAGCGGCACCAAACTGGCTAGCCAGTCCGATCGCTAAAATTTCATCAACATTATGCCCATTGGCATCCCTGGCCAGACGTGCTTTAAGCGGATTGTCGTCGGGCATCGTTTCGGCAGACTCGTCCATAAATAAGGCTGTTAAAATAATGTCATTAACTTCGTCGCGCTTTAAAACCATCGACAGAGCCTCTTCCAGCCGTTTGCCATCGGCAGCAAAATGATAATGGGTTTGCAAAAATTCAGTCGTCAGCGTCGTGACGTCAGATAATGCGACGCCTCTTTTTGATAACTCTTTGATACTCGCTTGAGCTAATTTTGAATAAGAAATCATACTTAAATCATAATCCTTTTGGAGGTATCGTTTTGGCTATCAAACGGCCGATGTTTTCAGCCGTCCGAGATAAGTTGCTGGCCGCTTTCTCAATTGCCTCCGGCAAAGTTTGAACACCTGGTAAAATGCTGAAAACGGCATCAATACCGAGTTTATATAATGGATCAATTCCTTGACCGACGTGGCCAGCTAAAGCAATGATCGTTGTCTGCGGTGAAACGGCCTTGGCTGCTTGAGCAACGCCAATCGGCGTCTTGCCGTATTGTGTCTGAAAATCAATTGAGCCTTCACCTGTAATGACCAGGTCTGCGTTTTCAACACGTTTTTTAAAATCAGTTGTCTCAACAACAATTTCAATACCCTTGGCCATGCTAGCATTTGTAAAAGCCAGCAATCCAGCCCCTAAGCCGCCAGCCGCTCCGGCTCCGGGATAAGCAGCCAGGTCTTTGCCTAAATCACGCTGGACAACAGCTGCGTAATGACGTAAATTTTTATCCAAAAGATGTACCATCTGTGGATTTGCGCCCTTTTGCGGACCAAAAACAAATGCCGATCCATTCGGGCCGACTAAAGGGTTGGTCACATCTGAGGCGATACGAATATGCGTGGCCGATACCAAAGGGTCAATCTGGCGAACATCAATATGGTCCAGCTCGCCCAAGCCGCCTCCCCCAAGATGAATTTCTTGATTCTGTTTATTTAAGAAACGAACGCCTAAAGCTGCGGCCATTCCTTGACCACCATCTGTCGTCGCACTGCCTCCAATCCCAATAATCAGTTGGCGAGCACCACGATGCATGGCGTCCAGCATGAGCTGGCCAGTGCCGTAGCTGCTGGCCGCCAAAGGGTCGGTTTGATTTTCTCGAATAAATTGGATACCGCTGGCTGCAGACATTTCAATGACGGCCGTTTTGCCATGGTCAATCAAACCATACCGAGCTGACACAGTTTCTCCAAAGGGATTCAAAACATCGACATTTTGAAAAATCCCTCCTTTTGCATCAACTAATGACTGGACCGTCCCTTCACCACCGTCAGCCATCGGAATCAACTCATAGTCGGCTTGGGGCAATGCCTGAAGTAGGCCAGTATGAATGGATTCTGCTGCTTGTTTGGCTGTTAAACTGCCTTTAAAAGAATCCGGTGCAATCACAATTTTCATAAACGCTCCTTAGCAAAAAAGCGATCTTAGTTCAAAGGTTCTGGATCGCCGCACCATTTACTCATCTAATTTACCGCAGTTCCCCCGGAGCCGGATAGGATGTGGGCACAAAAAAGGCATTAAATAAAATTAATGCCTTTTGCACTTATCAAACAAGTGCTACTTTTGCCGTGCGATTACGAATGTGTGCTTGAGCAGCAGCCATACGAGCTACCGGCACACGATAAGGCGAGCATGAAACATAGCTGACACCAATCTTTTCAAAGAAATCAATTGATGCCGCATCCCCGCCAACTTCGCCACAGACGCCGATATCTAAATTCGGTTTAGTCCGACGGCCTTTATCGATGGCGATTTTCATTAATTGGCCAACACCTTGTGTGTCGACTGTTTGGAAAGGATCTGCCGGAAGTATGCCTTTTTTCAGATAATCAGGCATAAAAGAGGCAACGTCATCACGCGAGAAAGCCAATGTTAATTGAGTCAAATCATTGGTGCCAAAACTGAAGAAATCCGATACCTCTGCGATCTCGTCAGCAACCACACAAGCACGCGGTGTCTCGATCATCGTCCCGACAGTATAAGTCATCGATAGTTTGTGTTTGGCCATCGTTTCCTCGATTTTATCAACCACTAACCGGCGGACCCAACCCATCTCAGCTTTAGAATTCGTCAATGGAATCATAATATGCGGATTCACATTGACCCCCTGGTCATGCAAACGCAGGACAGCGTTCATAATCGCCTGAACCTGCATTTCGTAAATATCTGGGAAAGTCACGGCTAAGCGATCGCCTCGATGCCCCAGCATCGGATTGGACTCCTTTAATGATTCAATGCGGGCGCGCAGTTTCTCGACGGAAAGACCAGTTTGCTGAGAAACAGCCGCAATTTCTTTTTCATCATGCGGCAAAAATTCATGCAAAGGCGGATCCAATAATCTGATTGTGACTTCTTTTCCGGCCGCCAATCGGTAAATTTCGTAAAAATCGCCTTGCTGCATAGCTAGAAGTTTTGATAAAGGATCTTGGCGGTCAATTTTGTTCTCCGCTAAAATCAAGCGGCGCATCTGCAGCAGGCGTTCGGACTTGAAAAACATATGCTCCGTACGAGTCAATCCAATGCCATCAGCACCAAAATCAAGTGCTTTTTGGAAATCTTTTGGTGTATCTGCATTCGTATAAACACCCATTCGAGCTGTCTGTTTGGCCCAATCGAGAAGCTGAGATAATTCACCTCGGATCACGGCATCGCGGCTTTTAATCTGGCCTAGATATAGATTGCCGCTGCTGCCATCAACCGAAATCCAATCACCTTCATGAATCACTTGGCCTTTGACGCTAGCTGTTTTGCTATCATAATCAACCTCTAAGTCGTGTGCCCCGACAACGCCTGTCGAAGCCATACCGCGCGCAACAACTGCTGCATGTGAGGTCATGCCACCGCGAGATGTCACAATTGCCTGGCTGGCGATCATCCCTTCGATATCCTCTGGTGATGTATCCGAGCGTACCAAAACGACTTTAATACCTTGATCACTGGCTTTTTTAGCATCTGCAGAGGTGAAATAGACCTGCCCTGTCGCTGCGCCCGGTGAAGCCGGCAAACCGTTTGTAAGCACTTGGTGTTTTTTTAGATCCTCCGGGTCAAACTCCGGATGCAGCATTTTGGCAATTGATTCGGCCTCAACACTTAAAATGGCGTCCTCTTTTGTCAATAAGCCTTCCTGAACCATATCAACAGCAATTCTAACCGCGGCTGTCGGCGTACGTTTCCCGCTTCGCGTCTGGAGCAGATACATTTTGCCTTGTTCAATCGTAAATTCCATATCCTGCATATCTCGGTAATGCGCCTCGATTTTTTGAGCCGTATCCAAGAGCTGTGCATATAAAACCGGCATCGATACCTGTAGTACACTCACAGGCTGTGGCGTCCGAATGCCTGCAACAACATCCTCGCCCTGCGCATTGATTAAATATTCACCAAATAAACCAGCTTCCCCAGTCGATGGGTTACGCGTAAAGGCGACACCCGTTCCGGAATCCTGCCCAAAATTGCCAAAAACCATTTCCTGGATATTGACTGCTGTCCCTAACGCCTCTGAAATATGGTTCTCTTGACGATAAATTTGGGCACGATGGTTGTTCCAGGAATCAAAAACTGCATTAACCGCTGCCAAAAGCTGTTCTTTGGGATCTTGAGGGAATTCCCCCTGGTCGGAATCAGCATAGATTTCCTTAAAACGACTCACGATTTCTTTAAGATCATCAATGGTCAGATCCAAATCGGAATCATAGTTCTTAGCTTTCTTGATATCTGTCAGAATTTGATCGAAAGCTGTTTCCGGCAGACCAAAAACTACGTTGCCAAACATGGCAAGCAAACGACGATAGCTATCGTAGGCAAATCTTTCATTGCCAGTTAATCGAGCCAGTATACTAACGCTCTCGTCATTGAGGCCAATATTCAAAATCGTGTCCATCATGCCGGGCATGGAAATGGCAGCACCAGATCGAACTGACACGAGCAGCGGGTCTTTGGCTGCACCAAATTTTTTGCCCGTAACTGTGCTCAGGCTGTCTAAAGCTTGGTCTAATTCCTGCAGCAGTTCAGCACTGAGATTATGCCGCAACTGATACTCATGGCAAGCTTCAGTCGTAATCGTAAAGCCGTGTGGTACAGGAAGTCCCATCCGTGTCATTTCAGCGAGATTTGCACCTTTTCCACCCAACAGATTAGACATTTGGCTGCTGCCTTCTGAAAAGTTATATATTTGTTTGGTCATATATGCACCCTTTCGGAACAAATAATACGTCTTATTTGTTCGATATATAATTTATAATATATTCAATCAAATTGCAAGCGCTTACAAAGATGTTTAAAATAAAAACCGTACTTCATGCACGGAATTTTTACATGTCTATGAATTTTGCAGGGCCGATTCAATAAAATGCTGAAAAATACGATTTTTCGTAATTTTGCCAATCACGTGGCGCGGTGCTTGTTTGTCTACCACGGGAAGCGAATCAACTTGGTGCAGCAGCAGCAAACGCCCGGCTTCAAGAATCGGCATATCAGCTGTCGCGGTAATTAAATTAGGCATTCTGGTCATCACCATACTAGCTGTCATAGATTGAACACGGCTATTATCTAGACTGGCACGCAGCAAATCTTTACGTGAAATCAGGCCAACTAAGTTTTCCTGATCATCAAGAACGTAGAGTGATCCGACATCATTTAAAAATAACTGGCCCACGGCATCTTGTAAGGTATCGTTAACCTTTATCTCGGTTGTCGGCAATAAAATCGCTGCAATTGTCTGATGATACAGATGTTCATAATCAAGATTTATCAATTGACCGCCCTGATACTCGTAACCCACTTTAGGACGCGCTTTAAGCAGACTAATGCCAGTCAGAAAACGTAAATCCGGACGAATTGTCGGTAGGCTAAGTTTTAGATCCTCAGCGATTCTCTCCCCAGTTAAGGGACTGCGTTTTTTGAGTATCCTCACAATTTCCCGTTGCCGCAATGTTAAATCCATGCTTAAACCCCACCGATCCAATTATTTTAATGCTACTATACCAAAAACCAGATTCATCCATACACATTAGTTATAGCATGAGCCCACTTTTAATCGCGCAAACCTCTTCATAGACATGGCTGTTTTTAATTTATAGAACATCATGAACCGTCGCGACACCGACCACATTTTCATCATCATCGACAACAACTAAGTTGGAAATACCATAATTCGCCATTAACTGCCAGGCAGCTTTATTACGCTTATCCTGATTAATGCTGATAAAACCTTTCGTCATATAGTCAGAAGCCACGGACTTTTTAACCGAATTAACGGAAAGAAATTTTTTTCGAATGTCGCCATCAGTCACAATACCAATCGCCTTCCCAGTGATTTTGTCCTTAACCAAAGTCATCCCGATACCAAAATCACTAATTTGATAAATAACTTCATTGATCGGCGTATCTTCATCAACATATGGTACTTTGCTATGCATTGCCTGCTTTACCCGCTGCAATAATAAGCGGCCAATCGTGCCACCCGGATGGTATAACGCAAATTTATTGCGGGTAAAATCCTGGCGATTTTCCAAAGCCACCAGTAAAGCGTCACCAAAGACCAATGTAGCTGTAGTCGAAGACGTTGGTGCAAGTCCCGTCGTATCAGCCTCTTTAGCAACGCCAACATCAAAAGAAAGGTCTGTATTGGTTGCTAAAGTCGACTTCAAATTGCCAGTCAGAGAAACAGTCTTTAAGCCTTCCGGAAAGATTAATTGCAAAGAAAACAAAGTCTGAAGCACTTCTTGTGTTTCTCCGCTATTGGAAACGAAAATCAATAAATCATCAGACGAAATTCGCCCCAAATCACCATGATAAGCTGTGCCTGCGTCCACCGTAAAACTATGAATAGAGACAGATGATAGAGATGCTGAAATTTTCTCAGCAATGATTTGGGACTTGCCAATTCCAACGAAAACGATGCGGCCACTGGTTCGACCAACTAAATTAACTAATTGATCAAATTTTTCGTCCAAACGATCAGCTACTTTTGCCAATTCCTCAGATTCCTGGGAAAACACCTCTCGCGCAATCTCATAATAAGCCATTAGCAGCCATCTCCTCGGCATCCTTGCGATGTTCTTGAAAAATATGATTGGCGTTTTCTAAAATCGGTGTGATCTTACTCAAGTAAATTTGATTATCAGCATCAGAAATAGCCTCGGGCGGGTTTGGATGCACTTCTGCAAAAATACCAGCCACACCAATTTCTAAGGCTGCCCGCATCAAGGGAAACGCATAATCTCTGTTGCCACCTGAATGGCCGCCATACCCACCAGGAACCTGAACGGAATGCGTCGCATCAAAAATAATAGGAAATCCAGCTTTTCTCATTTCGATTAATCCAGTCATATCAACAATGAGACGATGATAACCAAAACTACTGCCACGTTCTGTCAATAGAATCTTGGACGTGTAATCCGTAATTTTCCGTGTAGCTGGGATCAAATCCTCAGGCGCCATGAACTGGCCCTTCTTGATATTGACAACTTTACCAGTTTTCGCAGCTGCAACTAGCAAGTCGGTCTGTCTACTAAGGAAAGCAGGAATCTGAAGAACATCAGCAACTTGGCTAACAGGCTCGCATTGATACGACTCGTGAACATCAGTCACAATTGGAACACGATAATCATGTTTGATCCGATTTAAAATAGCTAAGCCTCTTTCCAATCCTTGACCTCGGTCCGATTCTACAGAACTACGATTCGCTTTATCAAAAGATGATTTAAAAACATAGTTAATATGTAATCGTTCGCACACTTCTTTAAGTGTATCCGCCACTTCGGCACAAGTTTCATAGGACTCAATCGCACAAGGTCCAGCCAATAGTGTTAATTGAGAATCCTTAAAAGCGAATTCTTTAAAAATATTAGAAATTTTCTCCATTGCAGCGCCTCCTCGGGCAAACAAAATTGCAAAAAAAATTTAGTTCATTTTAAAGCAATAAAACCCATGCACAGCAATAACTATACAAAAGATAGATTAAATGAAAATTTCCCCTCTTTTGTCAGCCTTGCTGACAAGGAGCCGCGGAAAAATAAAAGCAG